>NZ_SOFW01000008.1:0-55702 GCF_004402315.1 Cryobacterium sp. TMT1-3
GGGGATGAATACCGAGCAGGCCTACAAACGAGCCCGCCGGCTGCGCGACGAACTCGACGCGGCGGGCATTCGCGCGCGGGAGAAGCAGGCTCGTGACGATACCACCTGGTCGCTGTGGCGGCGGGCCGATGGCATGGTGACGCTGCATGCGCTGCTGCCGCCGGAGCAGGGCGAGCTGTGGATGGCGACGTATGACGCGTTGACGAGCCCGCGCCGCGGTGGGGTGCGGTTCGTCGACCCGGAGCGGGCGAAGTGGGCGCAGAGCGTGAAGGACGACCCGCGCACCGTGGATCAGATCGCCGCGGACTCCTTCACGCAGTTGCTCAAGCTCGGCGCCGACGCTGATCCGAACACGCTGTTCGGTGGTCGTCGCCCGGTCGTGCAGGTCATCGTCACCGAACACGACCGCCCCACCACCATCCCTGCCCCGGCCGCGCCAGTCGCCACAGCGGATGCCCGCACCCCCTCACCGAGCAGCGCGACACCGACACCGACACCGACGAAACCTGCCGAGCGCACCGCGACCGGAACAGNGAAACCTGCCGAGCGCACCGCGACCGGAACAGCCGCAATCACTGGAATCACCGGAATCACCGACACCAACACCACCAGCGGAACGACGGGAACGACCGGAACGACGGGAACGACCGGGACCACCGGAACAGCCAGAATTGCTGGAACCACCGGGGGCATCGAGACCGCTGGGATTGGCGGGACCGCCGAGCACGCTGGCACCGCCGCGCAGGTCGGAACCGGTGGACGCGCTGCGCCCGGCACGGACTCCAGCGAGAACACGAACGGGAACGACAACTCCGGCGAGACGCCGAGCGACACGGTCGCAGTGCGAGCGCCAGTCCAAGCGCCGAATGACTCAGCGGATACTGGCCTTGGCGAACCCACCACGGTGCCCAACTCCCCACCTGCCACCACGCCATTCGGTTATCTTGAGGGCAACCCGGCCCCCGTCTCAGCCGAGACCATCGCCCGGCACCTCTGCGACTCCGGCTATCTCGGCATCCTGTTTGACCAGGCCGGGCAACCCCTCAACATGGGACGAGACCAACGCCTGTTCAACCGGGAACAACGCCGAGCCCTCGCCGTGCGCGACGGCGGCTGCCGCTGGCCCGACTGCGACCGACCACCCTCCTGGACCGAAGCGCACCACCTCGAAAACTGGTCTGAGCAGGGACTTTCCAACATCGACCAGGCGATTCTGCTCTGCGCCCTGCACCACCTGCTGCTCCACAACCGGGGCTGGAAAATCCTGCTCCGAGACGACGAATACTGGCTGCAACCCGCCGCCGAGATCGACCCCGAGCAGGCGCTCATCGCCCTACCGAGCAAGAACCCGCTCATGCTGCCAGCCTCACCCGATCTGTCGGCCACCGCCCGGCGCGTGCCCGGCGGCTCAGCAAGCGACAGTGCTTGGGGTAGCGTTCTGCCTGCACGATCGCAGCACGGTCTTCACGCGCTCGACCAGCGACACGCCCTCGACCAGAGACAGGGGAACGACCCGCGACCGGGCCACCCACTCGACGATTACCGCCACTAGGCGGAACAGTCCCGCTGTTCGCGCAGTTTCGGTCATTCGCTTGGTGAGCGGGTCAGGCGGTTCGGCGGACCCGCGCCAGCCAGGTCATCAGGTGGTAGATCACGATGGCGGCTACGGTTCCGAGCGCGATGCCGTTGAAGCTGAGCGCTCCGGCATTAAGCGTGAAGTCGGCGATGCCGATGATCAGCGCGGTCGCTGCCGTGAACTGGTTCACCGGCTTGGAGAAGTCGACCTTGTTGTCGAGCCAGATCTTCACGCCGATGACACCGATCAGCCCGTAGAGCGCCGTGGTGACTCCGCCGAGCACACCGTCGGGGATCGTGAAGATGATCGCACCGATCTTGGGGGAGAGACCGAGCAGGATCGCGACGATTCCCGCAACCCAGTATGCGGCCGTTGAGTAGATGCGGGTCGCCGCCATGACGCCGATGTTTTCACCGTAGGTCGTGGTACCGCTGCCGCCGCCGAAGCCGGCGAGCATGGTGGCCAGGCCGTCGGCAAGCAAAGCCCGCCCGGTCAGCCGGTTCACCTTCGCATCCGTCATCTGGGCGACCCCCTTGATGTGGCCGACGTTCTCGGCGATGAGCACGAGCACAACCGGGAGAAAAGCGGGCAGCACGCCGAAGACGGCGGCCGGGTTCTCAAACGGGTTAGCCGGCGCGGTGAAGGGCGGCAAGCCGATCCAGGCGGCTTCGGCGACCCGACTGAAATCAACTTCGCCGAAAAAGACCGCCGCGATGTAGCCGACGACCACGCCGAGAAAGATCGACAGCCGGCCGAGGATGCCGCGAAACAGCACGGTGCACAAAATCACGGCGAGGAGGGTGATGAGCGCGGTGAGCGGTGCCTTCTCGAAGTTGGCCTTGGCGACCGGAGCGAGGTTGAAGCCGATCAGTGCGACGATGGCGCCCGACACGATCGGCGGCATCAGCCGGTCGATCCAGCCGGTGCCGGTGAGTTGCACGATGACGCCGACCAGGGCGAGCAGTACCCCGACGGCGAGGATTCCGAACAGAGCGCTGCTCATTCCGGCCGAGGCCGTTGCCGCGGTGATCGGTGCGATGAAGGCGAACGACGAGCCGAGATAGCTGGGCAGTTTATTGCCGGTGATCAGCAGAAAGAGCAGTGTTCCGATGCCCGAGAACAGCAGCGTCGTGCTCGGCGGAAAATCGGTGAGCAGCGGTACCAGAAAAGTCGCACCGAACATGGCGACGACGTGCTGCGAGCCGATTCCGATGGTCAACGGCCAGTTCAAACGTTCGCCAGGACCGACGACCTCCTGCGCCCCGACCGTTTTTCCGTCGCCGTGCAGGGTCCAGGGCAGTGCCATTGTGGTTCTCGTTTCTTCAGGTGCGTGATCTGACTCGAGCGTAGTCGCCGAGCAGCGCCGCTCGCACGGCATCGCTCTGACAGCGCCGCGGAATAGACTCGCTGCATGAGTCAACTCGCTGATCCCACCACCGAGGCAGGTCTTGAGGTGCGAGTATCCACCGGTCTGCTGCGCGGGGTGCGCGAGCGCGGAGTGCTCGCCTGGCGCGGAATCCCCTACGCGGCAGCTCCGGTCGGTGACCGGCGCTTTCGTGCCCCGCAGCCGGCACCGTCCTGGCGCGGGGTACGCGATGCGAGCGAGTGGGGCCTCGTCGCCCCGCAGAGTCACAAGGGGCAGTTTCGTGGCGCTCATCCACGCATCCCACAGGGGGAGGACTGCCTCAATCTCAACGTGATCGCTCCCGACGAGCGGATGCGTCAGGGTGCGGGGCTGCAAAGCGCCCTGCGCCCCGTGATGGTGTTCATCCACGGCGGCGCATACAGCGTCGGTTCCAGCCGCGAGGTGCCGCGCCAGGGCGAGGGACTCGTTCGGCGCGGCGGCATCGTCTACGTCAGCCTCAACTACCGGCTCGGGGCTCTCGGGTACCTGGACTTTTCCCGGTATGCCACGCCGGAGCATCCGTTCGAGAGCAATCTGGGGCTGCGCGACCAGGTCGCCGCACTGCAATGGGTGCAGGGCAACATTCGCGCCTTCGGCGGAGACCCGGATGCCGTCACCCTGTTCGGTGAGTCAGCCGGCGGTAACGCGGTCACCACCCTGATGACCGTACCGAGTGCCGCCGGGCTGTTCCACGGGGCGATTGCGCAGAGCGCGCCGCCCAACGCGGTGTATCCGAGTGACCTCACCGCGCGGTGGGCTGGCGAGTTCGTGGACAGTCTGGTGGACAGCCCCGGACCGCACAGCAACGCGGATGCCGCCCGCCTGCTGCTCGCGACCGACCCGGCCAGGCTCGCCGAGGCGACGACGGCGCTCACCGTGCGCACACCAGACCAAGACCCGGGAACGATTCCCCTCTGCCCGGTCATCGACGGCGACTTTCTGCCTGAACGCCCGCTCGACGCCTTCCGGGATGGTCGGGCCGCCCGCATCCCGCTGATCATCGGCACCAACGCGCGGGAGGGCTCGCTGTTCAGCGGCCGCATCGACATTCTCGCCACGACGCCCCCGCGCATCCGCGCGATTTTCAAGAACACCAAGAAGAAGGCGAAAAAGGCGCTCAAAGCGCAGTATCCGGGAATTCCGGCGCTGCGGGCCGCGCTCGATTTCGGCGGTGACTACTCGTTCTGGTACCCGAGCGTGAAGGTCGGCGAACGCCATTCCCGCTATGCCCCGGTGTACTTCTACCGCTTCGACGCGGCGCCGCGCCTGCTGCGGCTGATGGGACTCGACGCCACCCACGGCCTCGAACTGTTTCCGTTGTTCGACCGGCTCGACGGCTGGTTCGGTCGTGGCATGACCGCGCTGGGCGGTCGTCGCGCCTTCCAGAACATCGGCGCCCGAATGCAGGACTGGTGGCTCGGCTTCGTAGCCGGCGGCGTGCCATCGGCTACGTGGCCGCGCTACGACGAAACCACCCGTGAGACGCTCATCATCGACCAAACGGACCACGTCGAAGCCGACCCGAATCGGGAACGACGTCTGGCCTGGGGACGGTTCGTGCCGCACGTGTGAGGGGTCGGTGCCGTCGTAGACTGGAACCTTGCGTTAAACGCCACGGCACCGGGAGCACACCATCAGCAGCACCGAAACACCCACTCACGCGGCCTCGCCGCAGCCGGCAGCACGTGGCCTGAAGGCCCGCGTCGACTCGTATTTCGAGATCACCAGCCGGGGCTCCACCTGGTCCCGAGAATTTCGCGGCGGCGTCGTCACCTTCGTCACGATGGCCTATATCGTCATTCTGAACCCGCTGATTCTCGGCGGCTTCAGCGCCGACCAGGCCGCCGTCGACGTGGAAGGCGGCTGGCTGCCCAATGAGCAGGTCGCCGCCGTCACCGCACTGACGGCCGGCGTCATGACGATTCTGTTCGGCGTCATCGCCCGCCTGCCCTACGGCTTCGCAGCCGGGCTCGGCATCAACTCGTTCCTCGCCGTGAGCGTCGTCGGCCAGGTGACCTGGGCTGAGGCGATGGGCCTCGTCGTCATCAACGGCCTCATCATCGTGCTCCTCGCTTCGACCGGCCTGCGCGCACTCATCTTCAACGCCATCCCGCGGCAGCTGAAAATCGCCATTACCGTCGGTATCGGCCTGTTTATCGCGTTCATCGGCCTTGTCGACTCCGGCTTCGTGCGCGCCAGCGGCGCGAACTCACCGCCGGTTCAGCTCGGTGACGCCGGCTCGATCGCTACCCTGCCGACCGCGGTCTTTGTCGTCGGGCTCATCATTATCGGCGTGCTCCTGGCTCGTAAGGTCAAGGCTGCGCTGCTGATCGGCATCGTGGCGACCACCGCCATCGCCGTGATCCTCGAGGCCATCTTCAAGGTCGGGCCCTCGTTCGGCACCAACCCGGCCGGCTGGAACCTGAACGCCCCGGTGCTGCCGACAAGCGTTGTCGCGCTGCCCGACCTCGGCCTGATCGGCCAGGTCTCCTTCGGTGCGTTCGAACGAATCGGCATGCTCGCCGCGGTGATGCTCGTCTTCACCCTGGTCTTCACCAACTTCTTCGACGCCATGGGCACCATGACCGGACTGGCCAGTGAGGCCGGCCTGGCCGATCAGGACGGCAAGTTCCCGCGGCTGAAATCGGCACTGATCGTGGAGGGCATCGGCGCCGTCGCCGGCGGGGCCACGAGCGCCTCCTCGAACACCGCGTTCATCGAATCGGGCGCCGGAATCGGTGAGGGCGCCCGCACCGGCGCGGCCAACGTGATCACCGGCATCCTCTTTCTGGCCGCCATGTTCTTTACCCCGCTGACCCAGATCGTGCCTCTCGAAGTGGCTGCCGCCGCGCTCGTGATCGTCGGAGCACTCATGGTGTCGCAGATTCGCCACCTCGACTTCACCGAATTCTCCAGCACCCTGCCCATCTTCTTGACCATCATCGTGATGCCGCTGACCTACTCGATCGCCAACGGCATCGGCGCCGGGTTCATCAGCTGGGTGCTCGTGCGCAGCCTGTCGGGCAAGGGCCGCGAGATCAGCCCGCTGCTCTGGGTTGTCGCGGCCGGGTTCGTGCTCTTCTTCGTGCGCGGCCCGGTCGAGGCGCTGCTCGGCTGAAGCCCTGATCGGTGACTAGCGCGGCGAACGGATGTCGGGGCTCACGCCCGTGAGATTGGCCCGCTCAGCCCGCCTATTCGAGAAAACCGCGCAGCAGCAGGGCGGTCCCGCTCAGGTGCTCCCGCATGGCGTCGGTTGCGGCATCCGGTCGACCGGTGAGAATTGCGATGACGATCTGTTCATGCTGCTTGTTGGAATGGGCGATGTTGGGCGCCAGCAGGGGAATGGCATCGAGCAATTCGTTGAGCCGCATGCGCACGTCGGCGAGGAGCGGCACGAGCGACGGCGAACCGGCCAACTCGCCGATATAGAGGTGCAGGCGGGAATCGACGCGGCGGTACTCATCGGCGTCGGCGGCCGCGGCCGCCTCCAGGCTCGACCAGAGCAGCTCACGTTCCGGCGGGGACAGCACGCGGCCGGCGGCGGCGCGGGCGCCGCCGACCTCGAGAATGTCCCGCAGGGTGAGCACGTCATCGATCTGGGCTGCGGTGATCGACGGGTGCGAGGCGCCGGTTGGGTTTTTCTCCGCCAGCAGCGGCGGCGCGGGCAGCACGTTGCTGACGAAGGTGCCGCCGTAGCGCCCACGCCGGGAAATCAGGTAGCCGGCCCCGGCAAGGGACGCTATCGCCTCGCGCAGCGTGTCGCGACTGACGCCCAATTGCGCAGCCAGTTCTCGTTCGGCCGGCAGCCGCTCGCCCGGCGCGATCAGACCCAGCCGCACCGTTTGCAGCAGTCGTTGCACCGTCTCTTCGAACGTGTTGGTGCCAGAAACAGGGCCCAGGAGCAGGTCACTGCTCAGGCCTGCCGTCGGCGGTCCGGCACTACTCTGGCGTGACATAGGCCGAGCTGATGCCACCATCCACCAGAAAGGTGGTGCCGGTCATGAAGGACGAGTCGTCACTGGCCAGAAAAGCAACGGCCGCCGCGAGCTCTTCGGGTTCGGCGAAACGACCGATCGGAATGTGAACCAGCCGCCGAGCTGCACGCTCGGGGTCCTTCGAGAACAGTTCCTGCAGCAGGAGCGTGTTGACCGGCCCCGGGCAGAGTGCGTTCACCCGAATGCCCTGGCGGGCGAACTGCACGCCCAGTTCCCGGCTCATCGCGAGGACTCCGCCCTTTGACGCGGTGTAGGAGATCTGGCTGGTCGCTGACCCCAGCACGGCGACGAAACTGGCGGTGTTGATGATCGATCCGCTGCCCTGACGCACCATATGGCGCAGGGCCGCGCGGCAGCACAGGTACACCGATTTGAGGTTGACGTCCTGCACTTTTTGCCAGGCGGGAAGTTCGGTCGTCTCAATGGAGTCGTCGTCGGGCGGAGAAATTCCCGCGTTGTTGAAGGCCACGTCGACCGATCCATAAGCCTCGAATGCGGTGTCGAAGAGATGATCCACCTGGTCCTGATCGGTGACATCGACCTTGACGAAGAGACCGCCGACCAGATCTGCGGCCGCCTGGCCGGCCGTGTCGTCGAGGTCACCGATGACGACGATGGCGCCCTCGGCGCTGAACCGCCTGGCGGTGGCCAGGCCGATACCACTGGCCCCGCCGGTGATGACGGCGACCTTGCCTGCCAGGCGCTGGGTCAGGTCGATGGGCGTGATACTCACAGGTTCTCCTTCAGTGTGGAACTAGTCAACCGCGATGAAAACGTTCTTGGTTTCAGTGAAGTGCAGGGGGGCATCCGGTCCCAATTCCCGCCCGAGTCCGGACTGCTTGAACCCGCCGAACGGGGTCGAGTAGCGCACCGACGAGTGCGAATTGACCGACAGGTTGCCCGACTCCACGCCGCGGGCAACGCGAATGGCCCGGCCGACGTCCCTGGTCCAGATCGAACCGGACAACCCGTAGTCGGTGTCATTGGCGAGCTTCACGGCATCGGTCTCATCGTCGAAAGGCAGCACGGTCACGATCGGGCCGAAGATCTCCTCGGTCACGCAGCGATCAAGACGGCTGGAGGGCGTGAGTACGGTCGGGGCGATCCAAAACCCCGGGCCGGTCGGAGCGCTCCCGCGGAAGGCGACCGGTGCATCCGCGGGCAGATACGCCGACACGGCAGCGTGATGCTGTCGTGAGACCAAGGGGCCCATCTCGGTGGCCGGGTCGGTCGGATCGCCGACCCGTACCGCGGCGACAGCCGGTTCGAGCAGCTCCATGAACCGATCGAACACGCTGGCCTGCACCAGGATACGACTTCGCGCGCAGCAATCCTGGCCCGCGTTCTCGAACACGCCCGACGGCGCTGCAGCGGCAGCGCGTTCCAGGTCGGCGTCGGCGAAGACGAGATTGGCGCTCTTGCCGCCCAGTTCCAGGGTCACCCGCTTGACTTGGTCGGCACAGCCGGCCATGATCTGCTTGCCGACGGCGGTCGAGCCGGTGAACACGACCTTGCGTACGTCGGGGTGCGTCACAAACCGGTTTCCCACGACTGAGCCACGCCCAGGCAGCACCTGGAAAAGTCCTTCCGGCAGACCCGCGTCGAGGGCGAGTTCTGCTAAACGGATGCTTGACAGCGGTGTCCATTCCGCCGGTTTCAAAACCACGGCGTTTCCGGCTGCGAGGGCCGGCGCGAATCCCCAGGCACCGATCGTCATCGGAAAGTTCCACGGAGTGATGACACCGACCACGCCGAGCGGCTCGTGGAAGGTGAGGTCGATACCGCCCGCGACGGGGATCTGCTGCCCGAACATGCGCTCGGGAGCTGCCGAGTAATAGTCGAGCACGTCACGCACGTGCCCCGCTTCCCAACGCGCCTGCGTGATCGGATGCCCCGAGTTGCGGACCTCGATTGCGGCCAGGTTTTCCCGGTCAGCGTCGACAACTTCTGCGAATCGCCGTAAGACGCGGGCCTTGTCAGCGGGCACCACGCTGGCCCACACCGTCTGGGCCAGCACGGCACGGGCGATCGCCTCGTCGGTTTCGTCCAGGCCCCGGTGCTCGACGGTTTCACCGATCGATTCATCGGCCGGGTTGACGACGGTGTAGCTGCTCATGCTGTTTCCTTTTCTGCCCCTGCCGGATACCGTGCCGGATGCGGTTCTGGCTTGGCCCGGTGCTGCCTGGCCGCTCGAAAGTCGCGCGCGGCGCTGATCAGTCCGGCGAAGAGGCGAAGGTCGTCGGGCGTTTGTTCCGGATGCCACTGAACGGCCATCCCGAACGGCACCGTCGTCAGCTCCACAGCCTGCACGATGCCGGCATCCGTTGCGGCTGTCACCCGCAGACCGGCGGCGACGCGGTCTATGGCCTGGTGGTGGTACACCGGCACCGCCGGCAGGAGCGTTTGGTTGCCCAGCAGTTCGCTGAGCCTCGACTCTGGTTCGACGGCAACGTCGACGACATTGAACACACCGTTGCCGGCTTGATAGGTGGTGTCGCCGACCAGGTCGGGCAGATGCTGGTGGAGACTCCCACCGAGGGCGACGTTGAGCATCTGCGCCCCCCGACAGATGCCGAGAAACGGCAGTTCGCGGGCGATAGCCTGGTGCAGCAGCACCTCTTCCCAGGCGTCTCGATCGGGTCGGGGCTCGTCGGTCTGGGGATGGGCGGCCTGCCCGTAGCGAGCCGGGTCGACGTCTTTACCGCCGGTGACGACCAGGGCGTCGAGCCCGTCGAGCACCCGGTTGGCGATGGCGGCGTTCACGGGCTGGGGCGGCAGCAGCACGGCGATGCCGCCGGCGTTGGTGATCGCGTCGAAATAGACGCGCGGCAGAATCGCGGCCGGCACATCCCAGACCCCGGTCTGGGCTTGTTCGAGATAGGTGGTCAGGCCGATCACCGGTCTGGCGTCAGAGTCACTGAAAGTCTCAGAGTCGCTCAAAGCCGCGCACCCGCTCCCAGTCGGTCACGGCGGCGTTGTAGGCGTCAACCTCGATGCGAGCGTTGTTCAGGTAATGCTCGACGACCTCGGTGCCGAACGCCTCGCGGGCGGCGACGGAACCGGCGAACAGTTCGGCCGATTCGCGCAGAGACGACGGAACTCGCGGCACGTTGCTGGTGTACGCGTTTCCCTGGTAGGCGGGTTCCAGCTCGAGTTCGTGCTCGATGCCGTACAGGCCAGCCGCGATCAAGGCTGCGACAGCCAGATATTGATTGACGTCGCCGCCGGGAACCCGGTTCTCCACCCGCAGAGCCGCGCCGTGCCCGACGACGCGCAGGGCACACGTTCGATTGTCGAGCCCCCAGGCCAGCGCTGTCGGCGCGAAACTACCCGGCACGTAACGCTTGTACAAGTTGATGTTGGGGGCGGAGAACAGGGTCAGTTCCCGCATGAGCGCAACCTGTCCGGCCAGGAACTGTCGGAAGAGCGTTGACATGCCGTGTTCAGCCTGGGCGTCGTGAAAGACCGGTTCACCTCCCGGGCCCTGCAGGCTGATGTGGATATGGCAGCTGTTGCCCTCGCGCTCGTTGAACTTGGCCATGAACGTGAGGCTCTTACCGTGCGCGTCGGCGATCTCCTTGGCGCCACTTTTGTAGACGGAATGGTTGTCACAGGTGGCCAGGGCGGTCGCATAGCGGAACCCGATCTCCTGCTGCCCGAGATTGCACTCGCCCTTCACTCCTTCGCAGTACATGCCGGCGCCGTCCATGGCAAGGCGAATATCGCGCAGCAGCGGTTCCATTCGAGTGGATGCCAACAGCGAATAATCGATGTTGTAGTCGCTCGCCGGCGTGAGGCCGTGATACCCCTTCTTCCAGGCCTCGCGGTAGCCGTCGTCGAAGACGATGAACTCGAGCTCGGTTGCACAGAACGGCTTGAGACCATGTTCGGCCAGTCGGTCCAGTTGCCGGCGCAGAATCTGACGCGGAGAGGCGAGCACTGGCTTCTCGTCGAGCCAGTGCAGGTCGGCGGTGACGAGCGCTGTTCCGGGCAGCCACGGGGCCAACCGCAGCGTGTCGAGGTCCGGGATCATCGCCATATCGCCGTAGCCGTGCGACCAGCTCGACGTGGCATAGCCATCGACGGTGTTCATCTCGACGTCGACGGCGAGAAGGTAGTTGCAGCATTCCGCGCCATGAGCGGCAGCATCCTCCAGGAACAGCCGCGCGGAGAGTCGTTTACCAACGAGTCGGCCCTGCATGTCGGTGAACGCGACGATCACCGTGTCGATCTCGCGGTTGGAAACCAGAATGGTCAGGTCGTCGAGGGTGAGGTTTCCGGATCGAGTATTCACTGGGCTTCTCCTCGGTGCCGTTGAGTCGGTGCGGATGAGTCGGTGCGGGTGAGGCGTCAAACGGGTCAATCGTGCAATTTGCAACCATTAGACCACACTTCATCAGCGCGGGAGCGGTGCTCGGGCTTTGATTCACGAACCTGATTTTCTTCAAAGGTATATACAGCGAACCATTCCCCGCCTAGCATCGTGGCAACCTCACTGAACGATTGCGCCCCGCCTTCGGCTAAGTCCTCGGGTGCGCGACGAGCGCAAAGGAATTGAGATGTCCAAAGACACCTTGAAAGTTTCGGGCGTGAAGTACACCACGGCGCAGGCCGGCTACTTCGAGAAGCGCCGCCTCACCCGCAGCGCGGGCATCTGGGGCCTGTGGGGCCTGGCCGTGGCTGCGGTGATCTCCGGTGACTTTTCGGGCTGGAACTTTGGTATCGACTTCGCCGGTTTTGGCGGAATGCTGGTCGCCTTCCTGCTGCTCATCGTCATGTACTACGGGATGATCTTCAGCATCGGCGAGATGGCGTCTGCGATGCCGCACACCGGCGGGGCCTACTCGTTCGCCCGCGCCGCCATGGGCCCCTGGGGCGGGTTCGTCACCGGGCTGGCCGAGACCATCGAGTACGTCGCGACCACCGCCGTCATCGTGTATTTCTCAGCTTCCTACGCCGACGGGATCACGCAGGAACTGCTCGGTGTCTCCCTGCCGCCGTGGGTGTGGTGGCTCATCCTGTACGTCGCTTTCATCGCACTCAATGCTGCCGGAGCGGCCATCTCCTTCAAATTCGCCATCGTCGTCGCGATCATCTCCATTGCCATCCTGCTGGTGTTCTCGGTGATGGCCGCGTTCTCCGGTTTGTTCAGCTGGGACAGCCTCTTCAATATCACGCCGGATGCCGGTCAGAGCGCCTTCCTGCCACACGGAATCGTTCCGATCCTGTTCGCGCTGCCGTATGCCATGTGGTTTTTCCTGGGCATCGAGGAACTCCCGCTGGCCGCCGAGGAATCGCACAATCCGGTGCGGGATATCCCGCGGGCCGGCCTCATCGCTCGCACCACGCTGATCGTAACGGGCCTGCTTGTGCTGTTTCTCAACACCGGAGTGGTGGGTGCGTCCGAGATTGCCGGATCGAGCGAGCCTCTGCTCGATGGGTTCCGAGCGATTGTGGGCGACGGCGCCGCAGCGGTGCTGGCCCTGTTCGCGCTGATCGGGCTCCTGGCCTCGTTGCAGGGGATCATGTTCGCCTACGGACGGAACATGTATTCGCTGTCGCGGGCCGGCTACTACCCGAAGTTTCTGTCACTCACCGGAAAACGTCAGACCCCGGCCATCGCCCTGCTCGTGGGTGCGGTCATCGGTTTCGTCGCCCTCGTGCTGGTCGATTCGCTCGGCGGGGCCGGGGGCGTCGCGGGAGCCATCGTGCTCAACATCGCGGTCTGGGGTGCTGTGATCGCCTACGTGCTGCAGATGGTGTCGTTTGTGCTGCTGCGCAGAAAGTTCCCGAACGCGAGCCGCCCGTACCGCAGCCCCTGGGGCGTTCCGGGTGCCGTCATCGCCGGCATCCTCTCACTGGCGATCTTCTTCGGGTTCTTCATCAACGAACCGGCACGCCCGGCGATTGCGGCCATCGCCGTGGTCTACCTGGTGATGCTCTTGGCCTTCGCCTTCTGGGGGCGCAAGCGACTCGTTCTTTCACCCGAGGAGGAATACGCGGTCTCGGGCGGGTTGCACCGCGACCCGCAAGCGGATGGCTACGGCGGCACGGTCGAGGATGAACTGCTCGCCCGCGACGGCAAGGACGACCCGCGCCTCTGACCAGGACCTCGGGGCGCGGCTAGATCTCGCGACAGTGCGTCGTGAGCATGCCGATCTTGTCGATCGAGATGGTCACGGTGGAGCCGTCGCGCAGAAAGATCGGCGGTTTGCGGCTGTAACCGGCACCGCCAGGGCTGCCGGTGGAGATGAGGGTTCCCGGCATCAGCGTCGAGGTTTTGGACAGGTAGGCGATGATCTCCGCGACGGTGCGCACCATGTCGCCGCTCGAGGCGTCCTGCAGAATGCGACCGTCGACGTGCGTGGTCAGCCATAGGTTCTGCGGGTCGCCGATCTCATCGGCGGTGACGACGAGCGGACCGGTGGGCGTGAAACCGTCGAAGGACTTGCAACGGGACCACTGGGCCTCGGAGAACTGCAGGTCGCGCGCGGTGATGTCGTTCACGACGGTGTACCCGAAGACATAGTCCAGCGCGTTGGCAACCGACACGTTGTGCGCTGGGCGACCGATGATCACACCGAGTTCGGCTTCGTAGTCGACCTGGGTGGTGAGGTCACGCGGCCAGGTGATGGTCGAGCCGTGCCCGGTGAGCGAGTTCGGCCAGAGCGAGAAAACGGTCGCCGCCGTCTCGAGGCGCAGGCTCAGCTCGGACGAGTGCGCGGCGTAGTTGGCGCCAATCGCGATGATCTGCGGCGGGCGCAGCACCGCGGAGGAATGCCGCAGCTCGTCGATCGGCGTTAGTGCTGCACCGTTCGAGACGGCATCGAGGCTGAGCGCGCGAATACGTTCGTACCCGGCCTCGCCCTGTTCGAGCAGGTCCTGCAGGTCGCGGGGGGCATCATCGATGACCTCGTCGAGGAACAGCGCCGCATCATCGAAGATCACGGCCAATCGGGGAACGGAGGAGCCGTCAACTCGTAGATGCGCAAATTTCACTCTTCTAGGCTAACCGGCGCGGCCTGCGGGTTTCGCTGTGGGGTGCTCCAACCCTCGGTCGGTCTGCTTGGAGGAGTCCCATGCAGCAGCCACAGGAGCGCCGGCCGCGCGCCACAGGTGCATTCCGGCGTAACTGCGCCAGGGCGCCCAGCCAGCCCCGCGGGCGGCGAGGGTGCGCGGTTCCACCGCCAGGCCAAGCCGGCCAGCGCCCTGCCGCAGTGCCAGGTCGCTGGTCAGCAGAATATCGGGGCTGCCGAGCACCCGCATGGCCACGTAGCCGGCCGTCCACGGTCCGATACCGGGCAGGGCCATCAGGCTCCCCTCCAATTCTGCGCGGGTCTGTCCGGGGGACAACGCCAGATCACCCGCTGCCAGTGCCTGCGCGACCCGCAGAATGGTCTCGATGCGGGCGCGGGGCCCTCGTAACACCGCCAGGCCGCCCGCAGCGATCTGGGCCGGGGTGGGGAACAGTAGCTGCAGCTCGGGGCCGGGAAGTCGGTCGCCGAGGGCGTCGGCCAGCCTGGTCAGCGCGGTGCGGGCCGCAGCGACAGAGATCTGCTGCCCGATCAGCGCCCGGAACAGGGATTCCTCGGCGTCTATGCTGCCCGGTACGCGGATTCCGGGAGTCTGCGCGACCGAGAAGGCCAACGCCGGGTCAGTGGCCAGGTGGCGGTCGATCGCCTGGGCATCGGCGTCGAGGTCGAACAACCGGCGGATCCGACTCACCAGGGGGGCCAGGTCGGTGAGGTGCGCCAAGCGGATGCTGCAAGTCAGCGCGGGGGCAGCATCCGTTCCCGACAGGGTCACCTCCACCACGCCCGTACCGTGCGGCAGTCGAACCGTGCGGGCGTAGCTCGTGTCGGTGGCCGTTTCGACGCCGGGCAGGGCGCGCGTTCCGAGAAAGCGCAGCACGCCGGCGCCGTCGAACGGTGTTCGAGCCGGCAGTTGCAGCGTGATTCTGGTTTCGGCGATGCCGGAGGAGGTTGTCTCCGGCGCGGAACGGCGGCTGGAACGCACCTGGGACGGGGTGCGTTCGTAGACAGCGACGACGGTGTCGTTGAATTGGCGAACACTGCCGAAGCCGGCGGCGAAGGCCACGTCGGTGATCGGCAGGTCGGTGCCCAGCAGCAGCAGGCGGGCCGTCTGAGCCCGGTGCGCCCTGGCGAGGGCGAGCGGACCCGCGCCGAGTTCGGCGACGAGCACCCGGGTCAGGTGCCTTGGCGTGTAGCCGAGGCGGGCGGCGAGCCCCGGCACACCGTCACGCTCGACGACGCCGTCCGAGATGAGTCGCATCGACCGGGCGGCGAGGTCGTCGCGCATGTTCCAGGCCGGTGAACCGGGCACAGCATCGGGCAGGCAGCGTTTACAGGCCCGCAAGCCGGCCTCGTGGGCGGCCGCCGCAGTGAGGTAGAACGTCACGTTGCCGGGTTTGGGCGTCGTCGCCGGGCAGCTCGGCCGGCAGTAAACGCCGGTGGTGTGCACGCCGGTGATGAACTGGCCGTCGAACCGGGTGTCCCGGGAGCACATGATGCGATACCGTTCGGCGAAATCCGGGTCGGCGAGCCTGATTGCGGGGGAGGAGGAAATGGTCACCCTCCGAGCCTGCCACGCGCAGGTGGCAGCCGGTAGCGGAAATCAGACACGGCACGGCTCGATAGGCTGGGACGATGAACGCACTGCTGCGCCTCCAGTTTGAGCTCGGCGATATCGTCAGCGTCGACCCCCTCGACCTCGCGGCAAACCGCACCGACAAGTCCGGCTGGGTCGCCGACGGCATGCCGCTCGCCATCGTACGTGCCACGACGGTTGACCAGGTTCAGGCCGCGCTGCGTATCGCCACCGAATTTCGGGTCACCGTGGTCACCCGTGGCGCCGGAACCGGCCTCTCCGGCGGAGCCTGCGGCACCGACGGATCCATCGTGCTGAGCGTGGCCGGGCTGACCCGTATCCTCGAAATCAACCCGGACGACGAACTCGCCGTCGTCGAAGCCGGCGTCCTCAACCAGGACCTCAACGACGCCCTCGCGCGGCAGAACCTCTGGTTCGCCCCCGACCCGGCCAGCAAAGCCATCTCCACCGTCGGCGGCAACATCGCCACGAACGCCGGGGGGCTGCTCTGCGCGAAGTACGGGGTCACCCGGGAGGCTGTTCTCGGCCTGACCGTCGTGCTCGCCGACGGCAGCCTGCTGCGCACCGGGCATCGAACCGTGAAGGGCGTCACCGGTTACGACCTGACCGCCCTACTCACCGGCTCAGAGGGAACGCTCGGCGTCATCGTCGAGGCGACCGTGCGGGTGCGGGCACTCACCGAGGGCACGATCGCCACGATCGGCGCCGTTTTCAACACCGTCAGGGCTGCGGCCGCGGCCAGCGCGGCTATCACGGCCGCACGCATCCGCCCCGCCGTCATGGAACTGATCGACCCGGTCGCTCTGGGGCACGTGGCAACCTACCTCGGCCCGGAGGGATCGGCCGGGTTACCGCTCGGCCGCGGCGCCTTCCTGCTCGTGCAGACCGACGGGCCGGCGGCGCTCGCCGAGGCCGACGCCGCGCTCATCGTGCTGCGCGAAGCCGGCGGCGAAGCCACCCTCTCAACGGATGCTGCCTCCGGTGACCGCCTGCTGGCCATCCGCCGCGCCATGCACCCTGCCCTCGAACAGTTGGGCCAGGTGCTCATCGAAGACGTGTCCGTGCCCCGCTCGCGCATGGCCGAGATGTTCGACGCGATCGCCGCGATCAGCGCCCGCACCGGCATTTCCATTCCCACGGTCGCCCACGCCGGCGACGGCAACCTGCACCCGAACTTCGTGATCACGCGCCGACCGGGCGCGGCGGCGGATGCGGAGGTGCCCGACGAGATCTGGGCTGCCGCCGACGAGATGTTTCAGGCGGCCCTCAAACTCGGCGGCACACTCACCGGCGAACACGGCGTTGGGGTGCTCAAGCGTCGCTGGCTGCGCGACGAGATCGGTGACACCAGCCTCGCCCTGCAACGCCGGCTCAAGGCGGTCTTCGACCCGCTGGGCCTGCTGAACCCCGGCACCATGTTCGACGACTGATCCGTTCGAGCCGTTCGACGACCGAGCCGCCCGCCCCGGTAATCTCAAGTCATGAGTCTCCACCAGCCGCCCGGTCGCCAGCCGACCGCGCACCACGTTCAGGTGAGTCCCAGCCCGGTGCAAGCGGTCTGGCGCGAGCCGCTTCCCCCGCGTAACCGGGGGCGAATCGTCATGTTCGGCGGCGGTCTCGTGCTCGCCGGGCTGGCCCTGCTCGCCGTGTTCGCCTACCTCACGACGTTCCTCAGTAGCGGCGCGCTGCTGTTCGGGATGCTCCTGGCGCTGGTGCCACTCACGCTCGTGCTGTTCGCGGTGCGCTGGATCGACCGCTGGGACCCGGAGCCGCGGCCAGCCCTGCTGTTTGCGCTGCTCTGGGGCGCCGGCATCTCCATCGTCAGCGCGCTGGTCTTCGACCTCGGCGTGCAGATCACGATCGCGGCCAGCGCGGGCGCGCTCGCCGGGAGTGATTTCGCATCCGCTGTCATTCAGGCCCCGATTGTGGAGGAAGTGGCCAAGGGCTTCGGAATACTGGTGCTGTTCTGGGCGGTGCGCCGCCACTTCGAGGGCCCCGTCGACGGTGTCGTCTACGCCGGGGCGATCGCCGCCGGCTTTGCCTTCTCGGAGAATATCCAGTACTTCGGGCTGGCCCTGACCGAGGGCACCGCGCAGACCGTCGGCATCACCTTTCTACTACGCGGGGTATTCTCACCGTTCGCGCACGTCACGTTCACCATCTGCATCGGGCTCGCCCTGGGTCTGGCCACACGACGCGGCGCCACCAAGAGCGGCGCGGTCGGCTACTTTCTGTTCGGACTGGTTCCCGCGATCGGGCTGCACGCACTCTGGAACGGTGCCACCTTCGTGCTCGCCGGCGACGCTTCCGTGCTCGGCTACTACGTGGTGGTGCAGGTGCCGCTGTTCATTGCCGCCATTCTCGTCGTGGTGTTTCTGCGCCGGCAGGAAGCCCGGATCACCCTGCGCCGGCTGCACGAATATTCCCAGGCCGGCTGGTTCACCCCGGCCGAGGTGTCGATGCTCGGCACCGGTGCCGGTCGACGTCAGGCGCTCGCCTGGGGTACAGGCCAGGACCGGCTGAAGAAGCTCGCCATGCGCCGGTTCATAGCGGATGCGACGCGCCTCGCCTTCGTGCGCGACCGCCTCGTGCGCGGCCAGAGCGCCCCGGCACTGCAAGCCCAGGAAGCGCACCTGCTCAACCTGCTCATGCAGCATCGCGCCGAGGTACTCGCACAGACGCTGCCCGGGTTGGCTGCAACGGCGTTCCAGAAGCGCCGGGACTGACCGTTCCGGCAGCGCACGGTTTCGACCATGCGCCGTTCCGGCAGCGCACAACAGAAACTCGCCGCCTCGGTGGTGTGGCAGTGCCGACGACTCTCCCGATGCGACGAGTTGGTGTATATCAAGAGTGCACCCCGCGGCGGCCCGGCGCAAGTATAAATTTTCGAGGGTCCACCCGGCGTGCAATCCGGCGCAGAATCCGGTTGGATGGGGGGATGACTGATTTGAATTCCAAGCCCGAAATTGACTTCCCAGAGGGCGCCGCGCCCGACCAACTCGAGATCGTTGATGTCGTCGTCGGTGACGGCGCCGAGGCGACCGCCGGCGCCACCGTCGACGTGCACTACCTCGGCGTTGAGTTCGCGTCCGGCGACGAGTTCGACTCGTCCTGGAACCGCGGCCAGTCGATCAACTTTCCGCTGCGTTCGCTCATCGCAGGCTGGCAGGAAGGGATCCCCGGCATGAAGGTCGGTGGGCGTCGCAAGCTCGTCGTGCCGCCGCACCTCGCGTACGGACCGGCCGGTTCCGGCCACCGGCTCTCCGGCCAGACCTTGATCTTCGTCATCGACCTGCTCGGCGTCAGCTAGGCCGCATAACCGGGAATCACCCTGGACGGGACGCGGCGGCTTCAGCCGGGTCCCGTTCGGTCTGTGTGCGGTGCCGGCCGGTGCCGCCGACTAGGACCGGTCGATGCGCAGGTGTTTGATTTTCGACGTGTGACCCCGGATGATGCTCACATCACGCTTGGCCACCATGAAATGCTTGGCCAGCAGGGCCACCAAGGCGTCGTTGGCTGCACCCTCGACCGCCCGCTGCTGCAGGAACACCGTCACCGAAGGGTGATCCGGCGTACCATCCGGGTCGTCGACCACGAGCGGACCCTTACGGCTGCCGGGCTTCACGTGCACCGTGAGGTTGAGCATGGCGGGCACGGCGCTCCTGTTGGCCCCGGGTTGTGGTGGGGCGCCCTCCAACGGTAGCGCCCTGGTTCAGGTCAGGGTCGCCGTCGGTTCCGGCCCGAGCGTGAACCGCCGCCCCGTGACGGACTCCGGCACGATTTCAACGAAGACCGGCTTGACCGTGGGAATCAGCGGGCGTAACGGCAACGCCGCAGCATCATCGATCTCACGCTGGGTCTGGAGTGCCCGGGCCGTTCCGTGCACAACGACACTCCAGGCGTCGTCGCGACCCACACCATCCGTTTCGAAAGCGACCCGGTTGTTCACAGTGAGTTCGATCAGTTTGGTGCCCGACGCGGTGCGGAACAGCAGGCGCCGATCGGCGGCCACGAAGTTGACCGGAAAAATGTCGGGGATGCCGCCGACGGCCACGGCGACGCGACCCAGACTGGCCGAGAGCAACGCATTCCAGCACTCATCCTCACTGAGAATCTGCACGGGGACGGAGGCCGCGTTCACGTCGTCGAAAGTCATGGTCCATCGTCACATGCCGGGCCGGTCAGAGCGAGCGTGGCGGCACGATTTTCGTACGCTCACGGCAAACAGGGGCGCATATCTGTTGCCCCCACAATGCGGCACGCTGGCCCTGTCAGCTGGAAATTTGCCCATCGGGGCAGGTATCTGGCGGAGCCGGCGTTTGGCCCGATCTGGTTTTGCCGTGTGCCGCAATCTGTTTTCAAAAAAAGTTCCACAGTGAGTGCTCTACCCGAAGTACCGGCGACAACGCCGAGCAGCAGTCCTCCCACTTCCCGGCGGTTCGCCGTATCGGCACCTCGAGTGTTCTACCCGGCACTCGGCATCATTCTGGCCCTCGTCATGATCGGTGTGTGCGTGGCCATCTACAAGGCCTTCCGCATCGAACACGAGGTTCTCGTCGTTGCTGAACGCCGCCAGCGTCGCGAGGAGATGGCTCGCCGCATCGGCAAGACCGTCACCGTGAGCAGGTCGACGGACATATCGAAGCGGCGCTGACCGACGATCCGGCACGGCGGCCGCGCTGGGGCCGTCGGCCGAAGGCCTGATCCTCAGCGGGATCGGGGCGCTACATTCCGTTGGCGGCCTTGACCCGGTTGACCAGATCACGCCAGGGACCGTTCACCTGTGGTTCGGCCAGGACGACTTCGTGCGGGGCGCACCGAATGCGGTATGCGAACCGATCGGGGGTGGCCTCACTGTCGGTGACATCGTCCCAGGGCAGCGAGTTGAGAAAAACGGCCCACGTCGCCGGGTCGGGTTGCTCTTCGACTCGGACTTCCCAGGTCAGGCGGATTCCCGCCATCCCGCCACTGCGCGAGACAATCACTTTCATACCGCGATGTTACTCCGGCCCGGCCAGCACCCCGACCGTCGCCCAGGCTCGCAGAACCGCGTCGTGGGCGGCACCACCGATGCCATACAAGGTCGCGGCCGTTTGGGCCGTGGCCGCAGCGAAGGCCGCGAAATCACTTGCGCGGCCGACCCCCGTGCCGGTGAGCGTGTCATACCAAATGCGGCCGGGGGTCTCCCAGGCGTTACCGCCGAGGGCCTCGGCGACCAGATAGAACGCTCGGTTCGGAATGCCCGAATTGAGGTGCACTCCGCCGTTGTCGTCTTCGGTCTCGACGTACCCGGCCATGCTGCTCGGCTGTGGATCTTTGCCGAGAACATCGTCGTTGTACGCGGTACCCGGCGCCTTCATCGAACGGAGGGCAACACCCTCGACCTGGTCGGTGAACAGACCCTCGCCGATCAGCCAACTGGCCTCGTTCGTCGACTGGGTCTTGGTGTGCTGCTCGACCAGCGCACCGAACACGTCGGAGATGGACTCGTTGAGCGCCCCCGACTGGCCCTGGTACTGAAGGTTGGCGGTGAACTGGGTGACACCGTGGGTGAGCTCATGCCCGATCACACTGGGCGAAATGGTGAATCGATTGAAGACCTGGCCGTCGCCGTCGCCGAACACCATGCGCTCGCCGTCCCAGAAGGCGTTGTCGTACTGCTTGCCGTAGTGCACCGTCGCGTCCATCGGCAGACCGGCACCGTCGATGCTGTCCCGCCCGAACTGCGTCCAGAACAGGTTCTGGGTGGCGCCCAGGCTGGTGTACGCCTCGTTCACCGCCGGGTCGCTGCCGGCCGGCTGACCCTCGGCGCGTACCCGGCGACCGGGTAGGCGTTCCTGGCCGTCGGCATCCGAAATGGTGCGATCAGACTGGCCGGGTGTGCGAGCCGGCAGGGTGCGAGCCCCGGAATAGGGAAACGGATGCGCCCCGCCCCGCAACTGCCGAATCTGTGAGTCGCGCAGCAGTGACTGCCGTGCCGCGGCTGCGGCCTGCGCGAATCGGGGATCGTCGAGTTTTGCCAGCCGCACCAGCAGGTATGGCGGAACGATCGTGCAGTACTGATGGGGACCGGGGCCCAGCTGCGGAGTGTTCATGTGCAGAGTCTGGCACCGGCCGCCGACATTGCAACAGCGAGTCTTCACGGCGCGCAAAATAGACTCGACCCATGCGCTTTGGAATCGTCATTCTCCCGCAGGACCCGTGGCGGGTTGCCCGCAGAAAATGGCTGGGCGCCGAGCGATACGGCTTCGACCACGCCTTCACCTACGACCACCTGTCGTGGCGCTCGCTCGCCGACGAACCCTGGAACGCGACCGTGCCCACCCTCACCGCGGCGGCGGCCGTGACCGAGCGCATCAGCCTCGGCACCTTTGTCTCATCACCGAACTTTCGGCACCCGGTGCCTTTCGCCAAGGAAATCGCCACGGTCGATGATGTGTCGAATGGGCGGTTTTTGCTCGGCATCGGGTCGGGCGGCACCGGTTTCGACGCGACGGTGCTGGGCCAGCCGGAGTACACGCCCCGGCAGCGGCACGAGCGGTTCGCCGAATTCGTCACCGACCTCGACTTGCTGCTGCGTGGTGAAGATTCGGAGATGACCGCGGGGATCAGCTTCACCGGTGACTGGTACACCGCCCGGAACGCACGCATGGTGAAACCCGCCGCCGTTGATTCCACGCGCTCCCGGGTTCCGTTCTTGATCGCCGCCAACGGGTCCAGGGGCCTCGGGCTGGTCAGCCGCTTCGGGCAGGGCTGGGTGACGACGGGCCAGGACGGCGCGCAGGGGGAGCTCTGGTGGTCCAGTGTGCGCGGTCTCAGCGAACGCCTCGAGGACGCCGCCCTCGCGGCCGGGCGCGACCCCGCCACGATCGACCGCTACCTCTCGCTCGATAGCGGCGGAACGTATTCCCTGCAGAGCATAAACGCGTTCGACGATGCCGTCGGCAGGGCCGCCGAGCTCGGTTTCACCGATGTGATCAGTCATTGGCCGCGGGAGCACGGCAGTTACGCCGGAGACGAAGCCGTCCTCGACACGGTCGCGGACGCACTGCACCGATTCGAGTAAAGAGACCGGTCGATCGGTGTTTCCGCCCGGCGGATGTCTAGGCTGGGTTCATGCGCGCACACGATGACCCCACGACCCTGGTTCCTCGCACCCCGCTGACCGACCGGCTCGGCTGGCTCGGATTGCGCAGCGGACAGATTCTGCTCGTCATCATCCTTGCCTCTGCGGTGATCTTCGGCCTGGTTCAGCTCAAGCTCGTCGTGATTCCGGTTTTGATCGCCATCATTCTCGCCGCGGCGCTCAGCCCGGTCATCAACGGCCTGCGCAAACGGGGCGTCGCCGCTATCCTGGCCACCTGGATCACCCTGCTCGGGGGTATCGGGGTCTTCGGCGGTATCATCACGCTCATCGTCTTCGCCGTGCGCGACCAGTGGGACGAGCTGTTCACCTCCGCCTCCGAGGGCATCGACCACCTGCAACAGTTTCTGATCGACGGACCGATCCAGGTCGACGAAAAGCAGATCGACGACGCCCGCGCGGCGGTCGCGGACTTTCTCACGAGCAGCCAGTTCGGAACCGGGGCGCTCGCCGGGGCATCCGTTGTCTTCGAGCTGGTCACCGGGGCCGTGCTTCTCGTGGTTATCCTGTTTTTCTTCCTCAAGGACGGCGGCCAGATCTGGAACTTCTTCCTGACGCCGTTCAAGGGCGAGCGCCTCGCCCGCGGACGCCGCATCGGCCACACCTCGCTGCGCGTGCTCGGCGGTTACGTGCGCGGCACGGCGATCGTCGCCGCCGTCGATGCGACCGCGATCGGCATCGGCCTGGCCATCCTGCAGGTGCCGCTGGCCCTGCCACTGGCCGTCATCGTGTTCCTCGGTGCGTTCATTCCGCTGATCGGCGCCACCGCGGCCGGGGTGCTCGCCGCTTTGGTCGCCCTCGTGGCGAGCGGGCCGGGGGTCGCGCTCATCGTGATCATCATCGTCATCGCCGTCAACCAGCTCGAGGGCAATTTTCTGCAGCCGGTCGTCATGGCGCAGTCGCTCAAGCTGCACCCGCTCGTCATCCTGGTCGGGTTGACCGCCGGAACCATCGTCGGCGGCATCGTCGGCGCCGTGCTCTCGGTGCCGATCGCGGCCGTCGCGTGGGCGATAGCGAAAGCCTGGAACACCCCGGACGCCCCGCGCCCGCGCGCGATCCCGCCCAAGCGGCGGGTGCGCAAGCGCTGAACCCGCGGCATCCGTTCCACCGTGTTGGTTTGAGTACCCTGCTCGCTGTACCGCCGCCCGCGTGACTGGAGAACCATGAACGAGCCAAGCCCCTTTCACCTGCCGAGGCCACGGCTGACGCTCGAGCAGGCGACCGACCTGGCCCGAGACCGGTTCGGCATCACCGGCACCGTCACCGAACTCGGCAGCCACCAGGACCGTAACTTTCGCATTGAAACGGATGCCGGCGCCGTCGTTCTCAAGGTCGCCAACCCGGCCGTGGCCACGGTTGAGCTCGAGGCCCAGAACGCGGCGCTGCAGCACCTCGTCGGCCTGAACCTTGACCTGCCTGCACCCGTCGCCGGCATCGAGGGCAGCCGGATCGTGCACGCCACGATCGACGGGCAGAACCTCGACCTGCGGCTGCTGACCTACGTCGACGGACATCCGCTGACCGAATCGGCGCGACTGTCGGTCGGGCAGATCCGTTCGCTCGGTGACGTCGCCGCTCGCCTCGTTCATGGCCTGGCCGACTTCGAACACCCGGGAACGGACCGATTTCTGCAATGGGACCTGCGGCGCGGCGGCGCGGTCATCGACGCGCTCCTGCCCGCCATCGACGACGAGGCCCGCCGCGTGCGGCTGCGCACGGTCACCGACACCGCCCGGCAGCGCATCGCCCTGGTCGCGGACGACCTGCGCGTGCAGACGATCCACGGCGACCTGACCGACGACAACGTCGTGAGTCGGGACGGCGCTGCCGGCACCATCACCGGGGTCATCGACTTCGGCGATGTGGCCCGGGGCTGGCTCGTTGCCGAACTCGCCGCGACCTGCGCCTGCGTGCTCTACCGCAGCCCGCAGCATCCGCTGGCCATCCTCGACACGATCGAGGCCTTCGCCGCACGGGTAGCGCTCACCGAGGCCGAACTCGGCGCCCTCTGGCCGTTGATCCTGGTGCGCACCGCGGTGCTCGTCGTCAGCGGCGAAGCGCAGGTGCAGCTCGACGGCGACAACGACTATGCCGACGCGAACCGGGCCCGCGAGTGGCTCGCCTTCGAGACGGCGGCCGCCCAGAACAGTGCCGAACTCGAAGCATTGATCCGCTTCACGGTGGCCGACCAGGCGGTGGCCGAGCAGCGCCAGCCGATCGGGGCAACCGAGCATCCGCTGCTCGGACCGCTCGACCCGGAAGCCCGCATCGACCTTTCGGTGACGAGTGCTGCGTTCGACGCCGGCAGCTGGCTCGAACCGGGGATCGACGAGCGAGTGGCGACGGATGCCGCTGCCCGCCTCGGCCTTGCCGTCACCGGCTACGGCGAGTTTCGACTGTCCCAGACCAAAATCGACACGGCCGACGAGTCGATCACCCTGCACCTCGGCGTCGGGGTGTACCTGCCGGAGGGGAGCCCGGTCACGGCTCCGATCGACGGGACCGTCGTCGTGGTCGATTCCACCACGGTTCGGTTAGACGGCGCCGACTACGATCTGTGGCTGACCGGGGTTGCCGCGACCGCCCTCGACGGGGAGGTCATCCGGGCGGGCGCCGCACTGGGCAGCGTTACCGCCCACTCCCGACGCGCACGACACGAAACGGCCATCGCCGGTGTGATGGTGCAGACCAGCCGGCTGCGCGGCATCCGTCCCCCGCGCTTCGTCGCGCCGTCGACGGCTGCCCTCTGGCAGCGGGTCTGCCCCGATCCGTCCGCGCTGCTCGGGCTAACGCCCCTGCGCTCGCTCGCCGACCCGGCCGTCCTGCTGCAGCGCCGCGACGCGTCGTTCGCCAGGGTGCAGGAACACTATTACGCGGCGCCGCCGCAGATCGAACGCGGCTGGAAGCACCATCTCATCGACACCCACGGGCAGAGCTACGTCGACATGGTCAACAATGTCACGACGGTCGGCCACGGACACCCGCGCATCACCGAGGCTGCGCGCAGCCAGTGGTCGCTGCTCAACACCAACTCCCGCTTTCACTACGAAGAACTCGTGCGCTTCACCGAACGCCTCGCCGAGCTGGCCCCCGACCCCCTCGACACGGTCTTTCTGGTCAACAGCGGCACCGAGGCCGTTGACCTGGCCCTGCGCCTGGCCCTCAGCTACACCGGTCACGACACGGTCCTGTCGGTGCGGGAGGCCTACCACGGCTGGTCTATGGCAGCGGATGCCGTCTCCTCGTCGGTCGCCGACAACCCTCGGGCGCTGGAAACCCGCCCGGACTGGGTGCACCTGGTCGAGGCGCCGAACGCCGTGCGCGGCAAGTATCGGGGCATGCAGTCGGCGCCGCAGTACCTGAACGACCTCGACGGTGACCTGCAGGCCCTCTCCGCCGAGGGGCGCACGGTCGCCGCCTTCATTGCCGAACCGGTGTTCGGCAATGCCGGTGGGGTGCTGCTGCCCGACGGCTACCTGAGCGGCGTTTACGAGCGGATGCGCGCCCGCGGTGCGCTCTGCATCGCCGACGAGGTACAGGTGAGCTACGCGCGCCTCGGCCGACACTTCTGGGGCACCGAACAGCAGAACGTGGTGCCGGACATCATCACCATCGCCAAGGCGATGGGTAACGGGCATCCGCTCGGAGCGGTCATCACCCGCCGCGACGTGGCCGAGCGCTTCGCCGATGACGGGCCGTTCTTCTCCTCAGCCGGCGGCAGCCCGCTCAGCTGCCGGATCGGCCTCACCGTGCTCGACATCATGCGTGATGAGGGCCTGCAACAGAACGCCGAGGTTGTCGGCCGGCACCTCAAGCGGGGCCTGGAACGGCTCGGGGAACGATTCGATTCTGTCGGCGCCGTCTACGGCATGGGGCTCTACCTCGGCGTCGAACTGGTCAGCGATCGGGCCAAGTTCACACCCGCCACTGCCCTTGCCGCCCGGCTGTGCGACGAACTGCTGCTGCGCGGCTGTATCGTGCAGCCCACCGGAGACTTCAAGAATGTGCTCAAGATCAAGCCTCCGCTCTGTCTCAGCATTGCCAGCGCCGACCATTTTCTGCGCGCACTTGACGGAGCGCTGAGCGAGTTGTGCGCCTGAGTCGGACGAGGCACCCAGATGATACCCGCGGGCTACCGCCGCGACTTGACCAGCGCGGGGGCCGACGGCTCCGGTTCGGCGACGAAGACCAGGCCGCCTGCACTGTTGGCCGAGAGCATGAGCGCTTCGATCCAATCCCGATTGACCGACGGTGTTCGGCTGCCGAAGTATCGGTAGTACAGCGTGCTCGTGGGGTCGAGCCAGATCGCGCTGCGACCGCTGCCCTCGTCGGGCGAATCGGTCCACGTAAAGATGAAACTCTCGCGTCGGCGCAGCTTGGTGCTAATCACGATCTGCAGGTGCATGAGGGCTCGATCGTCGAAGGTGATCACGATGCCCGGATTGCCGTAAAGCAACGTTCCCATAGGTGCCCCTCCTCGATGATTCCACCACTGTAGCGGTACGCGGACGAGGGGACGGACCGGCCGGGTTGTCGCGTGTTTGCGCCCGGTGACCGCACCGGTCGCCCACTCTGCTAAAGTATGTAGGTTGCCGTTCAACGGCCGCGGATAAAGAGAGCTCAGGCATTCAGCCAAGGGCACCGCGCAGTGAGAGAAAGGGGATCCCACTTTATGGCACTCGAACCAGATGCTAAGAAGGCGATCATCGAAAAGTACGCTACCCACCCAGGCGACACCGGGTCCCCGGAAGTTCAGATTGCAATGCTCACGCAGCGCATTCTTGACCTCACGGAGCACCTGAAAGAGCACAAGCACGACCACCACTCACGTCGTGGCCTGCTTCTTATGGTTGGTCAGCGTCGCCGTCTGCTCGGTTACCTGTCGGACATCGACATTACTCGATACCGCACACTGATCGGCAGCCTCGGCCTGCGTCGCTAATTTTCTGCAATTGATGTGCAGGAAGCTGCGCAGCGATGACAACGCGAACTTCTTCAGAACGGGCCGTCACCTTTTAGGTGGCGGCCCGTTCTGTACACCCCCTTCGAACTGGGGGTACAGCGGACGCTAGAATATGGGGTTGGCAACAAAAGAACGGACACCGCACAATATGAGCCTCTGGCGCACCAAGAGTATTGAAGATTCGATAGCAGACTCGCTCGAGAAGGGCCACAGCCTCAAACGAACCCTCGGCACGTGGGACCTCATGATCATGGGTGTTGCCGTGGCCGTCGGCGCGGGAATCTTCTCCGTCGGCGCCAAGGCCGCCGGCAGCTACGCCGGACCGTCGGTCACGCTGGCCTTTCTGCTGGCAGCCTTCACCTGTGCTCTCGCGATCATGTGTTACGCCGAGTTCGCCTCGGCGGTTCCCGTCGCCGGATCCGCGTACACGTTCACCTACGCCACTCTCGGTGAGCTGCTCGCCTGGATCATCGGCTGGGACCTCATCCTGGAGATGCTCACCGCGGCCGCCGTGATCGCGAAATACTGGGGCATCTACCTCAGTACCGTCTTCGATCTGGCCGGCTGGAACGTTCCCGCCACGATCACCGTGCTCGGCCTCGAGGTGAGCTGGGGTGCCTTCGTCATCGTCGCCATCTTCACCGCCCTGCTCGTGCTCGGCACCCAGCTCTCCGCCCGTGTTGCGAGCGTCTTCACGATCATCAAGGTCGCCATCGTCGTTTTCGTCATCGTCGTCGGCGCGTTCTTCATCAATCCGAAAAACTACACCCCGTTCATCCCTGCCGAAGTCCCAACGACCGGCGGGGATGATGACGTCTGGATGCAGTCGTTATTCTCCTTCATGACCGGTGCGGCCCCGGCCCAGTACGGCCTGTTCGGGCTGCTCGCCGGTGCCTCCCTGGTCTTCTTCGCCTTCATCGGGTTCGATGTCGTCGCCACGAGCGCCGAAGAAGTCAAGAACCCGCAAAAGACCCTGCCCCGGGGCATCTTCGCCGGTCTCGCGATCGTCACCGTGCTCTACCTCGGCGTGAGCCTGGTTTTGACCGGCATGGTGCCGTACACGGTGCTGGCCGACGACCCCGACGCCTCCCTGGCAACCGCCTTCGTGGCCGTCGGCGCCGGCTGGGCTGCGCAGGTCATCTCGATCGGAATTCTGGTCGGACTCACGACGGTGATTATGGTGCTGCTACTCGGCCTGTCGCGGGTGCTGTTCGCGATGAGCCGCGACGGCCTGCTGCCGCGCTGGCTCAGCGTTACGAGTGACAAGCGCCGCACTCCCGCGCGCATTCAGATCATCTCCGGTGCCGCCGTTGCGCTGATCGCCGGCCTCACCGACGTCGGCGTGCTCGAGGAGATGATTAATATCGGCACGCTGTCGGCCTTCGTGCTGGTGAGTATCGCCGTTGTCGTGCTGCGCAAGAAACGCCCGGATCTGCCGCGCGCTTTCAAAGTACCGTTCTCACCGGTGCTGCCGATTCTGTCGGCCGTGCTCTGTACCTGGCTGATGCTGAACCTCACCACCCTCACCTGGGTGCGGTTCGCGGTCTGGCTGGTCCTAGGATTCATCGTGTACTTCGCCTACGGTCGTCGCCATTCCGTGCTCGGCATCAAGCAGCGTGCTGATGCCAAGGCAACCCTCGACGCCCCCACGCAAGCCACGCCCGTCGAGGCCAAGCCCGTCGACTAGTTTCCGGTGACGGTGGACTCGCCGTTATCCTGAGCTTCGTGCCCGATCGACACCGACGCGACCCCGCTCGAACCGAGGCGGTCGCGGGCAAGATCCAGGCGTTCGGCCATTTCCGCGGCGAGGAATTCTCCCCATAAGCGGTAGTCCGTCGAATTTTGGTATCGGCCGAAGACCAGGAAGGCGTTCTCGGTCAGCGGGAGGTAGACCGACCGCGGCACGGCTCGGCAGACCCTCTCCGTGCGCACGGTCAAGTGTCGGGCGTGGGCGTTGGCAACGGAACCGAGCAGGCTGTCAAAGGCAGGAATCGTTCGAATCGGCTGGATATCCATCACGTACACGTATGTACCATCGAGAGTTTCTCGCTCGAGAGCCCGGAGCAGTAGGCCCATGTTCTGCTCCCAGGATTTCTCCGAGGTGAGATTCACCGCGTCATTCACACCGACAAAGATGACAACCGCGTGGACTTGGCTCAGGTCGTGCCCAATGAGCAGATCCGGAAGCTTCTCTAAAATTCCAAAAGGATCGGCCGCCAGGGTTACGTCGGCACCGCGGCCGGTTCGGGCTGAAAGCGCGCGGGCCAGGGACCCCGGCAGCGCAAGATCATGGCTGCTGACCCCCCAGCCCGAAGCGGGGCCACCGCCCACAATGAGCACACGATCACTGTCGCCCCCTGGTGAGTGCGCCTGCGGGAGATCGGTCGGGCGCGGGATGCTGGCGCTGTCCTGCCGGATGAACCCCATCCACGCGCGCATGATCCCGACAATCAGCAGCCTGTTGAGTCCCTGCACCGTCGCAACCTCCTTTCAGTTACCTCTCACTCTGCCCGAGGCTTGGGCCCGGTTCGCTGACTTCGTGGCACCAGTTCGGGGCTCATTCACCGAGACCGGCTGGCGAGGCGGCATCCGCTCAACACCGTCCGGAATCGGCAAAAACTTTCGGTCTGATAAGCTGACGGCGGTCCTTCCTTGGAAGCGGCCGAGCAACCGGAGCGCAGCTGGCATGATGCTGGTCCTCGGTGGTGGTTTCCCAGACGCGCAGCTTCTGGTGAATTTCTACTGGTGGCCAGCACAGCGACAGTGTGAACGGAAAGAAACGTTGACACGAGGCCTGATCCTGCCTGTTCGAGCTCCTCGTCCCACTCGTGCGCCACATGGGCACGCGAGCCTTCGTCGCCAGAATGGCGAGAAGCAAACTTAAAGGAGAAAACCCCCACATGGAGGGTCCAGAAATCACGTTCGCCGAGACCGTTATCGACAACGGCAAGTACGGCAAGCGCACCATCCGTTTTGAAACCGGGCGTCTCGCCCAGCAGGCGCAGGGTTCTGCTGCCGCCTACATTGACGAAGAGACGATGCTGCTGTCCGCCACGAGCGTCAGCAAGCAGCCGAAGGACAACTTCGACTTCTTCCCGCTCACCATCGACGTCGAAGAGCGCATGTACGCTGCCGGCCGCATCCCGGGCAGCTTCTTCCGCCGCGAAGGTCGTCCCTCGACCGACGCGATCCTCACCTGCCGTCTGATCGACCGGCCGCTGCGTCCGTCGTTCGTCGACGGACTCCGCAACGAGATCCAGGTTGTCATCACCGTACTGGCCATCGAGCCCGACGAACTGTACGACGTGCTCGCGATCAACGCGGCCTCCATGTCGACCCAGCTCGCCGGCCTGCCGTTCTCCGGACCGATCGGCGGCGTTCGCGTCGCCCTCATCCCCGACGAGAACGGGGGCGGCCAGTGGGTTGCCTTCCCGAAGCACTCACAGCTCGACGACGCCGTCTTCAGCATGGTCGTCGCCGGCCGGGTTGTCACCGACGCCAACGGCGCGCAGGACGTCGCGATCATGATGATCGAGGCCGAAGCCACCGACGCCGCCTGGAACCTGATCAAGGGTGGCGCCATCGCGCCGAACGAAGCCGTCGTCGCTCAGGGCATCGAAGCGTCCAAGCCCTTCATCAAGCAGCTCGTCTTCGCACAGCAGCAGGTAGCGGATGCCGCCGCCAAGCCGACCGCCGACTTCGCCCTGTTCCCGCCCTACCAGCCGGCGACCTACGACGCCGTCGCGGCGCTGTCCTACGACCAGCTGGGGACGGTCTACACGATCGCCGACAAGGTCGAACGTCAGAACGCCGACGACGCACTCAAGGCATCCGTCAAGACCGCCATCGCGGCCAAGGTTGACGCCGGTGAGCTCGACGCGAGCGCCAACACCCAGGTCAACGCGGCCTACAAATCAGTCACCAAGCTCGTCGTGCGCTCCCGCGTGCTCAACGAGGGCATCCGCATCGACGGCCGTGGGCTGGCCGACATTCGTCCCCTCGACGCCGAGGTTGCGGTCATCCCGCGCGTGCACGGCTCGGCCATCTTCCAGCGCGGCGAAACCCAGATCCTGGGCGTCACCACACTGAACATGCTCAAGCTCGAGCAGTCGATCGACTCGCTGAACCCCGTCACCAAAAAGCGCTACATGCACAACTACAACTTCCCGCCCTACTCGACCGGTGAAACCGGTCGCGTTGGAACGCCGAAGCGCCGCGAGATCGGCCACGGAGCGCTCGCTGAGCGCGCCCTGGTTCCCGTGCTGCCGACGCGTGAGGAGTTCCCGTACGCCATCCGTCAGGTGTCAGAAGCGCTCAGCTCCAACGGATCCACCTCGATGGGTTCCGTCTGCGCCTCCACCCTGTCGCTGCTGAACGCCGGAGTGCCGCTGCGCGCGCCGGTCGCCGGCATCGCCATGGGCCTGATCAGCGACACCGTTGACGGCCAGACCCGCTACGCGGCCCTGACCGACATCCTCGGCGCCGAAGACGCCCTCGGCGACATGGACTTCAAGGTGGCAGGCACGAGCGAATTCATCACCGCAATCCAGCTCGACACCAAGCTCGACGGCATTCCCGCCTCGGTTTTGGCTGGTGCGCTGACGCAGGCGAAAGACGCTCGCACCACGATCCTCTCCGTGCTGAACGCGGCGATCGACGCTCCCGACGAGATGGCGCCCACAGCGCCCCGCGTCATCAGCGTGCAGATTCCCGTTGACAAGATCGGCGAGCTGATCGGCCCGAAGGGCAAGACCATCAACTCGATCCAGGACACCACCGGTGCCGACATCTCGATCGAGGAAGACGGCACCGTGTACATCGGCGCCGTCGACGGACCGTCGGCCGAGGCCGCTCGCGCCCAGGTTAACGCCATCGCGAACCCGACCAACCCGGAGGTGGGCGAACAGTTCCTCGGAACCGTCGTCAAGATCGCCGCGTTCGGTGCCTTCGTCTCGTTGCTTCCGGGCAAGGATGGTCTGCTGCACATCTCCGAGGTGCGTAAACTTGCAGGTGGCAAGCGCGTTGAGAACGTCGAAGACGTACTCGGCGTCGGCCAGAAGGTTCTCGTGGAAATCACGAAGATCGATGACCGTGGCAAGCTGTCGCTCGCCCCGGTGCTCGACGAGGCTGCTGACACCGAGGGCCGCGCTGCGGCTTCCGACAGCGCCGACGCGTCGACCGAGGTCTCGAACTAAACGAACACCGTGCCCCAATAGATCTCCCGATCACCTCTCGCCAGGTCGGTCGGGCAGACGGAAGGCCCGCACTGCTTGCAGTGCGGGCCTTTTCGCGCGCCGGGCAGGGCAGAACTGCTCGTGCGCCTTGTCGACCTCGCGCACCGGGTTTACCGTTGCGCGCATGACTAATCACCGGAACGTTGTGTCTTTCCTGTCGCGCCTCGGCGCCGTTTCCCTGCTCACCGTCGGCCTGGTGGGCGGCATCGCGGCCGCCCCCGCTCTCGCGCAGTCCACCGCGACACCCACCGTCGCATCCGCTCTCGGCTATGTCGCCCTCGGCGATTCCTTCACTGCCGGTCAGGGGGCACCGCCCTACGTCTCCGACGGCACCGCCTGCCTCCGCAGCAAGCGGGCCAGCTACCCGGCCTTCGCGGCGCTCGTGAGCCCGTATCGCCTCACGTCCAACCGGGCCTGCTCCGGTGCCAGCACAGCGGATGTCCCGGCTCAACTTCTCGGAGTCAGCCCGGCCACCGCCCTGGTCACCCTCACCGTCGGCGGCATCGATGCCGGCTCCAACATCGTCCTGGCGGCTTGCGCCCCCAGTCCGGCCAGCCTGGTCTGTCTGGGCGCCATCGACAACAGCATGGCCCAGCTGGCCCTTCTCCCGCCCAAGCTCGTGGGCGCCTACACCGCTGTGGCCTCAGCGCTGCCGCAGGCGAGGATTGCCGTATTGAGCTACCCGCGCCAGTTCAAGCCCGGCTTCACTCCGCTCGGCGACGTGCTCAACACGGCGACCGACGCCCTGAACACGGCGATCGCCGGATCCGTCGCGGCCATGGCGACCCCGCGCATCCGCTTCATCGATGCCTCGCAGGAATTCGCCGGACACGGCATCGGCTCCCGGGTGCCGTACTTTGCGTTGGATCCGCTGAACCCGCTCGCACCGGCAAACTTTCACCCTAACGCGCTTGGGAACAGCCTCGGGTACACCCGTGCGCTCGCCAACGACGGTGTGTTGCGTCGGCCGTAGCCCGCACGGAGTCAGAAACCGGCAGCCGCCGCGATCTAAATGAAGGAATCATCAAGTAGCGATATACTTAAGCTGTGCTGTCTTCCGGTTTGCCCGCTGCCCAATTGAAGTCCGACCTGTTCAAGTCGCTCGGGCATCCTTTGCGGGTGCAGGTTCTGGAACAGCTCGTAGCCGGAGAACGTTCGGTCGGTTCGCTCGCCGAAGCGCTCGGCTGCGAGCTCTCCAACCTGTCGCAGCAGCTCGGGGTGCTTCGACGCGCCGGCGTGGTCATGACCCGCCGCGAGGGAAACTCCATCTTCTACGCACTGCGCGACCCGAGCACGATCGAGCTGCTTGCCGCGGCCAAACGCATGGTGCTCGCCAACCTCGCCGATTCGCACGCCCTACTCCGCCACCTGGAACAGGAATAGTTCCTAAGTCGGGGCGCAGGGGCGTTACAGGTCGTTGCCGGCGTAAGAGAGGTTGAAGCTCTTGTTGGCCAGCGGAAAGTCGGGAACGATCGTCTCCGACAGGGCGTCGGGCAGGGCGGGCCAGTTCAGGAACGACGGGTCGACGACCTTCACCCGGGCGAGCGTTCCGTCGGCGGCGAGCTCGACCCGATGGGTCGCGGTTCCGCGCCAGGCTTCGACCAAGGCGAGTCCGGTGCCGGCCTGTGCCGGGTTCACGCGGAACGCGCTTCCGGTGTGTCCCTGCAACCGGTGGAGCAGGTCGACCGCGATCGCGGTGGACACCTCGACCTCGCGCGCGCGAACGGTGTACCGCGCGAGCACATCGCCTCCTTCCTCGGTCACGACGTGGAAGACTTCGCCGAGATTGACGAACGGATGCTCGTTGCGGGCGTCCGTGTCGATGCCGGAGGCGCGGGCGACGTAGCCGAGCGTTCCGATCATGGTCGCGTGCGCGTTGGACAGCCGGGCGGTGCCGGTGAAACGGCCGCGGACGATGGCGTGCCCGAGCGTGATTCCGACCAGTTCGGCCATGGCAGCGCTGATGCGCACGAGGTCGGCCGCATCGGGAAGGGAAATCACCCGGGTGCCGCCCACGCTGAGAGCACCGCGCAGCAGTCGGTGACCGGTGATCGTTTTGTTGATGCGCAGCAGCTGCTCGCGCAACCCCAGGGCGTGGGCGTCGATGATGCCGAACCCTACGTCGTTGGCGAGGGAACCGAGGTCGGTCACGTGGTTGTACAGGCGTTCCAACTCGAGCAGCAGCGCGCGCAGCAGCCGATCGGGCTCGGAAACTTCGATGCCGGCGGCCTGTTCGACGGCCATGACGAAGGCCAGGGAGTGCCCGACGGCGGTGTCGCCGCTGATTTGTTCGGCCAGGAGCACTCCCTCCGCCGCGGTCTTACCCTCGAACACCTTCTCGACTCCGCGGTGCAGGTACCACTGGCGCGCTTCCATCCGCACGATGGTCTCCCCGACGACGGAGAACCGAAAGTGGCCGGGCTCGATGATGCCGGCGTGAATGGGACCGACGGCGATCTCGTAGACGCCGGGGCCTTCCACAGGCACGAACGGGAACGACTCGGTGTCGGGCTCGAACTCGGGCACGACGGCGTTGGCGCGCAGCATGGGGTACCAGCCGCGCGGCCAGTGGCCGTGGCGTACGAGGCGGTGCGGCTGCGGATGATTGCGGGGGACGACCCCGTACAGGTCGCGGATGCCGCGCTCGAAGTTGCCGGCCGGCAGGGACCTCTCGGCGAGGCTCGGAATCCAGGCATCATCTCGCGGCACGGTGACGCAGAGGTCAGCCCGCAACACCGCGGTGGTGCCCACGAAGGAGTAGACGATGCGAAAGTCATTTTCGTCTTCGTGGCAGGCGACCAGCGCCAGGCGGCTGCCGGCGTCGAGCAAGGCGCCGGCGGCCTGCGGTAGTTGGGCACGGTCGAGGTGACGCAGTTCGGCGTCGCCGGACGCCAGATTATCGGCATCCACGTCTTCGGGCGTTCGCTCGTCAGTCATCAGTTGGTTCCTCCCAGAACGGCCGTGGCCTGCAGCAGCAGGGTGCCGATCGGTTCGGCCACGAACGCGACCGTCGCTGTCGTGGCCAGGGCCAGGATGATGGGCAGGCGCGGGCCGTGCGACGAGTAGTCGGGTGTGAACGCGGTGCCGGCTGGGGGAGCCCCGATGGTCATCTGCACGGTGAGACGGGTGAACGCGGCAAAGATGACGAGCAGCAGCACGAGGGCCGCTCCGACCACGCCGCCGAGACCCACCGACCAGCCGGCCATGATGATGCCGACTTCGGAGAAGAAGATGCTGAACGGGGGAAACCCGACGATGGCGGCCATGGCGATCAGCCAGGGCACCGCGAGGCCGGGGCGTCGCACCAGCAGGGCGCGCACGTCCGTGATTACCGGGGTGCCCTCGACCTTGAGAATGCGTCCCGAGATTACGAACAGGGTTGCCTTGATCAGGCCGTGGCCGAGAATGTACAACAGCACGGAGGGGAGCGCGGCCGGGCCGATGGCCACGCCGATCGCCATGAGGCCCATGTGTTCGATGCTGGAGTAGGCGAGCATCCGCTTGTAGTCGCGTTGGCGAATGAGCAGGGAGGCGGCCACGAGCAGGGAGAGCAGGCCGCCGATGCTGAGCATAGTGCGCAGAAATTCCGGGCCGATCACGAGATTGGTGATCGACTGGATGCGCAGGATGGCGTAGAGCGCGACGGAGAGCAGCACGCCCGACATCAGGCCGGAGACCGGCGCGGGGGCCTGACTGTGGGCATCCGGCAGCCAGCTGTGCATCGGGGCCAGGCCCGACTTGGTGGCGAATCCGAGCACGGCGAGTGCACCGCCGGCGGTGATGAGCGCGGGATCGAGGCCTCGCGCGGACTGGCTCAGCATCATCCAGGACAGGGTGGGGGTGTCGGTGCCGACCGAGGCGGCGTAGATGAGCACGATGCCGAGCAGTGCGATGGCGACTCCGACCGAGCCGAGGATGACGTATTTCCAGGCTGCCTCGAGGGACCGGCGGGTGCGGTGGTGTCCGACCAGGAACGCGGTGGCGATGGTCGTGGCTTCAACGGCGGCCCACATCAGGCCGATGCTGTCGGCGAGTACGGCGAGGGACATCGCGGCCAGGAACAGGGCGATGAGCGCCTCATAACCGGCGGCGTCCCTGGTGCGGCTCGATGCGGCGCTGCTGAGACCGCCCCAGGTGGAGATGAGGCCGACCGCTCCGACGACGCTGAGCATGTAGGCGGAGAGGGCGTCGGCGCGCAGCATGCCGCCGCCGCTGTCGGGAACGGAACCGCTCAGCACCGCGCCGACCAGTACCAATCCAGAGCCGAGCACCGCGGTCGACGCGGCGACGCCGACGAAACGGCGGAGCGCCGAGCCGCGAAGCAGGAGGCTGAGCCCGGCCAGGACGAGCGGGCCGACCAGGGGAATCCACAGTACAAATGACATCAGTCGTGCAACTCTCTGAGCTGATCGACGGCGGTGCCGCCGAACTTGGTGCGCATGCGGCCGGCGAACACGTGCAGGATGAGCACGACCAGCAGCACGTCGAGGGAGACCGCGAATTCGAGCAGAATCGGAACACCGCCGCTGGTCAGGAATGCGATGGTGGCGATGCCGTTGTCGAGCAGCAGAAAACCGATGAGCTGGGAGCGGGCGCGGCGGCGGCTGATCAGCAGCAGAAAGCCGATGAGGACCATGGCCAGGCCGATCGGGGCGGCATGGCCGGTCGTCGTATCACCGAGGCCGAAGACGCGGCTGACCACGACGTAGCTGAGAATGGTCAGCAGGGTGACGGCGAGCAGGGCGGCGGTCGGGTTGAGCCGGGGTGATTCCTGAATCTGTTTGATCGACGCTTTGGATTGGTGGGCGAGCACCCACGGCAGGCCGACGCCCTTGACCGAGAGAATCAGCAGCGACACGAGCACCAGTTCGGGCTCACCCTCGGCGATGCCGATCACGGCGACGAGTGCGGCGAGGGCGATGCCCTGCAGGGCCAGCAGCCGAATGGACGCGAGCAGGGAATGACGCCAGACCATGAGCGCGCTCGTGAGCAGCAGGGCGCCGGTGCACAGGCCGATCAGCTGGGGATAGAAGGTTTCAAACACGACGGATGCTCCTCAGGCGACCAGGTAGGAGGCGGTGACGGCCAGGAAGGCGAGGGCGAAGGAACCAGCGAGCAGCTCGGGCACCTGGAACAGGCGCACCTTGGCCAAAAAGATCTCGCCGACGCTCAGCAGCACACCGAGCACGAGCACCTTCACGGCGATGCTGACAACGCCGACGGCCAGGGCGAGGGCGCTGAACTCGGTGACGACGCCCCACGGCACGACCAGGTTGCTGACCAGGCCGAGCAGGGCAGCGAGCTTCAGCCAGGAGCCGACTTCGAGCCAGGCCAGATCGCGGCCGCTCGCTTCCAGGGTCATTGCCTCGTGCAGCATGGTCAGTTCGAGGTGGGTGCCCGGGTTGTCGATCGGTAGGCGGGCGGTTTCGGCCATGATCGCGATCGACAGGGCCACGAGGGCGAGCACGCTGACCGGCGAGATGATGACCGCGGGGGAGAACAGCCTGGTTTCGACAATGGCCGAGATGGTGCTCGTTTGGGCGGGAATCGAGAGGGCGTAGACCGCGAGCAGCAGGGTCGGTTCGACGAGTGCGGCGACGGTCATGTGCCGGCTGGACCCCATGCCGCCGAACGCTGTTCCACCGTCGAGTCCGACCAACGCCAGTGCGACGACGCCGATCAACATGACGGAGACGATGACGAACAGGTCGCTCGGAATGGACGGGAACGGGATGGTGCCCACGAGGGGCAGCAGTACGCAGAGCAGCAGGCTCGAGACCATCAGAGCCACCGGTCCGGCCGTGAGCATCCAGCTGCTGCCTTCGGCACGCACCGGGTTCTTCGCCAGCAGCTTGCGCACGTCACGCCAGGGCTGCCAGATTCCGGCACCGGCACGGCCCTCGATGGTGGCCCGTACCTGGCGGATCACGCCCATGAGCAGTGGGGCGAGAAAGACGAACAGCACAACCTGCACGAAGGCGATGATGATGGCGCTCAGCGTGGCGTTCATAGCGAGACCACAATCAGGACGATCAGAAGGGCGACGAAGGAGTAGGAAAGATACCGGTGGATGCTGCCGTTGGCGACCTGCCGCACGACGATTCCATAGCGTTGGAACAGGTTGAGCACCGGACGGTACAGCCGGGTTTCGAAGACGTCAGAGACACGTTGTTCCACCTGTACCCGTTCCACCAGGTAGCGCGACTCTGCCACGTGGGTGACCTGCACGTCGCGCGACGGCCTGAGCACGTCGTCGAAGACCCGCACGAGCGGTTCGGCGTAGGAGGTGGCGGTGTACTGCATGCGCGGGCGCGCCCGGGAGCCGCCGCCGCCCCAGGGCAGGTCGACGGTGCGGTGCGGATGCCGACGGGCCGAAACGATGATCGACACGATCACCGGGATGGCGACGAGAGCGGAGAGCACGACGAGCATGATCGGGTCGAGCACCGCGCCGATGCCCGGCAGGGACACCCCGCCGAGGCCGACCGACTGTACGGCGGCTGTCGGGTTCGGGCTGACCGTGTGCGCCACGAGCGCGGCTACCGGGCCGGGGAGCAGCCCGAGGGCCAGCACGGAGAGTGCGCCGAGGGCGAGAGCGAGCTGCATGAGCGGCGGCACCTCATGGGCATCCGCTGCTGCAGTGCTGCGCGGGCGGGCGAGAAAGGCGATGCCGTACGCCTTGACGAAGGTGAGCAGCGCGAGGCCGGCGGTGAGGGCGATCACGGCGACGGCGAGGGGCATGGCAACGGATGCCGCGACCGAGACGACCGCTCCGTCAAGGCGGCCGCCGTGGATGAGCGACTGGAGCAGCATCCACTCGGCGACGAAGCCGCTCGTGATCGGGATGGCGGCCGCGCCGAGGCTGGCCACGCCGAACGCGGCGGCGGTCACCGGCATGCGGGCGCCGAGCCCGCCGAGCCGGTCGAGGTTACGCTCCCCGGTGGCGTGGATGATGGCGCCGGCACCGAGGAACAGGGTTGATTTGAACGCGGCGTGGCTGACGGCGAGCAGCAGGGCGGCGACGAGCGCGGCATCCGCTGCCGCTGTGGCGTCGTAGCCGCGCAGCAGCATACTCGCGCCGAGTCCGAGAAAGACCAGGCCCATGTTTTCGGTGGTCGAGTACGCGAGCAGCACCTTGAGATCGCTCGAGACGGAGGCCTGCAGAATGCCGTAGAGAGCGGAGGCGCCGCCGATGAGCATGATCGCGATGCCCCACCAGGCCGGGCCGTCGGGCAGCAGGCGCACGCACACCAGCAGGCCGCCGTAAACGCCGACCTTGACCATGGCGCCGCTCATCGCGGCCGACACGTGGCTCGGCGCCTCGGGCAGCACCCGGGGCACCCAGACGTGCAGCGGCACGAGTTCGGCCTTACCGCCGAAACCGAGCAGGAACAGCACGAAGGCCACATTGGCTGGCCAGGAACCCGATTCGATCTGCAGGTTGGCGAAGCTCGTACCGCCCGACGCTGCGGCGAGCACGGCGAATCCGGCCAAAATGAAGAAGAAGCTCAGCTGCGACATGGCGGAGTACCAGATTCCGGCCGAGGCAACGCTGGCGCGGCTGGCGTGGTCGGCCAGCAGCAGCACGGTGGAGCCGAGCGTCATGATCTCCCAGGCCAACAGGAACGACACCGAGTCGGTCGCGGCCGGAACGAGCTGCATCCCCACGAGGAACACCGGCATGGCCACCCAGGCCGTGCGACTCGCATCGGGCCCGCGGGTGGAACTCATCGAGTACAGCGACACGAGAATGCCGACCCCGGAGACCACGAGCATGAACAGGCCGCCGAGGCGATCGGGGGCCAGCAGCAGCGGGTCCATCGGCAGAGCGATCGGAATGAGCAGACCGCCGGTGGCGCCGAGCAGGGCGGCGAGGCCGGTGACGAAACCGGTCACGGCGATGAGGGTGCAGAGGATGCCGCCCGCCCGCGACCGCAGGGACGGTGCCGCCATAAGGGCGCTCACCACGGCCAGCGCGCCGAGGCCGAGTTGCAGGAGCAGGCCGGCTCCGATGCCGGTCATCGGCCGGTCATCCGGCGCAGCGCCCGCACAATGTCGGCCGGTTCCGGCGGACTGCCCGGAACCTCGATGTCGACGTGCACGAAGTCAGACACCGGCCCCATGATGCCGTAACCGTCGCGAAAGGGGCCGCCGTGCAGGGCGCAGTCACCGACCGCGATCACGAACCGGGGGGTAGGGGTGGCTTCGATCGTGCGGCGTAGCGGCTCGGCCATGTTGCGGGTCACACTGCCAACGATGAGCAGCACGTCAGCGTGCCGGGGTGACGGCACCAGCCGCGCGCCATAGCGTTCCACGTCGTAGACCGGTCCGAACGCGGCCGAGACTTCGAGGGCACAGTCGTTGCAGCCGCCGGCGTTGATGAAACGTACCTGCACGCTGCCGCCGAAGACCTCGGCTCCGTCAAACATCGGTGGTGCGGATGGTGCCGGTTCGGCGATGCGTGCGCCGTGACGAATGAGGGTGGCCAATCGCAGGAAACTCATACGAGTCCCCGGTGTGCATGCATGTTCACGAAGCTGGTGCCTTCTGTGGGGAGCGCGAAAGTCGAAGGTGTCGGGCAGGCGACGGATTTTGCGGTGCGTCTGGTTGAGTGCAAGACTACCAGCGCAAATAACTTCATTACTTCTTTATATAACTATATGAAGACTTTAGCAAATAGATGGTGTTAGCCACGGCGGTCGAGCAACGGGGTGAGACGGTAGGGGATGACCTCGCCCATCGCGAGCGAGGTCTCGGTGCGTTCCACCCCGTCGCAGGCGAGGATCGTGCCGTCGATGCGGAACAGGTCGGCGGCATCCGTGCACACCACCCGCACGAGCAGATCGGCCTGCCCGCTCATGCCGTGCGCCTGCACGATCTCGGGGATCAAAGCGAGGTCGATCACGATCTGGGCGAGCCGCTTCTGCTGCACGTGCACCTCAATGAAGGCGGTCAGCGGGTAGCCGAGCGCGGCCGGATTGATGCGGCGATCGAAGCCGAGAAAGGCGCCCGAATCTTCCAACCGCTTCATGCGGGCCTGCACGGTATTGCGAGACAGGCCCAGCGTATCGGCGAGCGCGACGAAGGTGCTGCGCGGGTCGGCGGAGAGCGCCTGAAGGAGCTGTGTATCGGTCTTGTCGAGGCTGTACATAGTGCAAAACATTAACACGGTCTGACGCGCCTGAATAGGGCACTCTGCTCACTATTTTTGGCAGTGGTTGTGCTGCCTGTCGGGTCGACATAGGCTCACGTCAACTTTAGCAATGACGCTCGGAGCGACCCATGATTGATTCCTCCCCCCGGCCGGTGCAACTCCTCTCGCCCGATGGCGAGCGGATGCCCGCCGGCGACTTCGACCCGTGGGTCGAAGATCTCGACGGCCCCGCCCTGCTCGCCCTCTACCGTGACCTCGTTGTGGTGCGCCGCATCGACACCGAGGCGACCGCCCTGCAACGTCAGGGCGAACTCGGCCTGTGGCCGCCGCTGCTCGGCCAGGAAGCCGCCCAGGTCGGTTCGGCCCGTGCGCTGCGCAGCGACGACTTCGTCTTTCCGAGCTACCGCGAGAACGCGGTCGCCTACTGCCGCGGAGTCAACCTCACCGACATCGTCACAGTCTGGCGCGGCAACGCTCAATCCGGATGGGACCCGTACACCGTGAACGTGGCCACCCCGGCGATCATCATCGGCGCGCAGACCCTGCACGCCACCGGCTGGGCACTCGGCGCCCAGCGCGACGACGTCGACTCGGTCGCCATCACCTATTTCGGCGACGGCGCCACGAGCGAGGGCGATGTCAATGAAGCCATGGTCTTCGCCGCGAGCTTCCAGGCCCCGGTGGTCTTCTTCTGCCAGAACAACCACTGGGCCATCTCCGAACCGGTCGGCGTGCAGGCCCACCGCAACATCGCCGATCGCGCTCCGGGCTTTGGCATTCCAAGCCTCCGCATCGACGGTAACGACGTGATAGCGGTGCTGGCGGCCACCCGCATCGCCCTCGACCGGGCCCGCACCGGCGGTGGCCCCACCTTCATCGAAGCCGTCACCTACCGCATGGGGCCGCACACCACAGCGGATGACCCCACCCGCTACCGCGATCCCGCCGAACTCGCCGAGTGGAAGACGCGGGACCCGCTACTGCGCCTGCATCGCCTGTTGACGGCGCTCGGTGAGATCACCCCCGAGGTCGAGGCGGCCACCCAGGCCCTCGCCGATGCCGCGGCGGTCGAACTGCGCGCCGGCTGCATCGGCATGCCCGACCCCGAACCGCTGAGCGTGTTCGACCATGTCTATGCCACCCCCAATGCCACCCTCGAGCGCCAGCGCACCGACTACGCCGGCTACCTCACGAGCTTCGATAGCTCCGAACAGAACCCAAAGGCGTGATGACCATGACCACCCTGATGACTCCCGCCGCGGTCTCGACCCTTCCCGGCCTCACCGCCCCGGCCCCCACCCCGCTGACGCAGACCACGACCCTCACCCTGGGCAAGGCGATCAACGAAGGCCTGCGCCAGGCCATGCTCGACGACCCCAAGGTCGTGCTGCTCGGCGAAGACATCGGTGCCCTCGGCGGTGTCTTTCGGGTGACCAGCGACCTGCTCGCCCAGTTCGGCGCTCGCCGGGTTATCGACACGCCGCTCGCGGAATCCGCCATCATCGGCACCGCCGTCGGTCTCGCCTACCGCGGATACCGCCCGGTCTGCGAGATCCAGTTCGACGGCTTCATCTTTCCCGCCTTCGACCAAATCGTCAGTCAGGTCGCCAAGTTCCACTACCGCACCCAGGGCGCCGTGCGCATGCCGATCACCATCCGGGTGCCGTTCGGCGGCGGCATCGGAGCGGCCGAGCACCACTCGGAATCACCGGAAGCATACTTTACCCACACCTCCGGCCTGCGCGTGATCGCTGTCTCCAACGCCCAGGATGCCTACAGCCTTATTCGGCAGGCCATAGCGAGCGACGACCCGGTGCTGTACTTCGAGCCAAAGCGTCGATACCACGTCAAGGGGGAGGTGGTGCCGGAGATCGGCGCTCCGATGGAGCAGGCCGTCGTCGTTTGCCCGGGAAGGGATGTCACGCTCCTCACCTATGGCGCGCTCGTGTCCACCGCGCGGGAGGCGGCGCTCGCCGCCTTCGACGAAGGCGTGTCGATCGAGGTCATCGACCTGCGGTCACTGTCACCGGTGGACTACGCGGTTGTGGAGGCATCCGTTCGGAAAACCGGGCGGCTGGTCGTGACGCACGAGGCGGCCCAGTCGGGCGGACTGGGCGGCGAGATCATCGCGACCGTTACCGAACGCTGCTTCAGCTACCTGGAATCCGCGCCGGTGCGGGTGACCGGCTTCGATGTGCCCTATCCGCCGGCCAAGCTCGAAAGCCACCACCTGCCCGACCTCGACCGCATTCTTGACGGCGTCGACCGGGTCATGGGGCGACGATGATCAAGGTGTTCAAGCTGCCCGACCTCGGTGAGGGGCTCACCGAGAGCGAGATCGTGGCCTGGCTGGTGGCGCCCGGCGACGAGGTCACCCTCAACCAACACATTGCCGACGTGGAAACGGCCAAGGCCGTCGTTGAACTGCCGAGCCCGTTCGCCGGAGTGGTGCGCGTGCTGCACCAGCCGGCCGGGGTGGTCGTGCACGTCGGCGACCCGATCGTCTCCTTCGATATCGGCGGCGAGCCTGACCCGTTATCGACAGCGGATGTTGCCGCGCCTGCCGCCGCCGCTACCGAGCAGCGCGAGGCGAATCTGGTCGGCTACGGCCCGGCTGTGGAACGCGGCGGTCATCCCCAGCGCCGAGCGCGTGCGGGCAGTGGCCCGGCGGCCGTGGCCGGCCGGCCGGCGTCCGATCAGGCTATTGGCGAGAAAGCTGCTCCCGCTGACCATGTACCATCCGCCGCACCGCCTGCAGCCGCGCTGGCCGCGGCAGACCGGGTGATGCCCGACGCGGCATCCGTCGATCAGCCCGCCGCTGCATCCACTGCGCTTGGTGTTGCATTAGTGGGGGAGCGCCCGCGCTCGACGCCGCCGGTGCGCGCCCTGGCCCGCGACCTCGGCATCGATCTCACCACGGTCACCGGAACCGGGCGCGACGGCCTGATTACCCGGGACGACGTACGCGCCCACCTCACCCGTTCCGTGCCGGTGCCGGTGCCGGTGCCGGTGCCAGTGCCACAGACGATGCCGCAAGTCCCCTCGGGTGCGCTGCCCGGCTCCCCAGCCGGAATTCAGGCCGCAACGCCGGCCGGAGCGTTCGAGCGCGAAACGCGCACGCCGATCAGGAGCCTGCGCAAACTCACCGCTGCGGCCATGGTGCACAGCGCCTTCACAGCGCCGCACGTGACCGAGTTCCTCACCATCGACGTCACGCCCACCCTCGAACTGCTCGATTCCCTGCGCGCTGACGGCCGGTTTGCCGACGCCGGCATCGGCATCCTCGCGGTGGTGGCTAAAGCGCTCTGCCTCGCCGTCGGCCGCACCCCCGCGGTCAACGCCCGCTGGGATGAGCCGGCCGGCGAAATCGTGCAGTTTCATCACGTGAACCTCGGCATTGCAGCGGCCACCCCGCGCGGCCTGCTCGTGCCGAACATCGTCGACGCTGACCGCCTCGATCTGCGCGGTCTCGCCGCCGCGCTCGCCGCACTCACCACGGCTGCCAGGGCCGGAACGACCACCCCGGCGGCGCTGGCCGGCGGAACGATCACTATCACCAATATCGGCGTGTTCGGCATCGACGCCGGCACGCCCATCCTCAACCCGGGGGAGGCGGCGATCCTCGCGCTGGGCGCCATCCGCTCCCAGCCGTGGGAGTATCGCGGGCAGGTCGCGCTGCGCAAGGTGCTCACCCTCAGCCTGTCATTCGACCACCGTCTGGTCGACGGCGAGCAGGGTTCCCGCTTTCTCGCCGACATCGCCACCATCCTGGCCGACCCGGCCCGCGTGCTGACCATGGTCTAACCTCGCCGGTGCCGTGACGGCAACCCCCACACAGCCTTCTCTGCCTCGGATCATGTCTTGGTGGCGTGTGCCTGGTGGCTAATTCAGGAAATCCTCTCCGTGACAGGTGTCTTCGGGCTGTTTTCAGCTCTCCTCGCGGCGGTTTTCCTGAATCGGCCACGCAACGGGCCGGCAATTCTGCCGGTGACCTGACAGCAATTCAGGCCGCGGATCGCGTCCTGGTGACGTGTGCTTGGTGGCTAATTCAGGAGATCCTCTCCGAGACCGGTGTCTTTCGGGCTGTTTCGGCCCTCCTCTCGGCGGTTTTCCTGAATTAGCCACGCAACCGGTCGGCAACTCGTTGGAGTTATGCACGACGCGGGCGGTTGACCGGGGTACGACGGCGGAGGACAGTGGAGGCATGAACGCTCACGGTGCACTGCTCGCCCCTTATTCGACAAAGAAGCAGCTGGCGGGCACCGCTTTCGTGCACCTCGACGGATGCCTGCACGCCACGTTTCGCACCACAGACTTCGCGTCAGCTCTCGAACTGGTCAACCGGGTCGGCGCGGTCGCCGAAGAGCTGAATCACCACCCCGACGTGCGCCTGGGCTACGGGACGGTGTCGCTCGTGCTCACCTCGCACGACGCCGGGGGAGTGACCCTTCGCGATCTCGAGCTCGCGGCCCGAGTGCAGCAGATCGCCGACACCCTCGGCGCCACCGCGCGTTCCGCCCAGCCGGCTCGCTACGACATCGCGATCGACTGCACCGACGCGGATGCCGTGCGCCCGTTCTGGCGGGTCGGCCTCGGCTACATCGAGGTCGCCGGCGAGGATGGCATCGAATTGGTCGACCCGCGCGGACTGGCCCCGAAAGTATGGTTCCAACACATGGAGATCGCCCGCACCGCCCGCAACCGGATTCATCTCGATGTGTACGTGCCGAGCGACGATGCCGAAGACCGGGTCGCAGCCGTGCTCCTGTGCGGTGGTGTGTTGCTCACCGACGAGCACGCGCCCGACTGGTGGGTGCTCGCCGACGTTGAGGGCAACGAGCTCTGCGTCTGCACCGCCGCGTTCTGAGCCGTTAGAACGGGCGCAGCGTCGCCCGGGCTTCGGCCCGCACCGCTGCCGAGACGGCATCGAGCAGCGGCGAGGTGAGATTCCAGCGTTGCCAGAACAGCCCCACATCCACCGCCGACTCGGGGGCGAGATCGATCAATCGCCCGTCGGCGATCTCGGCGGCGCATTGCTGTTCCGGCAGCATGCCCCAGCCGAAGCCCAGCAAGATGGCCCGCACGAAGTCGTTCGACGTAGGAATGTAATGCACCGGCCCGCTGCTGCCCCTACCCATGCGTTCGCGCAGAAACGCCTCCTGCAGGTCATCATTGCGTTCAAAGGCCACGACTGGCGCGACGGTCAGGCCAGTCAGGCCGGCGCCCGCCGGCAGCCAGCGGGTGATGAACCCGGGCGTGGCGACCGCGTGATACCGCATCTGGCCGAGCGGCTCGGTGACGCAACCCTGCATGGCCTCGCGCGTGGACGTGACCGCGGCCATGACCGTTCCTGCACGCAACAGATTCGTTGTGTGTTCCTGGTCTTCCCGATGCAGGTCAAAGGCCACGCCGAGGCTCTCCCCGAGCCCGGCGAGGGCATCGAGAAACCAAGTGGCGAGGCTGTCCGCGTTCACGGCGAGAGACACGAGGAATGCGTCTCCGTCGGAGCGACCCTGCTGCAACTCGCGCACGGTATCGGCTTCGAGCAGCTCCACCTGGCGCGCATACCGTAGCAGCACGTTGCCGGCGTCGGTGAGGCGCACCGGCGTCGTGCGTTGCACCAACACCCGCCCGCAGGTTTGTTCTATCGCTTTTACGCGCTGGGAAATCGCGGACGGCGTCACGTGCAGTCGGGCGGCGGCTGCGTCGAACGAGCCCTCGTTGACGAGCGCCAGCAGGGTGGCGAGCTGTTCGAGGGTGAATCGCTGCATTAGGTCAGCTTATCCAACTTAAGAAACAATAGCTGTACTGAACAGGCTCGAGCACCTAGCGTTGCACGGGTGACCTCCACTCTTCTGCCGGCCCTGCTGGGCCTCGCCACCGGGCTCTCCCTCATCATGGCGATCGGGTCGCAGAATGCGTTCGTGCTGCGCCTCGGCATCGAGGGGCGCAACCGGGTCATCGTGCCGGTGGTCGTGATCTGCGCCCTGTCGGACGCCGTGCTCATTCTGGCCGGAGTGCTCGGCCTCGGGGTGGTCGTGGCCGCTGTGCCGGTGGCGATCATCGTGATACGCGTTCTAGGCTCCGCCTTTCTGATCATCTACGGCCTCGTCGCGGCCCGCCGGGCACTTCGCCCCGGCGTGCTCGTCGTGTCGGGCGTCGGGGTCACGACCGGAATTCGGGTCGCCGTCGCGAGTGCGCTCGCCCTCACCTGGCTGAATCCGCACGTCTACCTGGACACCGTGTTGTTCCTCGGCGCTGTCGCCAACCAGCAGGGCGCGGTAGAACGCTGGTGGTGGGCAGGAGGCGCCATCGCGGCCAGCTTCGTCTGGTTCTGTGCGCTCGGCTTCGGTGCCCGACTGCTGCGCCCGATGTTCGCCAAGCCGGCAGCGTGGCGAGTGCTCGATGCGGTGATCGCCGTGGTGATGATCGCCCTCGGCGTGCGCCTGGCTCTCGGGTCCTAGGTCAGACCTGAACGGGCAGGCCGAGGGCGGCGAGGGCCATCTCCTCGAGCAGGGCCTGCACGGCCGGCTGAGCCGCGGCGCGCGCGCTGTGCGGGGTCGAATTCAGGAGCCCGAAGGTGGCGTGCGCTCGAATGCGCAGCTGTCCCTCGTCGATCGCGGGATGAATGCGCTGCAGGACCCCCACCCAGAGTTCCACGTATTCGCGCTGCAGTGCCCGAACCCGGTGTCGGTCCGGCTCTGCCAGGCTATCGAGATCGCGGTCCTGCACACGGATCACGTCGGGGTTCGCCAGGGCGAAGTTCACGTGAAAGCGCACGAGCCCCTGCACGGCGGCCACGGCATCCGTTGTCGCCGTGACGACCGACCGGCCCCCGATGATCAGATCCTCGCTCACGTCGATCAGCAGCGCGGCGAGCACGGCTGGCTTGCCGCTGAAATGGCGGTAGACCGCCGGTCCGCTCACCCCTACGGCCGCGCCGAGGTCCTCGATCGAGACACCGTTGAAGCCTGAGCGGGCAAACAGGGTGGCCGCCGCCGTAAGCAGGGCGGTGCGACGGTCGGCCTTCGCCTGGCTGCGCGGAGTGGTTCTCAAGATACTGGACATTTGAGTTAACACTAGCTATCCTAATTTGAGTTACCAATCATTAACTGTGATTGGCGCCAGTCAAAGGAGACAGTCGGCGATGCACGCACTCAGCAGTGAGCTCGACCCGAATGCTCCCGTCTTTCGCGCCAATGACAGCGCGCAGCGCGCCCTCGTCGCCGATCTTCGCTCCCGCCTCGCCTCGGCGGCGCTCGGCGGCCCCGAGACCTCAAGGCAGCGGCACGTGGCCCGCGGAAAACTCCTGCCGCGGGACCGCGTCGACCGGCTGCTCGATGACGGCAGCCCTTTTCTCGAAATCGCGCCGCTCGCCGCCACGGGCCTGTACCACGATGACAGCCCCGGTGCGGGAATCATCGCCGGAATCGGTCTCGTGCACAATCGGCCCGTGCTCGTCATCTGCAATGACGCCACGGTCAAAGGCGGCACCTACTATCCGCTCACCGTCAAGAAGCATCTGCGCGCCCAGGAAATCGCCCTCGAGAACCGGCTGCCCTGCGTCTACCTGGTCGACTCCGGCGGTGCCTTCCTGCCCCGGCAAGACGAGGTCTTTCCCGACCGTGACCACTTCGGCCGCATCTTCTACAACCAGGCACGGATGTCCGCAGCCCGCATTCCGCAGCTCGCCGCCGTGCTTGGTTCCTGCACCGCCGGCGGCGCTTACGTTCCGGCGATGAGCGACGAGACCGTGATCGTGCGGGGCCAGGGCACGATCTTTCTCGGAGGGCCGCCGCTGGTGAAGGCCGCGATCGGGGAGATTGTCTCGGCCGAGGAGCTCGGCGGCGGCGAGCTGCACTCCCGCATCTCCGGTGTCACCGACCACCTTGCCGAGAACGACGAACACGCCCTGCAGATTGTGCGCGACATCGTCGCGACCCTGCCCGCGCCCGGGCCGTCGGCCTGGCCGGTGCTGCCCGTGCGTGAACCGGCTGCGCCCATCGACGAGCTCTATGGCGCCGTGCCGGTCGACGTGCAGCAGCCCTACGATGTGCACGAGGTCATCGCCCGGCTCGTTGATGCGAGCGAATTCCACGAGTTCAAGCGGGAGTTCGGCGCCACCCTGGTCACCGGATTCGCCCGCCTGCACGGCCATCCGGTGGGCATCGTCGCCAACAACGGCATTCTGTTCTCCGAGTCGGCGCAGAAAGGCGCCCACTTCATTGAGCTGTGCGACCAGCGCGGCATCCCGTTGATCTTTCTGCAGAACATCTCGGGCTTCATGGTCGGCAAGGATGCCGAGGCCGGCGGCATCGCCCGGCACGGCGCCAAAATGGTCACCGCCGTCGCCACCACCCGCGTTCCCAAACTCACCGTTGTCATCGGCGGTTCATTCGGCGCCGGCAACTATTCCATGTGCGGCCGCGCCTACTCGCCGCGCTTCCTCTGGATGTGGCCGGGCAGCCGCATCTCGGTGATGGGCGGCCCGCAGGCATCAGCGGTGCTCGCGACCGTGAAACGCGAGCAGATCGAAGCGCGCGGTGACGAATGGTCGGCCGAGGCCGAAGCCGCGTTCAGGCAGCCGATCACCGACCAGTATGAGCAGCAGGGCAGCCCGTATTATTCCACCGCCCGGCTCTGGGACGATGGCGTCATCGATCCGGCCGATACCCGCACCGTGCTCGGCCTCGCCCTCGAGATTTGCGCCGCGGTGCCCCTGCCTGTCCCCGCCCTCGGCCTGTTTCGGATGTGAACCGATGACCACTCTCTTCGATATTGTGCTGGTCGCCAATCGCGGCGAGATCGCCTGCCGCATCCTGCGCACGCTGCGGGAGCGGGGCATCCGCTCCGTTGCGGTCTACAGCGACGCCGATCGCGGCGCCCGCCATGTTCAGCAAGCGGATGCCGCGGTGCGCATTGGACCCGCCGCCCCGGCCGAGAGCTACCTCAGCATCGACGCTATTCTGGCTGCTGCCGCGCAGACCGGCGCCCAGGCCATTCACCCGGGCTACGGGTTCCTCAGCGAAAATCAGGCCTTCGCGCGGGCCTGCGCCGACGCCGGCATCGTCTTCATCGGACCGAGCGTTAACGCGCTGGCCGTGATGGGCGACAAGATCCGTTCCAAGAACCACGTCGCCGGCTTCGGAGTGCCGATCATCCCCGGAATCGCACGGCCGGGGCTCAGCGACGAGCAGCTCACCCTGGCCGCCGCCGAGGTGGGGTACCCGTTGCTGATCAAACCCTCCGCCGGCGGCGGCGGCAAAGGCATGGAGATCGTCGAGAGCGCCGACCAACTTGCCGACGCCCTGCGCACCGCCCGTCGGGTTGCCGCGAACGCGTTCGGCGACGACACCCTCTTTCTGGAACGGCTCGTCTCCGCCCCCCGGCACATCGAGGTTCAGGTGCTCGCCGACAACTACGGCGCCGTCATCCACCTCGGCGAACGTGAGTGCTCGCTGCAGCGACGCCACCAGAAAGTCATCGAGGAAGCACCGTCACCGCTGCTCGACGCGGCCACCAGGGCACGCATCGGCGAGGCCGCCTGCGCGGCCGCCCGCAGCGTCGACTATCGCGGGGCCGGTACCGTCGAATTCCTGGTCGCCGCCGACGCTCCCGATGAGTTCTTTTTCATGGAGATGAACACCCGCCTGCAGGTCGAACACCCGGTCACCGAACTCGTCACCGGCGTCGACCTCGTTGACTGGCAGCTGCGCATCGCCGCGGGGGAGCCGCTCGGGCTCGCCCAGAGCGATATATGCCTGAATGGGCATGCAATCGAGGCCCGCGTCTATGCGGAGAACCCCACCCGCGACTTTCTGCCGATGACCGGCACGGTGCTGACCCTCCGCGAGGCCGTCGGCGACGGAATTCGCGTCGACAGCGCCCTACTGCCCGGCCTGCAGATCGGTGGTGCCTACGACCCGATGCTCGCCAAGGTCGTGGCCTGGGGTCCCGACCGGGCCACCGCCATCGCCCGCCTCGAGCGTGCCCTCGCCGACACCCTCGTGCTCGGGGTGCAGACCAACCTGGAATATCTCCGGCTGCTGCTGCACGAACCGATGGTTCGCGCCGGTCAGCTCGACACCGGGCTGATCGAACGCACCCTGCCGCATCTCGCCTTTCGGCAAGCCGACGACCACGTTCTGGCGGCAGCGGCCCTGCTGCTGCACGCCGACGCGAACGAAGCGGCCAGCTCGAGCTGGCAGCGGCCGAGCGGCTGGCGTCTGGGTGAGCACCGCCCCGCTCGGTACGAGCTCAAAGTGGGCCGCGCGATGGTGAGCGTGGCCGTTCTCGGGGAGCCGGGTGCAGCATCCGTTCGGGTCGGCGACGCTGCGTTGGCCGTCGGCAGATTTGCGCCGATCGACGCCGGGCGTGTGCGCGTGGAGTTCGCGGGAGAAACTCGCGTCTACGACCTGGCCCGCACCACCGGCCGGCTCTACCTCGGTCACGATGGCGTCGCCTTCGACCTCGGGCTGCCGAGCCGCGCCGAACACCTGGCCGAGCAGCTCGCCGGGCGGGACCGGGTGGCCGGCGCCCTGCAGCCCGAGGTGCGCTCCCCGATGCCGGGCACCGTTGTCGCGGTGCCGGTCACGAGCGGAGATCGCGTGATCGCCGGGCAGACCCTCGCCACCATCGAGGCGATGAAGATGGAGCACAAACTCGTGGCGCCCCACGCGGGAACCGTCACGATCAGCGTCGCCCCCGGCGAGCTCGTGTGCCTCGACCAGATCGTCGCAACTGTCACCCCCGATGCCACAACCACCCCAGACCAGGGAGATCCACAATGAGCTACGAACTCAGCCCCGCCCAGCAGGGCCTCAGCGACCAGGTGCGCGACTTCGCCGACACCGTCGTCGCGCCGGCCGCCTACGAGTACGACACCCTGCGCAGCCTGCCCTACGGCATCATCGACCAGATGGGCGAAATGGGGCTGTTCGGCCTGCCCTTCCCAAAAGAATACGGCGGCCAGGGCAGTGACTATTTCTCGCTCTGCCTCGCCGTCGAACAGCTCGGACGCGTCGACCAGAGCATCGCCGTCACCCTCGAGGCGGGCGTGGGCCTGGGCATCATGCCGGTGTACCGTCGCGGCACGGAACAGCAGAAGCAGGAGTGGGTGCCGCTGCTCGCGAGCGGCAAAGCCCTCTCCGCATTTGGCCTCACCGAAGCGGATGCCGGCTCCGACGCCGCCGGCACCAAGACCACCGCAGAACTCGTGGACGGCCACTGGGTGATCAACGGCAGCAAGCAGTTCATCACCAATTCCGGCACCGAGATCACCCGGCTGGTCACGGTCACCGCCGTCACCGGTCAGTCCACCCGCGGCGACGGTTCGATCAAAAAGGAACTCACCGCCATTCTGGTGCCGACGCCGGCACCCGGTTTCACGGTACTGCCCGCCTACGACAAGGTCGGCTGGCACACCTCCGACACGCATCCGCTGCTCTTCGACAACGTGCGCGTACCCGAAGCGAACCTGCTCGGTGAGCGTGGCCGCGGTTTCGCCAACTTCGTGCAGACCCTCGACGAGGGCCGCATCGCCTTCGCCGCACTGTGCGCCGGGGCGGCGCAGGGCTGCCTGGACGAGTCGGTGCGCTACGCGAAGAGCCGCAACGTGTTCGGTCGAGCCATCGGTTCCAACCAGCACATCGCCTTCAAGCTGGCCCGCATGCAGGCGCGCGCACACAGCGCCCGCCTCGCCTACTACGACGCGGCGCTGAAAATGATCAACGGCAAACCCTTCAAGATGGAGGCGTCGATCGCCAAGATGATCGGCAGCGAAGCGGCCATGGACAACGCCCGCGACGCCACCCAGATCTTCGGCGGTTACGGCTTTCTGAATGAAAACCCGGTCGCCCGGCACTATCGTGATTCCAAAGTGCTCGAACTGGGCGAGGGGACGACCGAAGTGCAACTCATGGTCATCGCCCGGTCGCTAGGGTTCGCTGCCTGACGCGGCACGACGAGACCGAGGAGAAGCGCATGCCCGAGGGCCCAGCCGCGTCGGCAGAGGAGCGAACCGTCATCGAACAACGCGGCCTCTACTTCGAAGAATTCGACCTCACAGCTCTCTATCAGCACCGGCCGGGCCGCACGGTGACCGAGGCCGACAACGTGCTGTTCACGACGATGACCATGAACACACAGGCCCTGCACCTCGATGCGGCGTGGTCGGCCACCCAGCCGTTCGGGGAACGCCTGGTCAACTCCATGTTCACCCTCTCGACCATGGTGGGCAGCTCCGTTGCGCAGCTGACCCAGGGCACGATCGTGGCGAATCTGGGGTTTTTGGCCGTGACCTTTCCGCATCCGCTGCATCACGGCGACACCCTCTACTCGGAGACCATCGTCACCGACAAGCGGCTGTCGACGAGTCGGCCGGGGCAGGGCATCATCACCCTGGAACATTCCGGCCGCAACCAGCACGGTGTCGTTGTCGGCACGGCCGTACGCACGGTGCTGGTCTGGTGCCAAGGGGCAGCGCAGTGAGCGGCCCGTTCGACGGCGGCCCGTTCGACGGCGGCCCGTTCGACGGCGGCCCGTTCGACGGCGACCCGTTCGAGCAGGGCTCCTTCGATTCGGGCCCGTTCGACGAGTTCGGTGAGCCGGCGGGCCCAGACCCGTTCGATGGCAGTCCGGCCGGGCTCAGCCCGTTCACACCGGCACCGTTCAGCCTCGGACCCGCGCTGTTGTTCTGCCCGGCCGACCGACCCGAACGCTACGTGAAGGCGATCGAGCGGGCCGATGCGGTCATCCTCGACCTCGAGGACGCCGTTGCGCCCGCCGATCGGGCGGCGGCGCGGCGGGCGCTGATCGAGCAACCGCTTGACCCGGCCCATACCATCGTGCGTATCAATCCGGCCGACACGGCCGATTTCGCCCTCGACCTGGCCGCCCTCGAACGCACGGACTACCGCGACGTCATGCTCGCCAAGACCATCAGTGCCGGCCAGGTGGAACGGCTCGCGGCGTATCGGGTGATCGCCCTGTGTGAGACCGCCGCCGGCGTGATCTCGGCCACGGAGATCGCCGCCGAACGCAACGTCGTCGCGCTCATGTGGGGCGCCGAAGATCTCGTCGCCTCCCTCGGCGGCACCTCCAGCCGGTTCGCCGACGGCCGCTACCGCGATGTCGCGCGCCAGGCCCGGTCGCTGGTGCTGCTCGCGGCCGGGGTACACGACAAGGCCGCCATTGATACGGTGCACCTCGACATCACCGACGCCGCGGGGCTGCACGACGAGGCAGCGGATGCCGTCGCGAGCGGCTTCACCGCGACCGCCTGCATCCACCCCAGCCAGGTCGCTGTCATTCGTGCGGCCTACCAGCCGACCGCCGCCGAGGTGGACTATGCCCTCGGACTGCTCGAGGCCGCAGCAAGTGCCCGCGGCGTCTTCCAGCACGAGGGTCGCATGGTCGACGGCCCGGTGCTGCGGCACGCGGAGGCCGTGTTGCGTCGGGCCGCGCGCTGAGCTGCGCCGGGCCCACCTTTGGAAACTGGGCCCATGATCTCTTGGGTTCTACTGGTCGTTGCAACACCCAGACTCTTGGGAGTTTGTATGACCACGTTAAACCCGACCAATGAGCCCTCGACCGACGAACAGAA
>NZ_SOFW01000037.1:0-285219 GCF_004402315.1 Cryobacterium sp. TMT1-3
GAGCCCAAAGCACCTCTCCACTGCGGCATCGTTTCTGGGTTTGCACCAAAAGGGAGTCCGAAACGTAGAGCCGTACGCGTCCCGCAAAGGGTTCCCCTTGTGGCCGGCCGGTGCTGCTGGGTGCGGACTCTGTGGAAAGCTGGAGGTGTGGAGTACGACAACGCAATCGACACGCTGACCGCCTGGGCGCAGATAAGCGAGAACGTGCGCGCGATGGTGATGACTGGATCCGCAGCCGCGCACGAGACGCACCCCCTGTCGGATCGCGATATCGAGATCTACGCCACGGACCCGGCACCGCTCCTTGCAGACGATTCCTGGTGGGATCAACTTGGGGAGGTGCTCGTTGTCGAACGCTTGGCAACCCCCGGTTGGCACCCGGCCCGCTTGGTTTACTATGTCGGGGGCAAGCTGGACTTGACTGTCATCAGGGCTGCCGTGCTGCCGATGATCCGCCATGAGCGGCCTTTCACCTTCCTCGTGGACAAAGACGGTCTTTCCGGCTCACTGCACGTGGCTGCGGTGAGGTCTTCATTGCCCGACGAGGCGGCATTTCAGGAGCGACTGAACTGGGGGTACGCGGCCGCGCTGATGTGCGCGAAGGCAATCGTCCGAGACGAGCTGTGGTCCTGCAAGATTCGAGACAGAGACCTGAAAGCGTCACTGCTGACCTTTATCGAGTGGGATCATTGCGTGCGCCACGGACTTGACTACGACGTGCGCTTCCTGGGGTCCCGCATGCGGCAATGGATGGACGCCGACGTGCAGCTAGCGCTTGAACAGTGCTGGGCACATTTCGACGTCGTGGACTCTGCCAAGGCCCTGCACGCTTCGATCGCCTTGTTCGCCAGGCTTGGCAGAAGTATCACGGATGGCCTTGGCTTCCGGTCCTTCAACCACGACCGCGTCCACCGCGAAGTCGAAGTCATCCTCGCCATGCAGCCGGATCCCCGCTAGAGGATCCACCGGAACGTTTTGCGCAAAGGGTTCCCCTTGCGGACGTCCCGTCTGTCCCGAACATTGCACTCCACTGCAGACCGGGGCGGCCGTGGGACAGAAATCGGGATGTCGATGCCCCGTGATCAGCGCAGTAGCCTGCTTTGGTAGGCGTGAGCGACGATTTGTGCCCGGGATGTGAATCCGAGTTTGGTGAGAATACTGCTGAGGTGAGTTTTGACCGTTGACTCGCCGATGTGAGCGCTGTGGGCGATGTCGCTGTTGCTCAGCCCTCGGGCAGCCAAAAGGAATATTTCCCGTTCGCGCGACGACAGGGCGGCGATTGAATCCCAACTAGCGGCATCTGGGTGCGGGCGATTGGGATCAGGGGCGTAGATCTCTGTGTCGGCCGCGGCCGCGCCCGTGGGAAGTTCGCTGGATGATTCTTGTTCGGGACGCATGGCTGGTACTCGAAGTCGCGATCCGATATGCCAGGCGCCCAGCGTCAGCAGAAGGCCCACCACCGACCAGATGAGGAATCCTTGAACGACTTCGATGTTGGCCGCTTCCTTTCCGTTGATGGTTCCCCACACCCCGGACATTGACAGGAACGGAACGTTCAGTAATGCGCTCACGGCAACGCTGCAGACGATGGACAAGCCCAGCAGTACACGGCGCGTGTTGACCCGGCTAAAGGCGCTGATGCCAACAACAAGGAAAACAAGGGCAAGATAGGCAACCCAGCTGACCTGGCTGAAGCGCGCCGGCCAAAACAGGAGTTGCAAGACCAGCAGGCCCCCAGTCAATGACAGAGCGGTGCCGGGTCGAACCCGGCAGAGCGCGATGGCCAGTCCGAAGCCCGCCGCAATAAACACCGCGTACGGATTCGTCAGGAACGTGTCCGTTCGCGACGGGACGTAGTCGACAATGCGGTTTGACGACTGCACAAACCACGCAGTGAAGAACAACGCCCCGAGCGCTGGCTCACGGAAACGGACCAAGTGTGCACGAATCTTCGTCATGCTATGACAGTAGATGCCGCAGCAGCGCTTCGACGCACAGGGGCGAGGCTTTCCTCACTCTGGGAGATGCCTCTCCTCCTTCTGGGGGATCCCTCTCCGCCGAAGGAACGAGAGACCGAGGCCTTCCCGTCCCGCTGGGGGTCCCGATACGGATGTCCGTTCGGAGTCTGTCTTTCCTCGATCAAAACCAACGCCGTTCTGCCGTGTCAGCTGCCCTGCTCGGCCTAAGCTGCGACATGGTAGCCGTGTGAACCCTCACTGCCGCGCATGGAAAAAACCAAAGGAACTTAGCGTCCACAGCGGCCCAACGAGAGTGGCAATGACGATGGCCACCATAACGATCCGAAGAAATCTATTCCGGTGGCGTTCCCTCACGACGACACCGACCAGCAGCAGTGCCGTGAATAACCCGAAGAGAATGACGCTCATCACGAGGGTGAAGTTCATTCCTACCCCGTCTGTGCAGCCCTCCGGCGGGGGAAAGACCGCTGGACACTGGAGCGTCGCCGGCTGAAGTGCCGAGGTTATCCAGAGGGAAGCAGCGACGACTATTGCGGCCGGAACCGTCCAATGCCATAAGGGGCGCGCAATACCTGGTGCCTTCGGTGAACGCGTCATCCACTCAAGATAGCGGGCGACGATGGCTTTGGTCGCTGACTCCATTTTCGGCCGGAGTTAGCAATCGGTCCGTTCGCAGAACGACGATTGCTATGGATAGCGAGACGGCGACGCGCTATTTCGCGGATTCGTCGCGCGACCAATCTTTCTGCAGATGACGGGCGCGCAGACGCACTCCATAGAGGTCTACAAGATCGAGCGTCCCGTTAAGGGTTCCCGTTGCCGGACCAGCTGGTCCGGCAACGGGATCCAAATTAATGGTCCCTCAGCGGTTCGAATCGAATTGACGTTGGATAGTTCGGTAGACGGTCGACCGCGCGACGTTGAAAAGCTCCGCCAGTTCCGCGCTGGAATGAAGGCCGGCGTTGTGGACTTCGACCAAGTGCTTCTGCTGCGGCACCGACAGCTTGGGCTGCTTACCGCGAAGATGCCCCTTCGCTTTAGCCGCCTGCATTCCTTCCCGCGTTCTCGCGCGAATCAGATCCGATTCGAACTCGGCGACCATCGCCAGAATATTGAAGAGGAGACGCCCGACCGGGTCGTTCGGATCGTGTACCGCTCCGCCGATACTGAGCTTGACGTCTTTGGCCGTGAGCTCGTCGATGATGTCTTTCGCGTCCCGGAGCGACCGTGCGAGTCTGTCGAGTTTCGCCACGACCAGGGTGTCGCCAGCACGGCAGGCGGCCAGCGCTTCGCGAAGTCCCGGTCGGGCCCGGTTCGTTCCGGTCAGACCATGATCGGTGTAGATCAGTGATGATCTAACGCCCAGACGTTCCAGGGCATTGTGTGGGGCGGTGAGATCTTGTTCTTCGGTGGACACGCGTGCGTATCCAATCGGTAATCCATCCATGGCGAAACCATCCCGCTCGGCTCAAAGTGAGTCAACAATCGTCGCAGTCGGGATCCCCCCTTGCGGTCCTGTTCGGCCACCCAACAAAGCCAGTGGGATGGTTTTGTTGTTTCGTTTGAAGTCATTCTGAGACAGGAGAGAAACAACTGCATTGACACTTGCGTTGCCCTCGAGTGGTAGCGCTGACCCCGTTTCGCCGTGTGAGCTAATCTTTTACCCATGGATAGGGTGCCGGCTACTTCGCAACTTCGAACGGAGGTCAGCAGCGTCCTCTTTGAGCTCGTCGGAGCGACCGCCGCTATTTCACTCTTCGTTGCGACAAACGCGCCAGCCGAGAAGAGCACAGGTGCAGCGCTTGGCGCCTTGCGCGAATGGGGCACAGCTGGCGCTGCGGAGATGTCCCTAAGGGGCTCATCTTTTTCCTAGATTGCGGGTTGCGATCACCTCGAGGCATTCGCAGTGGTGTTGCGAAACCCTCGATCGCCAACAATGTCCCTGGCGACGCTGGCGCGGGGTGCCGTGGAGTCCTGGGCCCGGGCGTGGTGCTGCGTCCTGCCGTGAGCGTGATCGCTCGGGCGCCCAATAGGACAGCTCGCTGATCCAGCGGTGCACCTGGTCGCGGTCGATCTCAGCAAGGTCAGATGAGAACCGATAATTTGCATTCATCGTTCCATCTAATCGTGTTGATACAAGCCGTGCTGAGTTCGGTCAACTGGACCGACCGCCGAATCCATTTGCGCTTGGCGAGGATCAAGACGAACGAGCGCCCCGTAGGGGTTCGGCATTGGAACCGTCGTGTGGCCGATATGGTTGCGGAATGGACACTACTCAGCGGCTGCAATATCGCTGGGCGGCCGGGCTGCTCCTAGTTCAAGGCGTCCTTATGGAGGGGCTCGTCTTCATTGGCGTCCTTGTCCTCTTGGCTCTCAGAATTCCGCAAACGACCATCGTCGAAAATGCCGATGTTTTCGCCCTTCTCTATCTGCAAGAAAACCTCTATCTCATGATGGCTATGAGCGGGATTTTCGCGGCTCTGCGCGTGCTGGGCGCGGTCGGGCTTCTGAGGAACAGATTGTGGGGCCTTGCGCTTTCCTTGATCAATTGCGTTGTGACGCTGGCGCTGATGGTTTTCCTGCTTCCCGCTGGCCTGTTAGACGGGGTGTTGTCGGGCACAGCCTTGGTGCTCATACTCTTTGCTCGCTTCGGCCAGACGCCAGATGGACGACCGAAGCTGATTCTCTGAATGGCGGCCTACGCCGTCTAAGTGGAAGTCTGACGGACCGTCTCGCAAGACGTTCCCCGTACGGGCAACTCGCACAGCGAATCGACTTGAGGGATCACGCTTCAACGCGGCCGGTGGGCGTCCCCCTTTCGAGACGCGAAGTTGTATTCGCCGATTTCATGGGTGAGTGTCACACTTTGACCTCGGCCGGTCATGTCCTAGGTATAAGGCTGATGAGAGGACGAGGTTCATGGCAATCACCGAGAACGAACTTGACGGGCGACTGCGAAACGGTCGAATAGTAGTGCTACGGGACGAGATTCTTCCACCTGGAGTGGTATCTGCGCTCATTTCCGATACGCGTGCCACCGCTCGGAGTCGAGCACTTCGTACGCGGGTCACGGCAGTAACGGCAGCGGGTGCGATAGTGCTCAGCGGTTTTGTGGCTGGACCAGCCACCGCCGACATTGTGCAGAAGTTTCTAGCGCAAACCGTCTTGAATCCGGATCTCGATAGTGTCGCCAGTCCGAGCGAGAAAATGATCGATACCGGCGCATCCGATTTCCCCGAGTACGCGGCCTCGATCTATCCCCAGTGGCTGCCGCTCGCGCCCGGTCAGACACAGCAAGGGGTTATCGCCCAAGTCGTAGCGCAACAGGCGGCCAATCCTGCGCTGACCCCGGAGCTAAACGTGCAGCGCAGTTTTGAAACCATCGTATACACCACGTGGATGGGGGAATGGATCGCCGCCCACGACGCCGGCGATCAAACCAGGATGACTGCCGCCATTGCCGTATTGGAGGACACCCCAACCTGGCCGGCACTGGTGGCCACGGACGGCGGTGGTGTTACTAAGCTGATGGCCGGATTCGTAGCTGAAATGGCCGACGGCGACGCTGAGGTCGCGCAGGCCGCAGCTCAATATGACGGCAACCCGGCCTGGGACGGAATCGACCGTGATGCCCTCATTGTGGAGCTCTTCACCAAATACATCCCTGAGGCGCTGTGAGCACCGTTGAGGGAATCGATGGGCTCGTATTCGTAGACAAGGTCGTGCTGGTCGGGCCCCTTCAGGACGTAATGCGGGAACTGATACCGGACCTTCTCGGCTATTTCTTGAATCGGTTAGATGATCGTGAGGATGCCGCAGACGCGGTAGCAGACACGCTGCTTGTTCTGTGGCGGAAGGAGCGCGCGGTGCCCGCCGGCACCGAAGATGCACGACGATACGCGTTCGGCGTGGCACGCAAGATTCTCGTCACCGCGCGACGTGGTCGCCGGCGCCACACGGCCTTGGCCGACCGGCTACGTGTCCTAGTTCGCGAGGAGATTATCCCCGGTCCTGAAGTTGACATCGACCTTCGAACAGCTCTCGGCAGCCTGACCGATCGTGACCGCGAGCTGGTTTTGCTGGTCGCGTGGGAAGGTTTCTCGGTCGCCGACGCCAGCCAGATTCTTGGCATCCGACCGGATGCCGCGCGAGCACGCTACTCGCGGGCACGTGCCCAACTCCGTGAAACACTTGGCGCGACACCATGACGTCCCCGCGAGAGCAGCCTCGGCTGCCGAGCCGCACGACGTTTTCAAACCCGACTGGGGCAGCTGGGGACAGCCCAATTCGGCCGGATGACATCGACCTGCCAGCCGCCGTCTCCATTGTTATCGCGACATGGTGAGACGCCTCGTACGATTCGCCGGTCTGCCCAGACTAGGCACTCCGGAGTCAGACCGAACTCGGCCGCGTCCCGTAGCAGGTTCGGCTTGCGGGCACCGAGCGTCGGCGTTGAGCGGTGCTATCAGATCGCATCGCCGAAGGAAAAGAACTGTCTTGGAACCTGAGTTTCTCAAAACCCGTGGGACACTCTGGAAGATCCGCAGGCACGTCCAATCGGCCGGCGTACCATTGTCCCCGCTTTGCGGATGCAATTGGGCTTGCGGTTGTGCGCGCCCATGAGCCCAGTGGTGCAGCACCTCCAAGGGGCAGTATCGAGTTCATCGATGCTTGGACGAGCCCGCGGGAGAACGCCTCCGCGCGTGGACGCTCGCGCGCAGCAAGATTGGTGTGAACCCAATCGATTGAATCGAGCAATACGAATATGAGCCCTGATAACGACGTAATAGAGCGGTCGGCGCGTGAGCCGGCCGTGTTCGCGACGTTGTACGACCGTCACGCGTCATCAGTTTTCCGGTATGCCGCACAGCGGCTGGGCGACCACGCTGCGGACGATGTGATGTCGGAGACGTTCCTGGTGGCATTCGAACGGAGGTCGGCCTACGACTTGACGGTGGTCGATGCGCGCCCGTGGTTGCTGGGTATTGCCACGCGACTGATGCGGAAGCATGTCCGCTTGGAGGCGACGGCGTGGAAAGGGATGATAGCGGACCTCACGGCGCAGATCGTCCCCGACCTCATCGACCTGGCCGGCGCACGTATTGACGCTCACCGCCTCACCCAGCGGTTGGCGAAGGCGCTGCGGCGACTGCCGGAGATCGATCGCGACACCCTGCTGCTATACGCCTGGGGCAACCTCGACTACGCCTCGATCGCCACAGCGATGGAAGTACCGGTCGGAACAGTGCGCTCACGACTGAATCGGGCACGGCGCCAACTGCGCCGTGCCGCAGGCATCGAAACCCTCGAACAGGAGACGGACTATGGACGAACTGACACTGCTCCGCAACATGCGTGACGACTCGCGCGAACCGAGCCCGACGGCGTTGGCTGCGGGGCGGGCAGCGCTTCTCGGCCGCATCGCGGACGACGCGACTTACGCGACGGCGCAGCATCGAAAGAAGCGGCGCTGGATGCCGCGGCTGACCGGGGCTGCTGCCGGAGTGGCCGCCGCGATGACGGGCGTCCTTGTGGTGGGCAACGTCACCTTGAGCGCGCAGTCGGCCTACGCGAGTGACGTGCTGCGTACCGCGGCCACCCAGACCATCCAATATGCAGATCTTGTGGCTGGCTCCGATCAGTACCTTCGTTCGCACACGCACGCTCGCTGGGGGGTCTGCGATGCGACCGGATGCGAGCCGAACGATCAGATCATGGACGTCTACATGCCCGCCGATCCCGAGGCGGAATGGACGCTCTACCGCGATTGGGGCAACATGCCTGGCGTGCTCACCGGCGAGTCGATCGAGACAACCCGAGCGGTCGACGGCCGATTCTATGACCCAGGGCATTCGTGGGTGAACGTCGACTATGCGGACATTCCCCTCGACGGCGCAGCAGCGTATGAGTGGATCGACGCTCAGTACAACGGTGGGTCGGCCTCCCGGGACGAGGACAACTTCGTGCGCATCACAGACATCCTCCGGTCCGGCCTAGTTCCGGCGCCACAACGCGCAGCTCTCCTCGACGCGCTATCTCGTATTTCCGGAGTTACGGCCACCGACAACGTCGCGAATCTCGACGGCGTGACAGGAATCGCGATCGGCCGGAACGAGATGCTCAGAGCCGGGGAACGCCAAGAAATCATCATCGATCCCGACACCGGACTCGTCATTGGTGAACGGGCCATGAGCGGCACAACTCTCTTCGGATGGGGAGTCAACGAAGAGATGTCGCTGACCGCGATCGAGACGACCGTTGTGGACACGGCGCCATGAACACTCCGAGCCACGAGGTAAACCCGGCCGCAGTTGATCTTCCGCCGACGTACTCTATCTTGGTCCCTCTTCCGTCGGCTCCGGTGACGACAACTACCCGGCGGCGTTGACCGCCGACGTGGCCTAGCATTTGGAATGGCTTTAACTCGCACAGCTTCCGCTCTGCGGGTTACCCAGGTTCTTGTCAACGGGCAGGAAGAGGTCCTACTCGCCATTTTTGCAGACGCTGCGAGCAGGCGGCTCTCAGCTTCGCTCCTTTACTCAGCGATGGGCGCATGCGCAGACAGCCGCCTGACTCACCTAAAGTCCACGACTGCAGTCACCGTCCCGCAGAGGGTTCCCCTTGCGGGAGCTTCTCAGGATCGGCGCGCCGCTAGATAATGGCCAATTCGAACTGCCGATTCACCGTCCGATTCGGCGTCCCCTTGCAAGTACCTCTCTTGGCCGACGTCCGGCCCGGGGACCAGGCGTTTGGCGCCCGCAGGGCGTCCAGGTGGGGAGAGGCCTGCACCGCCCGATCGGATGCTAATTGCGGTCCCCGCTCTGTAGGAAGCGACACTCACCTATCCTCGCCCAATTTCTTGTGGCGAAATGAAATTCCTTCGCTCGCGAAGAACATGACGAGCGCGATGACGGTTCCCATCCCTATAAGCGCCCACCCAGGGACATACGACGGATCTCTGAGTACGCAGTCGGCTCCGATCAAGGCGGCAACAACTCCGAATGCGCATCCAACCACCACAGCAACACGGTGCTCGCCAGTCGCCCTCTTTTCATTGGGTCGAACGTTAGGCGGTGGAAAAACGAGAAAGCCCAGACACGACGCCAAGCCGCCGACTACCCACATCACGTCTGCAGCAATGTTCCCGTCGTCGAGTATGCGCCGAATGGCGATGGAACCCATGAAAAAACCCAAAACCACAATCAGAAACCCCAGGTACGGGCGAAAGTTCACGGGTTACCTCCACAAGGACATGCTCCCAATCGGCGTTCTCTTCTGAAACTTCATGCTTATGCTCCTCCCACCAAAACTGTGAGTCCCAAGGGCTGGCGGGCGCCGTCTAATGCGCTCGCGTAGTCAATGGCCACGGGGTTTGCACGTAACATGATGCGGTGACGATCTCGCAAGCGATACTCGGATTTGCGGCAGTAGCCGCGATCCTCACGGTCATTCCCGGACTGGACACGACTCTGGTGCTTCGCTCTGCGCTCGTGCGGGGCCGACGTCAAGCCGTCGCGACAGCCTTCGGAATCGCGACCGGCGCGCTCATTTGGGGCGCGGCCGCAGCGCTGGGGGCCGCCGCGCTGCTCGCGGCCTCTCACCTCGCGTACCAAGTGGTGACCATCGGCGGCGCGCTCTATATGGGGTACCTCGGCGTCAGCATGATCGTCAAGAGCTTCCGCCGCACGGGCAATGGTCACGCCGATGCTCTAACCGAATCGGCCTCCCTTTGGCGATCATTCCTTACCGGCACGTGGACGAACCTGCTCAACCCCAAGATCGGCGTGTTCTATATCGCCACCATCCCTCAGTTCATTCCAGAAGGCGCCTCCCCACTCGCTATGGGCCTGCTGCTATCCGCCGTTCACGCGCTCATGAGCCTGGTCTGGTTCGCCATCATCATCATCGGCGCGAATGCCGCGCGCCGATGGCTGGCCCATGCCCGAGCGCTTCGCATTATTGACCGGTTTGCAGGAACCGTGCTCATCGGATTTGGTGCCACGCTCGCCCTCGAGCACCGATAGGCAAGCCCTCCCCACCTGAACTTTGTCGGCGAGCGAGCGGACGTTCCAGCTGCCCCTGAAGATCATTCCCTCCAACGCACGATGCTGTGCCCTGATTCAGTCTCAACCAGAGATTGATCAGGTTCGTCCACTTGTCGGATCCGCCACGGAATCTGCCGATGACGAAGAACGCCGGCGACTAGCGTGGGAATCGACTCCGCCCGTACGGGGTCCGGATTGCGAACACATTAGAGCGCTTCCGGTCTAGCGAGCTCCCGCAGCGCTGTAATGTGCCCGTCAAATGCCGTGCGCCCTCGACATGTAAGCGAAACGGTGGTGGTGCGACGTGAGTCCGCTCGTTCAGGCGATGTCTGCTTCGAGGTGTGCACGTAGCCGAGTTCGATCAGGTTGCGAATCGTTTTGGAGAGGTTCGCTTCGCTCACATCGAGCGTATCGACGAGGGTGCTGAAACTGGCGGCGTCCAGCGGACGGAGGAGCGCACAGAGCCGCAGCCGTGTGCGTGCATGGATCGCCTCATCGAAGCGTGGGTCAGCGGGCACGTCTCAGGTCCCGAGCGTATGCCTTGTCGTAGATCGCGACGCCGACGAGCATGAGTATGAACCCGGCGGACGTGGAAGCGATGATCCAGGAGCGTTCGCCGATCATTGCGAGGGCGAGGGAGGTGACGAAGGCTGCGACTATCAGGGCGCACAGTGCGATCAGCACTGCCAGGCTCACCGGACCGGCCGGGCGGTTGGTCGAGATCCCGGTCCGCTTGCGAAAGGCGTGATCGATGCCGACGAGGGCGATGGTGGCAAGCGCGGTTACGACGCTCATCGGGCCAGCCACGCCCGCCGCCGGCGAGGCGACTACTGCGGCAACCGCGAGAGCCTGTGCCGGAGCGGCCCACCACGTCTCAGCAGTGAACCGAGCTGCCAGACGGCGGCGATCGCCGTCGATCATGCCGAGCGCCTCGCGAGCGAACGCGGAGTCTGGCTCGTCGAAGTAGGCTCTGTCCATGCAATCAAGTGCATCACTTGCCTACTAGTTATGCAACTCCATTCGACTTCGAGTCTTGCGTTGAAAACGGTGTCAGTGGCCCTTACGCGTGTGGGACATTACCGGACGCTAGTCCCGCTAGTTCGCGTAGATGGGGCTTGCCCGCACGGAGAAGCGCGGTCAGTCCGTCGAGGTGCGAGTGCGCGCTGATACGCCGGCCTTTTGGCCCCTCGCGGAACTGCTTGCCCTGACGTACGGGCCGCCCGCCGTGCGGGGGAGCTGGGGGACGCTCCGGCAGACATCGATGTACTCCTCGTCGGCAACCCGCCCCGTGGTGCTGTCAACGAGGCGGCACGCCTCGCCGGCACCAGTCTGGGGCGCAGTCTGGGGCGCGAAGTGAACGTGCGAATCGTGAGTGCGGCCGCGTGGGAGGCTGCCAGCACGGACCCGTTCTTGCGCACCCTGACCGAGCGTCCGATTGTGAGCCTTGAACTTCGGGAGGAAAACCCATGATCAACCGTGGGGACCGCGGTAGAGCCGAGGTTGACTTGCTTGTCAACCAAGGCCGCCGTACGCGGGTCGCTGCCAATCGTGACCTTGGCGAACGTCACCTAGCGCAGGCGCAGGTGCACCTCACGGCAGCAGTGACCCTGCGCGACCTCGATCCCGCCGGCGCGTTCACCCTCACATACGATGCGGCGCGCCTCGCGCTCGCGGCCAGGTGTCGTCTCCGAGAGACATGTGTCAGTCATCGAGCCGCAGCTCGTCAACGAGCTGCGCGACGCGTGCCCGCGCGACCGGCCCGAGTCCCTGCACCGGGCGGGGCAGACAGTTGGCTGCGACGAGCCCGAGATGCTCTGCGATCGCCGCGGTGACGCGATAACTGCCGTGGGCCGCAAATAGCGCCCACAGCGGTTGCAGCCTGGCGGATTCAGCCGAAGCCGCCGCGTGGTCACCGGCGAGTGCGGCACGGGTGATTGTCAGAGCGGGGACGGGAAGGGTGCCGCCGATAACGGAGTACCACGCGTCACAACCGGCGTTGAGTCCGGTCGCTGCGAAGCTGTCGCCCGAGACGCCAACCGTTACGGTGCCGGGGATCTGGTCACGGATCGTCCGCACGCGCGCGGCCGCGTCGTCAGGATCGGCTGGGACGCCGGGAATTTTGATTGATGCCACCTGCGGCAAGGTCGCAATCCGCGCGTAGAGGTCATCGGTGAACGTGACGTGTGTCGTGCCGGGATTGTCGTAAACCACAAGTGGCACGGATAGGTCGGCGGTGACATCTTTGAACAGGTCGAAAACTTCGTCGTCCCCGAGTGCTTGATAGGTGACCGGGGCGAGGAGGACCGCCCTCGCGCCGGCCTCCTGCGCGTCTTCCGCTAACTTCTGCACCTGAGAGGTTCGCAGAGCGCCGATCCCTACGATGACCGGAACCAGGCCGGCATGCCGAACAGCGACCTGAGCGACGCGACGCCGCTCCTCTCGATCGAAATACATATACGAGCCTGTCGATCCGAGCGCGGTGATCGAGTCGACTCCTGCAACGGTCAAGCGTTCGAGCAGACGGGTGTAAGCCGCCTCGTCGAAGGCGTCATCGCGGAGAGGGGTATGTGGGAAAGCACTGAGGCCGGTGAACATCGGCACTCCAATCCTGGGGTGTGAGAGTCGTTTGGGTGGTCGGGGCTGTGTGACGGTGCGGGATCCTGACGTTGGGGCCGAGCCGGCTCAGGTGCCCGGGTCTAGGGAGTCAGCCCCAGGAAAGCCCGCAGATGGCTGGCCCCGTCGACGGCGAGCGGATGTCTGGGTCGACTCAGTGTTTCAGCGGTCAGAACTAGTTTCTGACTCACCGCGACTTCAGCGTCGCGCCGTTTGAGGCGGTCGACGCCGTTATCGCGGTAGCCAACCTTGCGCGATACCGCGAACGACGCGGGATTGTCGGTAAAGACCGCCGAGGTGACCTCGGCGGCCTCGAGGTGATCGAACATGAAGGCTGCAATGGTTTGACGCATCAGCGTTCCGATTCCACGGCCGTGATGTCTTCGGCCCAGCCACGAACCCGTCTCGCCCGTTCGAGTGACCGGATAGTCCCTGGTGGAGATACTCTGGCATCCGACAACTTCGCCGTTGAACCGGACCGTGGTCTCCAGCGTCCAGGACGCTGGCTTCATCCCCGCTCGCTGCGCCCAGTGATACTGCATGAGCCGCAGCCGCACCTCGTCAGTCGAGCCCAGGGTCCACGGAAAACCGAACGGCATCTCGGTCGGCGCATGAATTCCGGACTGGGCGAGCGCGACAAGGTCTGGTAGGTCGGAGTCGCGAACAGGGGTCAGGGTCACCGGGCCACAGGTGATCGTAAGTCCAAACGGCGGCCATAAGTCTTCTATCGGTTCTGGCATTTCATCAGCCTATTGGTCTTCAAAGGTGAGCCTCTGGTCGAACGGGAGGCCCTCGAGGACCCGGCGCCCAGGGCTACTGAATCTTTCGCTTCCACACTTTTGGCGCGGTGGCGACCTCAGCCGATTCGCTCGGCCAAAGCGACGATAATTCCTTCCGGGCCGCGCACGTAGGCCATACGCCAGACTCCCTCATACTGGCCGATGCCGCCGACCAGCCCGTACCCCTCCGAGGCCAGCCGATCAACCTGCGCCTGGAGGTCGTCGACTTCGAAGGACAGGCTGCGCAACCCGAGCTCGTTCGCCATTGCCGCAGGCGATCCGCGCTCAGGGTCGGGCCGCACAAAACTGGACAGTTCTACACCTGTATCACCGTCGGGTGTGCGCAACATGACGATCTCTGTGCGGGAATGCGGGATTGCGATCACCGTATCGATGAAGTCACCCTCCACGAACGTTCTGCCCGCGATCTCGAGGCCGAGTCCGACGAAGAACTCTGTCGCCAGGTCGAGGTTCTGAACGGTGACGCCGACGTGGTCAAACCGAAGGATTCGCGGCATGGGCTGAGCCTCCAATATCTCGTTCGACACGGTTACGACGGAGCCTACGTCGAAATCAGCACGATTCGTTCAGCGCGATTAGTACTGTCGCGATCAGTGCGCCAAGATCGACGTGGGGGCATTGTCGTGTTTGCCCGTTTCTGCGGGTTTCACTTCGCCGCGAACTTTGGGGATGACATGGAAGTTGCACAAGCTCAGGCCGACGTACGTCGCATCTACCGCGCCGGATTTCCAGGGCCGTTGGTTTCAGCCATAGTTTGGGCCGCGGCCAGTGTGGTCTTCACGTGGGGGTCGGTGGCTGCCGGCATGGCTGCGCTGTTCTTCGGTGGCATGTTGATCTTCCCGCTGAGCACCCTGCTCATGAAGCTGTTGGGCGGCCCGACCGCGTTACCGAAGGGGCATCCGTCAGCAGCGCTGGCTTTGCAGTGCGCGCTTACTGTGCCGCTCGGACTGCTCCCGGCCATCGTGCTCGGCAGTTATGAGCCTGTTCTCTTCTTTCCCGCGGCGCTTATCGTCGTTGGAGCGCACTATCTCGTCTTCATCTCCCTCTACGGCATGCGCATTTTCGCGGTTCTGGCCGGCGTGCTGATTGTGCTGGGAGTGAGCGCACTCTTTTTTGCGCCAGAATTCGGAGCCATCAGCGGCTGGCTGGGTTCCGGGGTCTTCCTGCTCTTCGCGGTGCTGTTGTTTCGGGCGCAGGACGAGGTGAGCGTCATCGGGTAGATTCGGCCCATGACGAAACCACAAGGCGTCGGCCCGTACGTGAAAGTGACGCAACGCGGGTGGCCCGAGTGGGTTGCCTTGATTGACGGGTTCGGCGGCAGGGAACTGGCTCATCCCGACATCGTGCCGCTCGTGCAGGATGCGATCGCGCATCTGGATCTGAAGAACCACGGGTGGTGGGCGCAGGGCATCACGATCGCATACGAACAGCACATCGGGCGCCGCATCCCTGGACAGCAAGGGGACGGCACGTTCGCAGCCAGTGCCAGCAAGTCGGTATCGGGCTCGATGGATGCGGCGATAACCGCTTGGATAGCCCTGGTCGCCGGGCGTACGTCGTTCAACGGGCTTGACGTGACGGATGAGCCCACCACTTCCGCGACCGCCAAGTGGCGTTATTGGCGTTGCCAATTAGAGGATGACTCCCGGGTCAATGTCACCGTCAACGAAACGGCGTCCGGCAAGTGTCGCGTTGCGGTGCAGCACAGTCAACTTGTCTCGCCCGAGGCGGCGGCTGAGTGCAAGACCTATTGGAAGACTCAACTCGCAGCACTCTGATCACGGCAGCGCCGCCGTGGTGAGTCTCGGTGCAGTGTCGACGGGGTCGAGGGTGTCGCACGGGGTGAACTTGCCGAGGCACTCGGCAATTTCGACGTGCGCAGAACACCTCGAACTCGGCCCGCTCCTCGGGGGTGGAGGGCCAGTAGCCGCGAGACCAAAACTTTTAGCGACCGGGGATCGAGGCCACCGCGTCGATCTCGACCAGCGCGCCTGCTCGCGCCGGGGTGACGGCGAGCACCGTGACGGCGGTGCGGCGATCTCCCCAGACCGCTGCGGTGGCGGCGTAGGCTTCACGGGGGTCGATGCCCGTGGCGAGATAAACCGTCAGTTTGACCACGTATTCGGGGCCGGTCCCAGCCTCGGCCAGCACGGCAAGCACGTTGCGCAGCGCCTGTTCGGTCTGCGCTCCCAGCCCGTCGAGCAGCGCGCCCGTGCTGTCGATACCGTTCTGACCGCCAACGTACAGTGTCGGTCCCGCCAAAGCGATCATGCCCTGCGCGAAGGCTGGACTGCGAAAAAGCCTGGGTGGGTCGATCGGTGTGGGGTGCGAAGTCATCGTGGTGTCCCGTGCGTCACTCGGCACGCAGGCCGTAGGTCAGCAGAGCATTGCCCTTGCTCGTCATCAAGGACTTCTGCAACGTCAGCCGGGTCAGGGGATCGGTTGGTTCGAACAGATGCCGACCTTCGCCCGCGATGACGGGGTGCGTCATCACGGTGAGGGAATCCAGCAGGCCAGCGAAGAATAGATGACGCACCAGCGAAATGCCGCCGACCAGCGAGATTTCGCCGCCCTCGGTGTTCTTCAGGTCGGTTACGAATTCGTTGAGATCGCCGGTGATCAGCGTGGAATTCTGCCAGGTCAGGTCCCCGGTCAGGGTGCGCGAGGCGACAAACTTCGGCACCGGATTGATGAAGGCCCCGAACGGGTCGTCATTCTCGGCGTTCGGCCAATAGTCTGCCCACTGTTGGTAGCCGACTCGACCGAGCAGCACCGCGTCGACGCGGTTGATCATGGCGGTCATTTCTCTGCCCAGCTCCTCGTCGAAACTGTCGAATTGCCAGAGATTCGGCGACTCCACCACGCCGTCGAGGGACATGAACAGGCCGGCGGTTAGTTTTCGCATCAGAGTTCTCCCAAAGTCGGTGAAATGCTAGTACCGATCAGCGCAGTCGGTCGAGATAGCGCAAAATGACACCCTCGCGCAGCGCCCACGGCGATACCTCGAGTTCCGTCGCTCCGAACGCCGCCATCGCCGCGCCGAGCACAATCCCTCCGGCGACGATCTGAAAGGTGCGGTCGGCGGTGATGCCGGGCAGGGCTGGGCGGGCTTCGGCTGGAATGCGTGCGAGACGGGGCACCCAGTCGTCGAGTTCGGTGCGGCCCAGCCGCAGTCGATCCGCGGCTCCGACGCCGTCGGACGTCGTTCCGGCCAGGCGCGCCAGTGAACGAATCGCCTTCGACGACCCGACGATGTGCTGCGGCGCCGGCAACTGCGCGAACGCACCCACCGCATCGCGCAGAACGGATGCCGCGTGCCCCCGAAGCGCAGACACCTCCTCCGGCAGCGGCGGATCGTGGTGCAGAAACCCGATCGTACTGCGCCCAGCGCCGAGCGGGAGCGACACGGCGACATCGGGAAATTCACTGCCGCCGGCCGCGATTTCCAGCGACCCGCCGCCGATGTCGAACAGCAGAATATTGCCGGCCGACCAGCCATACCAGCGTCGCACCGCCAGAAAAGTCAGCCGGGCCTCGTCTTCGCCCGACAATACCTGCAGGGCGACACCGGTCTCGCGTTCGACCCGGTCCAGCAACTCCGGGCCGTTGGTCGCATCGCGCAGTGCCGACGTGGCGAACGGCAGCAGTTCATCGATATTGTGCCGCTGGGCGACATCCGCTGCGTGCTGCACGGCGGAGAGGACTGCAGCGACACCCTCATCGTTGATGGCACCGTCGGGTGTGATGTAGCGCATGAGACGCAGCACGCTCTTGTCGGCGGCCATCGGCACGGGCGGAGCGCCTTCGTGCGCGTCGACGACCAACAGATGGACGGTATTCGAACCGACGTCGAGAACTCCTAGGCGCACATGTGTACGTTACAGCCTGCGGCGCCCTAGCGTTGGCTCGGTGCCACGAACCGCTGCCACGCCCACGCGCTGGCACAGAGCGCGGCGAAGGTTGCAGCGGCGATCCAGAGAGCCATCCCGGTTCCCTCGCTCTGCCATTGTTCGACCATGGGGGCGAGCGCCGCAAACAGAATTCCATAGCCGACGACGGTCAGGCCGGTCCACACGAGCGGCGACCAGGCCAGAATACGTCGCCCACTGGTATGGCCGACGGGCACCAGAATCAACACCGCTGAGCCGATTGCGGCCAGCACGATGGTGTTGCCCGTTTCCGCAGCGAGTGACGTGGCGAAAGTGCTCGCGCCGGGCAGCAGCGATCCCAGCGACCAGGCGAGCACGGCGAGCGAAGTGAGAGCGCCCACCCGCACGGCGGCGAGTTGGCCGCGCTGCGCAGTCGTGGGTTGTTGGGACCGGGGCTGCTGGGGCTGGAGCTGCGCGCCGGCCTGGCCACCGGCATCCGCTGTGGCGGTCATCGTGACGCTGCCGAGCAGACCGAACAACAGGGCGGGATGCACGTCGAACACCCGGGACGCGATCGCGGCGGCCGCGATCAGCAGCAGATAGCGCGGCAGAAAGGTGACCGTTCCGTGCAGCCGCAGCACGCGCGAACACCACCACAGCGGAACCAGAATGGCCACCGCGTTTACCAGAACCAGCCCGATGACCACGGCCACGAGCAGGCGCAGGTAGGCCGGCTGATCCACGACCGGCCCGGAGAGCATGACGAACGTCGCCGCGGCCAGCAGCGCGGCGCCACCGCGCAACCAGCGGTTGAGGCGCACCGTCGGGGCAACGTCGAATTCTTCGCGAATACGATTCCGTCCTGCCAGGGACGGAATTCCCCGCAGCGGTCGCCCACCGCGGGTGCGCGAGATAGTGCCGGCGAGCAGGCGCAGAGGCACCGCGATCAGCAGCAGGGCACCGACAGCGAGCAAGCCGGCCTGCAGCCAGGGAAACGGCGATCCGGTGCCGGTCGGGCCGATGGCCGCCGCAAACCGGGTCGGGTCATTCCACTGGCCGGGAAAAGCGGATGCCCCAACCTCGCCTGGCTCCGCAGCCTCCGGATCGGGAGAGTCGGCCTGCGGCCCCGGCGTCGACGACGGCGACGGCGGGGCCGTCGGGCCGGGCACAGCCACCGAGCTATCCGGTGATGGCGAGGCCGCTGGGCTCGGGGTCGGCGTGACCGGTGGCGTTGTCGCGTCGGACTCAGCAGGCGTCGGCGTCGTTTCGGCGATGTAGCTGACCGACCGGGGAGTGCTGCCCGCGCCGACGTTGCCGGCGACATCTTTCTGCACGGTGACGACCGAGTACGACCCGGCGGCCACGCCGCCGGCCGAGCAGCTCCAACTTCCTCCGGTCACCACAGCGGAGCAGACCGAGTACGCGCCGGCGAAGACCGTGACCGTTGCACCCGTTTCGCCGGTTCCGGTGTACTGGGTGCCGGCGATCGGAACCTGCGCACCGACACCGGGAGCCGTGAGGACCGGGGCATCCGGTGCGGTGACGTCGAACACGATCGTGACCGGCGCGCTCGCGTTCGACGATGACGGTTTACTGAACGACGAGGTCTGGCTCGCCGTGACGCCCCGGCTGCCATCGCTCAGACCGGAGAACAGGCAGGCCCAGGCGCCGGAACTGTCGACAGTACTGGTGCAGGTGTCATCGTTGGGCAGCGTTGCGGTCACGATGGCCTGGGGGTGCCCGGTTCCGCGCACCCAGCCGTTGGATTCCGGCCCGGTCAGGCCGCCGAGCACTGTCGGAGCGCCGAGCACGGCCACGGCGATCTCATCACTCAGCCCCGGAGCACCGGTCACGACGACGCGCAGCGTGATCGTGGGGCCGTTCTGCAGATAAACGTTGTCGCAGCTCCACGAAGTCGACGAATCGCCGACGATGCACAGCGGGTCCCCACCGCGCGGCGAGAGCAGCTGGATCTCCTGGTTGGCCGCCTTCGACCCGGACACTGTCGTGCGATTGCTGCCGATGAATTGGGCGTCGCCTGGGGTTTCGATCTGCGGACTCGTCCCGGGCGTGAGGGTCGCGTTCGGTACTGGGTCCTCGGTCGCCGCCGACGTCGACTGCGCCGCGGCCGGAACCGGAGCTTCTTCGGCCTGGGCGGTCGGCAGCACCGGCGCCGCGAGGGCCAGGGCACAGCCGAGCAGCAGGGCCGCGACCCATGCCAGGCTGCGCGAGTGTCGCGGGCGCGTCAAAGCGCCCGATCCCTCGATTCGAGCCGACTCAAACACCGCTCACCCCCTGCCCCAATTTGAGGGGCAGACAGCGCGAAAGTCAACCGTCCACGCCCGAAATGACGGAACAAACCCCGGGAATTCTTCCAGGCGCCTCCGCCCGCCCGAAACGTGACACCCTTAACGCGAAGCGGATGCCCAGCCCGAGACCGCCGAGGAAAGCCGCACCCTGATGAATCCCACGCCCAGCTCACCCTCCTCCCGCGCCGTCGCCGCCCGCGACTGGGAGCACCGCGCCGGTGAGCTCGGCGATCGCCTGCCGACCGGGTTCGAGGTGGCCGTGGCCACCTCCGCCTTTCAGGTTGAGGGTGCCGCCCGTGACGGTGGCCGCGGCGACAGCGTCTGGGATGCCTTCAGCCAACAGTCCGGGCGCATCCGCGACGGCTCCAACGCCTCCGTCTCCGCCGACCACGTGAAGAACTATGCCGACGATACCGCCCTGTTGCGCGACCTCGGCGTCGATTCCTACCGGTTCTCCTTCGGCTGGACCCGGCTGCAGCCGGACGGTCGCGGGGCGCTGCACCGCAACGGACTCGCGTTCTACGATCGTCTGCTCGACGCGTTGCTGGCCGACGGCATCCGTTCAACCGCCACGCTCTCGCACTGGGACACCCCGGCGGCCCTGCGCGGCGGCTGGCTGAACCGCGACACCGCCGGTCGCTTCGCCGACTACGCCCACGCGGTGGGGGAGGCGTTCGGCGACCGCCTCGACGCCTGGATCACCCTGAACGAGCCAGCCACGGTCACCGCGAATGGCTACGCCCTCGGCACCCACGCGCCCGGTCGAGCGCTGCTGTTTGACGCGTTACCGAGCGCGCACCATCAGCTGCTCGGGCACGGACTCGCGGTGCAGGCGCTGCGCGCCGCCGACGTGCGCGGGCGCATCGGCTTGGTCAATTCGCACACCCCCGTGCAGTCCGCAACTGATCGGGACCAGGACCGTTCCTATGCTGCGCTCTACGACCTGATGGTGAACCGCCTCTTCGCCGACCCGGTGCTGCTCGGTCGCTTCCCTGACCCGCTCGAACCGTTCGCCGTCGAGCTGCGCAGCATGCTCGAGACCGACCCCGCCGACCTCCGCACGATTCACCAGCCGCTTGATTTCTACGGCCTGAGCTACACCGAACCCGCCCGCGTAAGCGCCGGCCCGACGGTGCGCACAACCCCCGAGGGCCAGCCCATTCCCACCCCGTCGTGGCCGTTCCACTTCGAACCGTTTCGCGAACACCCCACCACGTCGACCGGCGCCGTCAATGCACCGGAATATGTGGCCGTAGCGCTCGCCGAACTGGCCGGTCGATATGCCGACCTGCCTCCCGTCTACCTCTCACTGGCCGGCGGTGCCTTCTTCGATCAAGCGGATGCCCGCCACCAGGTGCACGACCCCGCCCGCATCGACTACCTCGCCGAACACCTCGTCACGGCCCTCGACGCGACCGTGCCCGGAGCCTCGGCCGAAGCTATCGACCTCGCCGGCGTCACCTTCTGGTCACTGCTCGACGCCTTCGAATGGGATGCCGGTTACACGCAGCCGACCGGCCTCGTGCACGTCGACTTCACGGACGACCGCCGCACGCGCACCCCCAAGCAGAGTTTCCGCTGGTTGCAGCACGCCCTGGCCAACCGCTGACGCAGACGAGTCAGAGTGTGCGGCGCCGCAGCGTCACCGACCCCAGCACGACCGCTCCCACGATCCACGCGCCGATGATGAGCAGCTCCCCGCCGACATAGGCGGCGTCCTGCGCGTCGGTTGCGACCGCCTGCAACGCGTCGATCGCGTGTGACAGCGGCAACCAGTCGCTGATGGCACGCAGCACATCGGGCAGCTGGTCACGCGGCAGAAAGATACCGCCGAGCAGAATCTGCGGAAACACCAGCGCCGGCATGAACTGCACCACCTGAAATTCCGTGCGGGCGAACGCGCTCGCGAGCAGGCCGAGCGTCGTGCCGAGCACCGCATCGGCGACCGCGACCGCAAGCAGCAGCCAGATCGATCCGCTGATCTCGAGCCCGCACACCCACACCGCGAACCCCACGGCCACCGAGGACTGCGCCACCGCGAGCAGCCCGAACGCCAGCGTGTACCCGAGGATGAGGTCGCCCTTGCCGAGCGGCATCGACAGCAGGCGCTCGAGCGTGCCGGTGCGGCGCTCGCGCAGGGTCGTGATGCTCGTCACCAGAAACATCACGATGAACGGGAACAACGCGATCATGCCCGGCCCGATCGTGGCGAAGACGGGCGTGTCAGAGAAAATCCAGGCGAGCAGCCCGATCAGCAGGCTCGGCACCACGAGAAGCAGCGCGATCGTGCGCGGGTCGTGCCGCACCTGGCCGAGCACCCGGCCGGCCGTCGCGAGCGTTCGCTGCGGGTTCATGAGTCGCTCCGGTCGCTCGAATCAAGCGGATGCTTCCGGATCAGCGCCAGGAACGCCCCCTCGGTATCCTCGGTGCCGGTCGAAGTAAGCAACCCCGCCGGGGTGTCATCGGCCAGGATCTCCCCGTCCCGCATCAGCAGCAGCCGGTCGCACCGGCTGGCTTCGTCCATCACGTGGCTCGAGACGAGCAGGCTCGTTCCCGCGGCGGCGAGCTGGTGGAACAGGGTCCACAGTTCCACCCGCAGCAGCGGATCGAGGCCCACGGTCGGTTCGTCGAGCACGAGCAGGTCGGGGGACCCGAGCAGAGCCGCGGCCAGAGACACTCGGCTGCGCTGCCCGCCGGACAGCGATCCGACCAGCTGTCCCGACTGGTCCGTGAGGTCGGTCAAGGACAGGACCCGCTCGACATCGCTGCGCGGAGCGGCCAGCACGGCACGAAAATACTGCAGGTTCTGCCGCACGGTAAGGTCGTCGTACACGCTCGCATCCTGCGTCACGTAGCCCACCCGGTGCCGGAGTGACGCCGACCCGGCCTCCTGGCCGAGCACCGTCACCGTGCCGGACTGCACCACCTGCACGCCGACGATTGTTCGGAGGAGGGTGGTCTTGCCGCATCCGCTCGGGCCGAGCAGTCCCACTACGACGCCGCGGGGAACACTGACCGACAACCCGTGCAGCACCGGATGTTTCCCCCGTCGCACGTGCAGATCGGTCACCTCGACCGCGGCGGCGGATTTGTTCACCATGATCGAACTCTCCGCCGCTGCACCCTCCATGTCAAGCTGACAACGCGCGATTTCCTGCTTCCTCGTGCGCCCAGAGCTTGCTTGGAGTGTTATGGGAAGCGGGTGGGAGCCTCCGGGGTCGCGGTTAGTATAGGCAGGTACGCACGGGGGGTCGTTTTGGCCAGTTCATGTCTCCGTGCCAACCTACACATCGTGCCAATTTGCAAGGAGACGCTGCCATGGAATGGCTCATCCCGGTTTTGATCGTTGTCGCACTCGTCGCCATCGTGGGTATCTACCTGTGGTCGACGTACAACTCCCTCGTGACGCTCAACGTGCGCGTCGACGAAGCGTGGAGCGACATCACGGTGATGCTCAAGCGTCGTGCCGACCTGCTGCCCAACCTGATCGAAACGGTCAAGGGCTACGCAGCACACGAGAAAAGCGTTTTTGAGAACGTGACCAAGGCTCGGGCCGAGACGCTGTCCGCGCAGGGCCCGGCCGACGCATCCGCTGCTGAGAACCACATGCAGACCGCGCTGAAGAGCATCTTTGCCGTGGCCGAGGCCTACCCGCAGCTGCAGGCCAGCCAGAACTACCTGCAGTTGCAGGGCGCGATCGTCGACACCGAAGACAAGATCCAGGCCGCACGCCGGTTCTACAACGGTGGCGTGCGTGAGATGAACACCAAGATCAAGGTGTTCCCGAACCACCTGTTCGCCGTCAACCTCGGTTTCACCGAACGCGAATTCTTCGAGGTGGCCGACTCCGCAGCGATCGCGGAGCCGCCCCGCGTGCAGTTCTAACGGAGCACTAGATGTACAGCGCGATCGCCAAAAACAAACGCAATACCGTCTTCATCATCATTTTCTTTCTCGCCCTGATCACCGGCCTCGGCTGGCTGGCTGGCGTGGCCTACGGCATGAACGGGTATACCGCCCTCATCCTGACGCTCGTGATCGCCTCTGCCTACGCGTGGTTCCAGTACTTCGCGGCGGGTCGGCAGGCCATCTCGATGAGCGGCGGAATTCGGGTCAACAGCCAGTCCGATCACCCGCGGCTGTGGCGTACGGTCGAGAACCTGTCGATCACCACCGGCACGCCGATGCCGGAGGTTTACATTATCAACGACCCGGCGCCGAACGCGTTCGCCACCGGCCGCGACCCCCAGCACGCGATCGTCGCCGCCACCACCGGCCTGCTCGACATCATGGATGACGCCGAACTCGAGGGTGTGATGGCGCACGAGATGGGCCACGTGCGCAACTACGACATCCGGCTGTCGATGATCGTGTTCGGCCTGGTCGTCGCCATCGGATTCGTGTCTGACATCTTTCTGCGCATGGCTTTCTTCGGCCGTAACAACAACAGCAACGGCAACCCGGTCGTCATGGTCTTCGGACTCGTCGCCATGATCGTGGCTCCGCTGATCGCGACGGTCGTGCAGCTCGCCGTGTCCCGGCAGCGTGAATACCTGGCGGATGCGACGGGGGCGTTGACCACGCGCCACCCCGACGCCCTTGCTTCGGCACTGGCCAAGCTCGGCGAATATGGCCGCCCGATGAAGAAGCAGAACACCTCGATGGCTCACCTGTGGATTGCTGACCCGCTCAAGAAGGGCGCCATGGCGAAGCTGTTCGCCACCCACCCGCCCCTCGAAGACCGCATCGAGCGTCTCACCGCTATGGGCAGCAAATTCTGACCTGACTACCGCAGCTCGGCGGCCAGACCGTCAGCCAGGTTGCCTCGGGGAACGACAACGATTTCATCGAGCCCCTGCCACGCAGCCGCCTCCCGCAGTACCTGTGCGAGCCGACCGGCAGCATCCGCTGGGGCAGCTGGTTCGGCCCAGGCCGCCTGCACCCGCAGCACTCCCGCCTGGCGGTCGTTCTTGAGGTCGACCCGGCCGACGACCGTGTCGTCGAGCAAAATAGGCAGTGAGTAGTACCCGTAGATCCGCTTGCGTTCCGGCGTGTAGATCTCGATGCGATAGTGAAAGTCGAACAGGCGTAGGGCTCGGGCGCGTTCCCAAACCACCGGGTCGAACGGCGACAATATGGCCTGGGCGTTCATCGCCCGGGGTAGCCGTGCATCCCGATGCAGCCAGGCCGCACCAGCCGCGCCGCGTGGCCCCCAGCCGGGAACCTCCACCGCAAGGAGTTCGCCGGCCTCGGTCAGCTCGCGAACAGCCAGCAAGGTCGGCGCTGACTTCAGCCGAAAGTAGTCCGCGAAGTCCTTGACCGTGCCGATGCCGTGAGCGCGAGCCGAGCGGCGCACCAGCTCGCGGTGGGCATCCGCTGTCGAAATAGTTTGCCCGAGCAATTCGGCAGAAAACACCTGCTCCGGCAGGGCATACACCCGTTCGAAGCGGATGCGCCCAGCGCTCACCACCTCGCCCCACCGGAACAGCACCTCGAGCCCGGTCTTCACGTCGGACCAGCCCCACCACGGCCCACTGCGTTTGTTCGCGTCGTGCTCGATCTCGCTGGCCCGCATCGGCCCGTTGGCGGCCAGTTCGGCCAGAAGCCAGTCGAGCATCGGCTGGTTGGCTTGCGACCAGGCCTCCGGGGTGCGGGCGGAACGGTCGCGATACTGCTGCATGCGCCAGCGGAACAGCGGCCACACGTCGATCGGTAGAAAAGAAGCTTCGTGCGCCCAGTATTCAGTGAATCGAGCCTCCCGCCCGGTCGTGAGGCGGTCAAGCTGTGCCTTGTCGTAGGGGCCAAGTCGGCTGAAGGCCGGCATGTAGTGGCTGCGTTCGAAGACATTGACCGAATCGATCTGCAAGAGTTCGAGCCGGTTCACCAGGGCGGTCAGCTGGCGGATGCCCGCGGCAGTGGTCGGGCGCGCACCGAAGCCCTGTGCGACCAGCGCAATTCGCCGCGCCAATGCGGGCGAGATCGTCGCAGGGGAGACTGTCTGAACCATCGTTTCGACTCTATCCGGCGAATTGTTTGCCCGCCATGAGGCTGCCTCATTATCCGTGACGTTGCTCCGGGAGTGGCGCGTCATGCGGCCACGCCGCAGTCCTAGACTGATCGGGTGAGTGAATCTACGGGCAATCCGGGCGCACGCGCTCTGTTACGTCTGCGCCGGCGGCGCACCGCTGAGCGCGCACGCGCCAACACCGATCCGGCCGGATCCGACCTCGTCCTGGCCCCGGTGGAGGTACTCACGCCGAAACCCGTGTCGAATGGTGTCGACGAAAACCTGCCGTCGGGCATCCGGTTGGCCGGTGCGTGGTCCTGGCGGTTGATTGTGATCGCTGCGGCCATCGCCATTTTGATCTTCCTGGTCATTCAATTGCGGCTCATCGTCATTCCGCTTCTCGTCGCGGTGCTGGTGTCCGCCCTGCTCGTTCCCCTCGTCGCCTTTCTGGTGAGACACCACTGGCCTAAAGGGCTCGCCGTTGCGACAGCGATGGTTAGTACCCTCGTGCTCGTCGCCGGGCTGGTCACCCTCGCCTCCACGCAAATCGCCGAGGGCACCGTCGGCCTGACCGACCGCCTCAACCGGAGTTTTGACAGCCTGAAGTCCGTTCTGGCCGCTTCTCCGCTTCAATTGTCAGAGTCTGAGATCAGCGACTACCTTCAGCAGGCATGGACAGCCATCCAGAATGACAGCGCGGTGTTCATCAGCGGTGCACTCTCGGTAGGAAGCACTCTCGGGCACCTGCTCACCGGGCTGCTGCTCGCCCTGTTCAGCCTGCTGTTCATTCTCATTGACGGCAAAGCGATCTGGGGCTGGATTGTGCGATTCTTTCCCCTGCGTGCCCGTGCCGCTGTCGATGGAGCCGGCATCGCCGGCTGGACCACCCTCGGCAACTTCGCTCGCGTGCAGATTCTGGTCGCGTCGATTGACGCGGTCGGTATCGGAGTCGGTGCCGCCCTGCTCGGAGTGCCGATGGCCATCCCGATCGGCATCCTGGTGTTCCTGGGCTCCTTCGTTCCCATCGTCGGGGCGGTAGCCACCGGTTCTGTTGCCATCGTCATCGCCCTGATCTTCAACAACTGGGCCGTCGCCCTCGCCATGCTCGGCGTCGTGCTGCTCGTGCAGCAGGTAGAAGGACACGTTCTGCAGCCTCTGATCATGGGAACCGCCGTCAAGGTGCATCCGCTTGCCGTCGTGCTCGTGGTCGCCGCCGGAGCTCTGCTCGCCGGAATTCCGGGGGCACTGTTCGCCGTTCCGATCGCAGCGGTGCTGAACGCAATGACGAGTTATATCGCCGGCGGCACCTGGCGCTCGAGTCCGCCGGCGGCGGTGTCTTCGACCGGATCGGTGTTGTGGCAGACGGTGCCGCAAAGCCGACCGGGTTACCGACCGACGGGCGCACCGGCTCGCACCGCACGAATGCGGCCGCAGAGCATCCGCACAACCCGAAACGGGTCCGCTCGCAGCACGCCCTCAGATTTGAGCGCACCTCGCGCCCCGCACGACAGTTCGGAGAACTAATCCATGCCAGAGACCACCCTCGCCGCGCCCACCCTCGCCGAATTCGAAGCCGCGCGCGCGGTTGTCGCCCGGGTCGCCGATGTCACCCCGATGGAGAGCTCGCGGTACCTCGCCGACGTACTGGGCGCGCCGGTGTACCTCAAGTGCGAAAACCTGCAGCGCACCGGTTCATACAAGATTCGCGGCGCCTACAACCGCTTGTCCAAACTCACCGACGCGGAGAAAGCACGCGGCGTCGTTGCCGCTTCGGCCGGCAATCACGCCCAGGGCGTGGCCTTCGCCGCGCGCGAGCTGGGAATCAAAGCCACCATTTTTATGCCGGTCGGCGTAGCGCTGCCCAAGCTGTCGGCCACGCGTGACTACGGTGCCGAGGTGATTCTGCGCGGCACGACCGTCACCGAACCGCTCCTCGCGGCAGCTGAATACGCACGCGAGACCGGCGCGATCCTCATTCCGCCGTTTGACCACGCGGATGTTGTCACCGGGCAGGGCACTCTGGGGCTGGAAATCCTCGACCAGGTGCCCGATCTTGACACGGTCGTCGTTCCTATCGGGGGCGGCGGGCTGATCTCCGGTGTCGCCAGTGCGCTCAAGCAGCGTGCCGCCCGGGACGGACGCCACATCCGGGTGATCGGGGTGCAGGCCGAGAACGCAGCCGCCTACCCGCCGTCCCTCGAGGCCGGTGAGGCCATGATGATCAACATCCTGCCGACCATCGCCGACGGCATCGCCGTAGCCAAGCCCGGACTGCTCAACTTTGAAATCGTGCGCGACACCGTCGACGAGATCGTCACGGTCAGCGAAGATGACACAGCGCGGGCGCTGCTCGTTCTGCTTGAACGCGCCAAGCTCGTCGTCGAACCGGCCGGAGCCGTAGCCGTCGCCGCTATCCTGGCGGGCAAGGTCACCCCGACCGGGCCGACCGTCGCCATCCTCTCCGGCGGCAACATCGACCCGTTGCTGATGCAGCGGGTGATCAGCCACGGCCTCGCCGCGTCGGGTCGTTACCTGACCCTGCGCATCATGCTGCCGGACCGCCCGGGCCAGCTGGCCCGCATCTCCGAGCTGCTCGCCGAGGCTACCGCCAACGTCATCGAGGTACTGCACACTCGGCACGGGGTCGGTCTGCGGATCAGCGAGGTCGAACTCGATGTCAGCGTTGAGACGCGGGGCCCAGAGCACCGCCAGCACGTCGTCGACACCCTGCGCGCGGCCGGCTACGACCCGCAGATCGACTAGTCGCGCTCTTTCGGGCGCCGTCCCGGCCCGTTCGCGTGGCGAATTCAGGAATTCCGCCAGCAGATACTGTGACCACCCTGTAAGCACGACAGGCACCCGGGCATTTTGGCACAGAATTCCTGAATTAGCCACGGCGGACGCCTACCAGCGCGCCGGAATTCGGGGCCGCACGAGAACCGGAAGGCCGGTTACAGCAGATCAAGCTCCGGTGAAGGTCTCCACATTGGAGATCTCGACGGTGATCTCCTTGCCGTTCGGCGTGGTGTAACTCGTCTTCGCGCCGACCTTGAGGCCGATAATCGCGGTGCCAAGCGGGCTCTGCTCGCTATACACATCGAGGTCGCTGTTGGCGGCAATCTCGCGGCTGCCGATGAGAAAGCGGCTCTCGTCGCCGGCGATGGTGGCCGTGATCACGGTGCCCGGCATGACGATGCCGTTGCTCTCCGGGGCGTGACCGACTTCGGCGGTGCGCAGCAGCAGGGTGAGCGTGCGGATGCGCGCCTCCATCTTGCCCTGCTCTTCCTTCGCCGCGTGGTAGCCGGAGTTCTCCTTGAGGTCGCCCTCTTCCCGGGCGGATTCGATCTTCTTCGCGATGTCGATCCGGCCAAAGTTGCTCAGTGTCGCCAGTTCCGTTGCGAGGCGGTCGTGGGCCTCCTGAGTTAGCCAGGTGACCGTTGTGTCGGTTGTCACGAGTGATCTCCCTTAATGCGCTCGAGCGCGGAAAGGCCCGGAGGCCGCGCAGATACGGTCGACGCCCCGACGATTGTCGAGGCGAATACGTCAGTTTAGGTCAGCCAGCACTCGTAAATCAAACCCGTGTTGCTCAGGTCCGTGGTGCGCAGAAGCTCGGTGAACGAGCGGTTGTACAGCGTCGACGGCGGCAGATCGATGATCTTCCAGCCGACCACAGAATAGCTCTCGTTGAGGGCCTGAACCGCGCAACTCGCCGTGCGGTTCACCGGAAGCGCCACCTCGAAGGTGACGCTCACCGTGTGCTCGTCGATGATGGTGTGCCCGATATCGCGCGCCTCGATTTGAGTGGATGCTCCATCGAGCCCGGTCCACAGCACCCACGCTCCCAGCACCAGCACAAAAATGCTGCCCAACCCCCACAGAATTCGACGGTCGCGTCGCTTGCGGGAGGGCGTGCGCCCATACCGGGATTGAATCATTCCGCTCTCGATCGGCGCTGGGGCGGCCAAGTCATCCGATTCGTCGAGGCGGTTGGGCTCGGGGCTCGGTTGAATTCCGGCAGGCGTGCTGTTGAGGGGCACTGGTGATTCACACTTTCACGGGAGCGATTAGGCTGGTAACTAGGTTATCTGGCCTAAGGTTATCCGGCATTCCTGAGGAGTATGGTGACGCTGCGATTGATGGCTGTGCATGCCCATCCCGACGACGAGTCGAGCAAGGGTGCTGCGACCTACGCCTACTACCGCAGCCGCGGCGTCGAAGTGCTCATTGTGAGCTGTACCGGCGGTGAACGCGGCAGCATCCTGAACCCCGCCCTCGAGGGCCACGCCATGGCCGACCGAGACATGGCGGGCCTCCGCCGCGTCGAGATGCTGGCCGCACAGCAGGCCCTCGGTGTGCAGCATCGCTGGCTCGGCTTCGAAGATTCCGGCATGAATGACGACAAATCGGTGCCGCCGAACTCCTTCGCCGCTATCCCGCTGGAATATTCGGCCGAACCGCTCGTCACCCTTGTGCGCGAGTTCCGGCCCCAGGTGCTGGTCACCTACGACGAAAACGGCGGCTACCCGCACCCCGATCACATTCGTTGCCATGAGGTCTCCCTCGAAGCGTTCCGCGCAGCCGCCGACGCCGACCGGTATCCGGAATCCGGTGCGCCGTGGCAGATCGACAAACTGTACTACGACCGCATCTTCAACCTCGAGCGCATCGACGCGATGTACCTCGCGTTGAGCGTGGCTGAGCCGGATTCTCCGCTCCTCGAACCCCTCGGCGCGGCGCGGGAACGTATGGAGAATTACCCGAATTTCGCCACCACTCACGTTCCGGCCGGGGACTTCCTCGAAGTGCGCGACGCGGCCCTGCGCGCGCACGCGAGCCAGGTCTCACCCGACAGCAGCTTCTTCTTCTGGCCCAACGATCTCGTGCGCGAGGCCTGGCCGTACGAAGACTTCCAACTCGTCGAATCGAAAGTAGACACCGTCATGCCCGAATCTGATCTCTTCGCCGGAATTCAGGACGACGAATGATCTCGCTGATCACCGTCGTGCTCGCCGCCACCCCCACCCCGGACCCTGATTTCGACCCGAACACGGTCACCCCCGGGGTCGTCGGGTTCGTGGTCTTCTTCCTGATCGCGGTGGCTACCCTGCTGCTGTGTCTCGACGTTGTCCGGCGCATCCGTCGCACCACCTATCGCGCAGAGATCAAGGAACGCCTCGACGCCGAACTCGCGGCCCGCGACGCCGAACCCGACGCACCGCGCGACGACAAGACCGAGTAGTCGCACTTGCCCCGTTACGGGTAGAGCGGATGCGTGGCGATCAGCAGGATCGCCGCGAAATGACACAGAAATGCCACAACCGTGAGGGTGTGGAAGATCTCGTGGAAGCCGAAGACCCCCGGAACCGGGTTGGGCTTCTTGAGCCCGTAGACCACCGCACCGACCGTGTAGCAGAGGCCGCCGACCAGAATTAGCGTCATCATGGTGGCGTTGGCCTGGAAAAAGTCCACGATGAACAGCAGCGCGCCGTAGCCGAGCACCAGGTAGAGCGGCACGTACAGCCAGCGCGGGGCGTGGATCCAGAACACCCGAAAGAGGATGCCCAGCCCGGCTCCGCCCCACACCAGCCAGAGCAGCAGGGTTGCCTTCTCCGGCGGCAGCGCGAGCACGGTGATCGGTGTGTACGATCCGGCGATTAGCAGGAAGATGTTGGCGTGGTCGATGCGCTTGAGAATGATGCGGGTGCGCGGCTGCCAGTTGAACCGGTGATACAGCGCCGAATTGCCGAACAACAGCATCGAACTGAGCACGAAGACGGCCGAACTGATCTTCGCCGCCGAGCCTTCGGCGAGAATCAGCAGCACAATGCCGGCCACGATCGTCACGGGAAAAGTTCCCGCATGAATCCAGCCGCGCCAGGTCGGTTTGACGTCCTCCGGATGGGCGTCAGCCGCCTCGATCAGTGGCAGATTAGGGATATCGTGCTCGGTGGCCATGCTGCAAGGATACGACAGGGCCAGGCCCGCGTGCCCCGAACCCTCGCCGGAGTGGACTAGCGTAACTGTGTGCAGAAACCCCAAGTCCCCTCAGCGCGCGGCCTCCTCTACAGGCTCTATCAGCGTCGGCTGAAGCGCGGGCTGACGACGGAGCACCTGCCGCGCCACGTGGCCATGATCATCGACGGAAACCGTCGTTGGGCCCGGCAGCTGGGCTTTCAAACGGCCGCACACGGGCACCGGGCCGGTGCCGCCAAGATGCGCGAATTTCTGGAGTGGTGTGACGACCTCGGAATTTCGGTCGTCACCCTGTACCTGCTTTCCTCCGACAACCTCACCCAACGCCCGAGTGACGAACTCGCCGATCTGATCGAGATCATCGCCGATCTTGCCGAGGAACTGTCGCACTACCGCAATTGGCGGGTGCAGCAGGTGGGGTCGAAGGCCGGACTGCCCCTTCCGCTGGTCGCAGCGCTCGATGCAGCGGATGCCCGCACGAGCGGTCATTCCGGACTGCACGTTAATCTCGCGGTCGGCTACGGCGGCCGAACCGAGATCACCGACGCGATGCGCAGCATCGTCGCCACCCACCACGCGCACGGCGGCACGCTGGAGGACCTCGCGGAGACCCTCACACCCGAACTGATCGGCCAACACCTGTACACCGGTGGTCAGCCAGACCCCGACCTGGTCATTCGCACCTCGGGCGAGCAGCGGCTGAGCGACTTCATGCTCTGGCAGAGCGCGCACAGCGAGTTTTACTTCGTGGAAGCCCTCGGACCAGACCTTCGGCAGATCGATTTTCTGCGGGCTCTCCGGGATTTCTCGCGGCGCCAACGTCGGTTCGGCGGGTAGACCGCGTCTCTTGGGGCGACACAGCTGGGGGAGTATTTTTTGACAACCGATTGGACCAGCTCCTATGACTTCACTCCTGAGCTTCACCGACGGTTTTCGTGACGAGCCCGGCTACCTCGACTTCGGCCGCGTCGGCCCGCTCTCCGAGGTAGTCGTCGCCGAGACGCTCGGCCAGACCGAAGTGCTCTCCCGCGCCCGCTATGGCAGCCTCGACCACCTCGTCGAGCAGGATCTGCGGGCCCGCACCGGGGTATCCGCTCTCACCGGCTTCACGCCGGACCAGGTCGTGCTGCAGTCCAACACCAGTTCGGGACTGATGCAGGCCATGTTCGGCCTGACCGGCAGCGTGCTGCTGTCCGCCGGGGATTTTCCCAGCGTCCCGTTCGCGGCCGTGCGGGCCGCCGAGGCCCTGCACGTGGTCACCCCACTCTGGTTGGAGACGTTGCAGGGCCGCGTCACTCCCGGTCAGATCCGCGACCAGCTCACCCCGGCTGTCGCGGCCGTCGCGGTCTGCCTCGTCGACTCTCGCACGGGGTACCGTGCCGATCTCGACGGCATCCGCCAAGTCATCGGCGACCGACTGCTCATCGTCGATGCCATCCAGGGCTTCGGCGTTGTCGACGCCGCCTACGAAGCAGCGGATGTCGTCGCCTCCGGTGGTCAGAAATGGACCAGAGCCGGCTGGGGCACCGGTTTTCTCGCCCTCAGCGATCGAGCGCTCGAACGACTCGTTCCGGTGTACTCCGGCTACGTCGGCACCGATACCGACGACCCCTGGGACGAAGTCCCCCCGCCCAGCCACAGCGCCCGTGCGTTTCGGGTGACCAATGGTGATGCTATCGCCCAGGCCCGGTTTGCCGCCGCCCTGGAACAGACCAGTGATGTCGGTGTGGACGTGATCCAGGCCGCCATGAATGACAACGTCTCCCAGATCATCGAACTCGTCGACGAATTCATCATCGACATCGTCTCGCCCCGCGATGCGCGGGAACGCGCCGGCATTGTCGTGCTCGAGCCGCCGGCGGAATTACTGACCACCCTCGTGGCGAGCCTGCACAACCACGGCATCACCGCGACCACCCGCGGAACCACCGTGCGATTGAGCGTGCACGCGGCCCTCGATCCCGATACGGTGACCATGCTGAGGGGTGCCCTCACCGCCTACGCTCTCGCAGCCACGTACTAACAATCTTCCGGTGTAGACCGAGGGTCTGCCCCAACGTCAGGTGAACGACAGATTTCCGTGGGCGTGTCGGGTTCCCTTTTGCACCCGCAAGACGTAGCGTCTCTTGCATCAGGTACGGCACCTGATCGAGACGGCCATATAAGTACGGCTCGAGAATTGCTTGATGGCCAGCTCGCCAAAGTGATCCGCGTCCTCGTGGCGCAGGGTGGGAGTGGCTGTGACCGACGTTCGAAATGACGGCGCGAGAACCGACCTTAATGCGACTGACCGGGTGAAGACATCCGCTTCGCAAACCGAGCGCACCTTTGTGCTGGACACCTCGGTGCTTCTGTCAGATCCGAAAGCGATTTTCCGCTTTGCCGAGCACGCTGTGGTATTGCCCGTGGTGGTGATCAGCGAACTGGAGTCCAAGCGCAACGACCCGGAGATCGGTTATTTCGCCCGGCAGGCGTTGCGCAACCTCGACGAGCTGAGGCTCAAGCATGAGCGCCTCGACTTCCCGATTCCGGTCGGCGAGGGCGGCAGCCTGCGAGTAGAACTGAACCACTCCAACATGTCGGTGTTGCCGTCGGGCCTGCAACTGGGCGACAATGACTCCCGCATCCTCGCCGTGGCGCTCAACCTGGCCAACGACGGGATGACCGTGACCGTCGTCTCCAAGGACCTGCCGCTTCGGGTGAAGGCTGCGTCCCTCGGCCTCGCTGCTGATGAGTACCGGCACGAACTCGCCGTGGATTCCGGCTGGACCGGCATGGACGAGATTACCCTCAGCGCTGAGCAGATGAGTGTGCTCTACGACAAGGAGACACTCGACTCACGCACGGTGCAGGACATGCCGATCAACACCGGCCTGGTCATCCACTCCGACCGCGGGTCGGCCCTCGGCCGGGTCACCGGCCGGGGCACGCTCAAGCTGGTGCGCGGCGACCGGGACGTCTTCGGACTGCACGGCCGCTCGGCGGAGCAGCGGCTCGCCATCGACCTGCTGCTCGACCCGGAGATCGGCATTCTGTCGCTCGGCGGGCGGGCCGGAACCGGGAAGTCGGCGCTCGCCCTGTGCGCGGGCCTGGAAGCGGTGCTGGAACGCCAGCAGTACCGCAAGATCATGGTGTTCCGGCCGCTGTATGCGGTCGGCGGCCAGGACCTCGGCTTCCTGCCGGGGGACCAGGGCGAGAAGATGGGGCCGTGGGCGCAGGCGGTCTTCGACACCCTCGGGGCGATCGTGTCGGAGAATGTGGTCGAGGAGGTGATGGAGCGCGGCATCCTCGAGGTGCTGCCGCTCACCCACATTCGTGGCCGCAGCCTGCACGATGCCTTTGTCATCGTCGATGAGGCGCAGTCACTCGAACGCAACGTGCTGCTGACCGTGCTGAGCCGCATCGGTCAGAACTCGCGCGTGGTGCTCACCCACGACGTCGCCCAGCGGGACAATCTGCGGGTCGGCCGCTTCGACGGCGTGGCCAGCGTGATCGAAACGTTGAAGGGGCATCCGCTGTTCGCGCACATGACCCTGACCCGTTCGGAGCGCAGCGCCATCGCAGCCCTCGTGACCGAGATGCTGGAGGGCAACGAAGTCATGTAGCGGAAGACAGCAAACCGCCCGGCTCCTGTCAGAGGCCGGGCGGTTTGTCTTGCTGCTGCTACTTCTTCTGCGGCGGACGCGTCATGCTGAGCACGTCGAGGGCCGTGTCGAGCTCGGCGAGCGTCAGGTCACCGCGTTCGACGTGGCCGAGGGCGATGACCGACTCCCGCACGGTGAGGCCTTCGGCCACGGCCTTCTTGGCCACCTTGGCGGCGGCTTCGTAGCCAATGACTCGGTTGAGCGGTGTGACGATCGACGGCGACTTCTCGGCCAGCGCACGCGCGTGCTCGAGGTTGGCGACGAGGCCGTCGACGGCCTTGTCGGCGAGCACGCGGGTCGCGTTGGACAGCAGACGGATCGACTCGAGCAGAGCGGTTCCCATCACCGGGATGCCGACGTTGAGCTCGAACGAGCCCGAAGCGCCGGACCAGGCGATGGTGGCATCGTTGCCGATGACGCGGGAGCACACCATGAGCACGGCTTCCGGAATGACCGGGTTGACCTTGCCGGGCATGATCGAGGAGCCGGGCTGCAGGTCGGGGATGTTGATCTCGCCGAACCCGGTGTTGGGGCCTGAACCCATCCAGCGCAGGTCATTGTTGATCTTGGTCAGCGAGACGGCGATGGTGCGCAGGGCGCCGGACGCGTCGACGAGGCCGTCGCGGTTGGCCTGGGCCTCGAAGTGGTCGCGCGCTTCGGTGATCGGCAGTTCGGTCTCGGCGACGAGCAGTTCGATGACGAGCTGCGGAAAACCGTAGGGCGTATTGATGCCGGTGCCGACCGCGGTTCCGCCGAGGGGAACCTCGGCGACGCGCGGGAGTGCCGTGCGGATGCGCTCGATGCCGAGGCGCATCTGGCGGGCGTAGCCGCCGAACTCCTGGCCGAGGGTGACCGGGGTGGCGTCCATCAGGTGCGTGCGGCCGGCCTTGACGGCCTCTTTCCACAGTTCGGCCTTGGCCTCGAACGCGACGGCGAGGTGATCGAGCGAGGGAATGAGCTCGTCGATCAGGGCGCTCGTGACGGCGATGTGCACGGAAGTGGGGAACACGTCGTTGGAGGACTGGCTCGCGTTCACGTGGTCGTTCGGGTGCACCGGGCGGCCGAGAGCGCGGGTCGCGAGGGTCGCGATGACCTCGTTCATGTTCATGTTCGACGAGGTGCCGCTGCCGGTCTGATACACGTCGATCGGAAACTCCGTGTCGTACCGGCCGGTGATGACCTCGTCGGCGGCCGCGGCGATCGCGTCAGCGATGTCCGCATCGAGCACCCCGAGCTGGGCGTTCGCGAGTGCCGCGGACTTCTTGATGCGAGCCAGGGCCGCGATCTGCGCGGACTCCAGTGTGGAGCCCGAGATCGGGAAGTTCTCCACGGCTCGCTGCGTCTGGGCACCGTAGAGCGCGTCCGTTGGAACGCGGACCTCACCCATCGTGTCGTGTTCGATCCGGTAGCCGGCGTTTGCGGAGGTGTCCACCACTGTGTGCATTCCCTTTCGGTGCTGTATGAGGGTCGTGCTGTGCGCAACGGGTGCGCGATAAAAAAACTCCGTGGGTCTAGAGGAGACCCACTCGGATGTGAGGATCGGCGTGCCCTTCGCGAAGAACGTAGTTTGCACCGACGATAGCCAATGTACCTTCTGCGATGGCCGCGCTGATCACCTCGGACTGTTCGAGCAATTCGGTGACCGTGTCTTTGAGGTGTTCCCGGCCCACCTGACCGGCATCGATCGTGGTTGGCTCGACGAAAGCGGATGCCGGCTGCCCGCTCACGCGCCGCACCGCCGGGACGATCTTCTCGATCACGTGCGCGATATGAACGGGCAGGGCCGGGGCATCCGGGCTTTGCGAATCGATCGCGGCGCGCACCGCACCGCACTCGTCGTGGCCGAGCACCAGAATGAGCGGAACGTGCAGCACGGCTACGGCATATTCGAGCGAACCGAGTACGGATTCCGAGATGATCTGGCCGGCGTTGCGCACGACGAACAGGTCGCCGAGGCCCTGGTCGAAGATGATCTCGGCGGCGAGGCGGGAGTCGCTGCAGCCGAACAGTGCGGCGTGCGGGGTCTGCTGGCCGACGAGCTCGGCCCGCCGGTCGACATCCTCGCGGTGGCGGGGGGTGCCGGCGACGAAGCGCACGTTGCCTTCGCGCAGTTCGTTCCAGGCCTCGGCCGGCGATGGGGGAGTCGTCCAGGTGCGGTTCATTCGGCGGCGTTTTCTGTCACGTTGGCGGCCAGCGCGGTCGCGAGGGTCTCAAAGTCGCCGGTGGGTGCCGTGCCGATCAGCACGTAGGTGCTCGCGCCGGCGGTCGTGACCAAGGCGTAGTCGAAATTGCCTCGATCAGCCTCCGCCGCGCTGTTGCGGTAGACGTCCCAGGTGACGCCGGCGATGCTGGCAGTGTCGACGACGGGCGAGTCGGGGAGTTTTTGGGCGAGCCAGGTGGGGTTCGCATCAAAGGCCTGGCTCATACCGATGAACTGGTTGTCGGGGGTGAGCAGTCCGATGTACCAGGACGGCACCTGGCCGTTGGTTCCGGCCTGCCACTCGGCGATGTTGGCGCTCCACCCTTCGGGCAGCTCGGGGCTGGCGAGGGCATGGTCGACGACCGGTTGCAGTTGGGCGGCCACACTCGCATAGTCGATGTCGCGGGTGATCGGGTTGTCGTTGCGCGGAACCAGGAGAACGAGCACGAGTACGGCGCCCACCGTCACGAGCAGGGAGAGCACCAGGTTGTTCACCGTTTTGTGCGAGCGGTACTTGCGCGAGTTCTCGGCGAGTCGCTCGGCGGTCTCCTGCGGAGTCTCCGGCCGGCCCAGTTCGGCGACGACGCGCGGCGGCTTGGGGGCGCGGTTCATCTGGTGGTCGCGGAATCGTCGCTCGCGGGCGTCGTCGCTGCCAGACGGGCGGCATCGAGTCGGGCTTTCGCCCCGATCAGCCATTCTTCGCAGCGGTGGGCGAGGGCTTCGCCGCGCTCCCACAGCGCGAGCGACTGTTCCAGCGTGCTCGAACCCTGTTCGAGCTCGTTGACCACGCGGATGAGCTCATCGCGGGCCTGTTCGTAGCTGAGTTCACTGGTGTCTGCGGCAGGCGAGGTCATGGCATCCATTCTATTTAGGTCAGGGCGGTGGCGGGCACGGCGGCGGGCACGGCAGCGTTCGCGGTGGCGGGTACCGTGCCGCTGGCCAGGGTGAGTAGCAGCTCGGTGCCGGCCGGGGCGTCGCCGGCGCTGCGCAGCACCTGCCCGCCGGGCAGCTGGGCGATCGCGTAGCCACGATCGAGGGTGCCCTGCGGCGACAGCGCGCGCAGCTGGGAGCGCAGTTCCACCACGGCGGACCCGGCGCGCTCGAGAACGCGCCCGGTCAGTTCGGCGCCGCGAGCCACATAACGGGTGAGGTCTTCACTGCGGGAGTCGATGATCCAGCGCGGGTCGACGAGCGCCGGTCGGCTGCGCAGCTGCGAGATCCGGTCGATCTCCGATGAGAGGATGCCGGTGAGCCGGCTGCTCAGGCGTGCCCGCGCCTGCTGCACCCGGTTCAGTTCGTCGCTGACGTCGGGAACGACGCGCTTGGCGGCATCCGTCGGGGTGGAGGCTCGCAGATCGGCCACCTCGTCGAGCAGGGGGCGGTCGGCCTCGTGCCCGATCGCGCTCACCAGCGGCGTGACGCAGGCGGCTGCGGCGCGCACAAGACCCTCATCGCTGAAGGTCAGCAGGTTCTGAAAGTCGCCGCCGCCGCGGGCGACGATGATCACATCGACCTCCGGGTCGGCGTCGAGCCTCTGGATCGCGCTGGTCACCTCACCGACGGCGCGATCGCCCTGCACCGCAGCGTGCGCAACCCGAAAGTTCACGGCCGGCCAGCGCAGCTGGGCGTTGCGAATGACATCTTTCTCAGCGTCGGAGTCCTTGCCGGTGACGAGTCCGATGCAGTGCGGTAAAAACGGCAGCCGCTTCTTGCGGGAGGCGTCGAACAGGCCCTCGCTCGCGAGCTGCTTGCGCAGCCGTTCGAGCCGTTCGAGCAGATCACCGAGCCCCACATGCCGCATCTCGAAGGCTTGCATGGTGAGCGTGCCGCCCTTGACCCAGAAGTTGGGCTTGACCAGCGCGACGACGCGGTCACCGGCCTTGAAATCGTTGCCGAGCTTGGCGCGCACCGACGACCAGATCGTGAAGCTCACGGTGGCGTCTTCAGAAAGGTCTTTGAGCTTGCCGTAGACGTTGCCGCCGCTCGCGCCCCATTGGGTGATCTCACCCTCGACCCACACCATGCCGAGACGTTCGATATAGCCGCGGATTTTATTGGAGAGCAGGGCGACCGGCCACGGTGTTTCGACGGTGGCGGGGGCATCCGTCATGCGGTGGTCCTGGTGTTGCTGCTGATCGTGGCGCTGGCGTGGGGCACAGGCGGGTCCTCCCAGAGTTCTTCGGTCGTGCGTGCGTAGACTGAAGCGGTGAACACCAGCATGCACACCCAAACTAAGCCGACCGCTATCGGCCTGGGTATGCCGCGCATTCCCAGCGCTCGCAACAGGCTTAAGGATACCCCCGTGGTCGGACACAAGCGGGTGCTGCTCGCCGCCCCGCGCGGTTACTGCGCCGGAGTCGACCGAGCGGTCATCGCCGTTGAGAAGGCGTTGGAGCACTATGGCGCCCCGGTCTACGTGCGCAAGCAGATCGTGCACAACATCCACGTGGTCTCTGAGCTCGAGAATCTCGGCGCCATCTTCGTCGACGAGGTTGACGAGGTGCCGCACGGCGCGCACATTGTCTTCAGCGCCCACGGCGTCTCCCCGGCCGTCGTCAACGCCGCAGCCGAGCGTGGACTGCAGGCCATTGACGCGACCTGCCCGCTCGTGACCAAGGTGCACCGCGAAGCCGTGCGCTTCGCCCGTGACGATTTTCAGATTCTGCTGATCGGCCATGAAGGCCATGAAGAGGTGGAGGGCACCGCCGGGGAAGCTCCGGAGCACACCACCCTGGTCGGCAGCCCCGACGAAGCCGACACCGTCGTGGTACGCGATCCCGACCGCGTGGTCTGGCTGTCGCAGACCACGCTCAGCGTCGACGAGACCATGGAGACCGTGCGTCGGCTGCGGGCGCGGTTCCCCAATCTGCAGGATCCGCCGAGCGACGACATCTGCTACGCCACCCAGAACCGCCAGGTGGCCATCAAGAAGGTCGCTCGCGACTCCGACCTGGTGATCGTGGTCGGTTCCGCCAACTCGTCCAACTCGGTGCGCCTGGTCGAGGTCGCCTTGGAATACGGCGCGAAGGCGGCGTATCGCGTCGACTTCGCGAGCGAGGTGAAACAGGAATGGCTCGACAACGCGACGACCGTCGGGGTGACGAGCGGGGCATCCGTTCCCGAAGAACTCGTCGACGAATTGCTCGAAGCTCTCGCCGACGCCGGCTACAGCGATGTGGAACAGGTCAAGACCGCCGAAGAAGATCTGATCTTTTCGTTGCCCAAGGAGCTGCGAAAAGACCTTTCCGGTGAAACGGATGCCCGCGCATTCGGCGGGCGCGCCGCCGCCGCTGAATAGACGGGCGAGTAGAAGCCCAAGTCGCCGGCGCGGCCGTTACTGGCGGCTGAGGAACTCGATCAGGGTCGGGTCGTTGAGCATTGCGGCGAGCATGAACGCGAACAGTGCCACGATCGACACCGCTCCGCCGATAATGGGCAGGTAGAAGGCTCGGCGGTGTTGCAACAGCAAGCGCACTGATACCGCGGTGGTAGCCAGCCAGACGAACACAACGAGAATAGCCCCCGCCGTTGTCAGTGTTCCGATGCCGGCCGCCGGCGTATACGTCCCGAGGTTCTGCTGCGTGTAGATCAGCTGCATAGCGTCGGGGAGCGCCCCGAGCGAAAACGCGCCGTACAGGGTGACGAGAAGCCCGAAGGTCAGCAATCCGATCGTTAGCGGCCGGTCCCAGCCGGGCGCGGTGCGTTGGCCGGTTCGCCTCGACGGTGGCGGCGTCGCCGGGAAGGCCGGATGGTTCCTGAGGGGTGGTGTACCCGCTCCCGCCCCGGCGGTGGGGGAGGGAGCGGGTGCAGCCCGGTCTTCGTCCTGCGGCGGTTGCCAGGTCCAGCCTTCAGGGGCGAGTTCGCCGTACTGTGGGCGTGGGCGCGGGTCTTTCGCGGGGGGAACGGAGTCCGGCTTCTCGGTCATAATTCAACTACTGTCATTGCTCTAACTGTTGTCGTTGCGCTAACTGTTCGAGCGCCCGGCGGAACCGAGCTGGCGGGTGGAATCGACGACGCGGGCGGCCATGGCCGACTCGGCCACCTTGCCCCAGGCGCGCGGGTCGTAGACCTTCTTGTTGCCGACTTCGCCGTCGACCTTGATCACGCTGTCGTAGTTCTTGAGCATGTAGTCGGCGATGGACCGGGTGAAGGCGTACTGGGTGTCGGTGTCGATGTTCATCTTGACGACGCCGTTGGCGACGGCTTCAGCGATTTCGGCGTCGGTCGAGCCGGAACCGCCGTGGAAGACCAGGTCGAGCGGCAGCGCAGCGAGCCCGAATTTGGCCGAGAGCCCGGTCTGAATCTCCCTGAGCAGTTCCGGGCGCAGCTTCACGTTGCCGGGCTTATAGACGCCGTGCACGTTGCCGAAGGTGAGAGCGGCCATGTAGCGGCCCTGCTCGCCGAGGCCGAGGGCCTCGACCATTTTGATCGCGTCGTCGAGGGTCGTGTAGAGATTCTCGTTCACGTCGGCCTGTACGCCGTCTTCTTCGCCGCCGACGGCGCCGATCTCAACTTCGAGAATGGCGTTGATCGCGCGGGTGCGCTTCAGAATGTCGGTGGCGATCTCCAGGTTCCTGTCCAGCGCGATGGCCGAACCGTCCCACATGTGCGACTGGAAGATGGGGTGGCCGCCATCGGCCACCGCCGACTCGGAGGCTTCGATGAGCGGAATCACGAAGTCACCCAGTGCGCCCTCCGGGCAGTGATCGGTGTGCAGTGCCACGGTGATCGGGTAGTTGTCGGCGACGGAGTGCGCGAACCGGGCGAAGGCGAGTGCGCCGGACGCCCGGTTTTTCACCGTGTGGCCAGCGAAGTAGTCGGCGCCGCCGGTGGTGACCTGGATGATGCCGTCGGATCCGGCTTCGGTGAGGCCCTGGAGAACGGCATTGATGCTCTGCGACGATGACACGTTGAACGCCGGGTAGGCGAACCCGCCCGTCTTCGCTTTGTCGAGCATGGCGGCGTACTGGTCGGGGGTTGCGATGGGCATTGCTTCTCCTCGAGAGTGTGCGGGGGTGTGACCCGAGTCTAGCCAAGCCCGCCTCGGTGCGGTCGGTCGCGATAAGGTGACTCGGGCGGACAATCCGCGCGACCCGCCGCGCATCCGTCGTATTCGAAGTCGAACTAACGTCCGGGAGGACCTTTTGAACAGCACCGAGACCGCCACTCTCTTTCAACACCCCGACCGTAACCTCGCCATGGAGCTCGTGCGTGCCACCGAGGCCGCCGCCATCCGCGCCGTGCCCTTCATCGGCCGCGGCGACAAGAACGCCGCAGACAAAGCCGCCGTCGACGCCATGCGCGCCTTCCTCGGCACCGTCAATTTCGACGGCCTCATCGTTATCGGTGAGGGCGAAAAAGATGAAGCCCCCATGCTCTTCAACGGTGAGCACGTCGGCAACGGCCGCGGCCCGGCCTGCGATATCGCCGTGGACCCCATCGACGGAACCAGCCTCACGGCCGCCGGCCGCCAGAACGCCGTCTCGGTCATCGCCGTCTCGGATCGCGGCACCATGCTCGACGCCTCCTCGATCTTCTACATGGACAAGATCGTCACCGGTGCGGCCGGGCGCGGCGTCGTCAGCCTCGACCAGTCGATCGCCGACAACATTCGCGACCTGGCTCAGGCCATGAAGAAGCCGATCGGTGAAATGACCATCGCCGTACTCGACCGCCCGCGCCACGCCGGCCTGATCGATGCGATTCGCAGCGCCGGCGCCGGAACCCGCCTCATGCTCGACGGTGACGTGGCCGGCGGCATCAACGCCGCCCGTTACGAGACCCGCATCGACATGTGCGTCGGTATCGGCGGAAGCCCGGAAGGCATCACCACGGCCTGCGCCCTCAAAGCGCTCGGCGGTTACATGCAGGGACGCCTCGCCCCCAAGGACGACGCGGAACGTGCCCGCGGCGTCGCGGCCGGCCTCGACATCGACAAGCTGCTCGAGATCGACGACATGGTCAGCGGCGACAACACCTTCTTCGTGGCAACCGGCGTCACCGATGGCGGACTCGTCGACGGTGTGCGTCGCAAGGGTCCGATGATCCGCACCGAGAGCATCGTTCTGCGTTCGCGTTCGGGCACGGCACGTCGGGTCATCGCGGAGCACCTCGCCGAGAAGTGGCTGTAAGCGCTACTTCCCCGGTGTAACCGAAACTGCACGTCCCGGTCTGTTCGTTCATGCTCGGGGCGTGCAGTTGTTGGTTTGCACCTCTGACGTCGTGGTCGCCCTACACGTGGACCTCGTAATCAGATTCGTCGACATCAGCGAGACGCCGGTTGATCACGCTGTGCCTCGCCTCATTCAACTCGGCACCGTTCAGCTCAACGTCGTCCTGTCGAACGGGCAGGTCCAGCTCGTCGGAAACGGATGCCGGCGCCTCCAGCTCGGGCGCGGTCAGCTTGCGCGGGGAATCGTGGATGATCGCCGGTTCGGTGAGCAGCCCGATCTTGGTCTGATCGATCCCGGGAAACTGCCGGGCGGTCACGAGTACCCGGGACTCCAACGAGTTGGCGAACTTGTTGTAGCTGTCCACCGTGCGCTCGAGTGCTTTGCGCAACGATTCGGCGTGCCCGCTCAGCGCACCGAGCCGCTGGTACAGGGCATTGCCGAGGTCGAACAGCTTCTGCGCCTCGTCGGTGACCGCCTGCTGCTGCCAGGTGAACGCCACCGTCTTGAGCACCGCCCACAGGTTCACCGGCGATGCCAGAGCCACCCGCTTGCTGAACGAGTAGTCGAGAATCGACGGATCGGCTTCGAGCGCCGCCGACAGCAGCGACTCGCTCGGGATGAACGCGATCACGAACTCCGGGCTCGCATCGAAGCCTTCCCAGTAGGTCTTCTTGGCGAGCGCATCGATGTGGGCGCGCACGGCCTTCACATGCTTGTCGATCAGCAACTTGCGGCGTGCGCCCTCCTCGCCGGTGGCGGTATAGGGAATGGTGCTCGCTTCGATGTAGTGCTCGAGCGGCACCTTGGCGTCGATTGCGATCGACTTGTTGCCGGGCAGGCGCACGACCATGTCGGGGCGGCCGAGGCCGGCATCCGTTGTGATGTTGGTCTGGGTGTTGAAGTCAACATACTGAGCGAGGCCGGCCGCTTCGACCACGCGCCGCAACTGGGTCTCACCCCAGACGCCGCGGGTGCTGTTGGAGCGCAGCGCGCTCGCGAGCGACTCGGTGGTCACCCGAAGTTGCTGATCGGAGATCTGTGCCTGCTTGAGCTGCTCAGACAGCGAGCCGTACTGTTCGCTGCGCTGCGTCTCGAGCTCGGTGACCTTCTCCTGCATGGTGCGCAGGGTCTCCCGCACCGGGCTGAGTGCTTCTAACACGAGGTGTTCCCGCTTCTCCCGCTCGGACTGCAGCTGCTGGTCGGAGCGCTGCCGTTCAACTGTTTCGCGCGCCGTGGCGCGGTCGTGGTCGATCTGGGCGGTGAGGCCATCGACCGTTGCGAGGGCAGCCGACAATTCGCTCTGCAGGGCCGCCCGCACGGTTGCCTCGCTCGCCCGGGCCTCGGCGAGAGCAACCTGGTGACGTGCCTCCACCACGGCCGGGTCGAGGGCCCCCTCGGCGGCACCCTCGGTGCGACGACGTTGCAGCAGCATGGCCGACAGGGCGCCCACAGCGGCACCGACGATCAGACCGACAATCAAACTCAGCAGTGGATCCATGCATTAAGTCTGCCAGCGCCCACCGACATTACCGGAATGACACTCGGACCAGCCGAATTGCTGAACAAGAAGCTAGTTGAGCGCCATCGGCCCGTGTGTCGACGCGTGCTCCTGGGTGGCGACCGGCCCGATCACGCCCACCTTGACCCGGGTCACGTGGGCGAGCTGCTCGAGCGTGTCGGCCTCGTGACGTGCGGCCGCGTGAATCATGATGGCCGCGCAGGCCTCGGCGTCAGCGAGCGCGTTGTGGTGCGAGAAGTCTTCAAAGCCCGCCGCCATGGCTGCGACCGGTAGTCGATACGACTCCAGGTGGTAGGTGCGGCGGGCCACCTGCAAGCTGCAGATGTAGCGAAAGTCGGGCACCGGCTGGCCCGTTACGAGCGACGCCGTCTTGATCACGCCGAGGTCGAAACCGGCGTTGTGGGCGACCAGATAATCGTCACCGACGAAGGCGACCAGCTCGGGAAGCTGCTGCGCCCAGGTGGCCGCACCCACGACATCCGCTGCGATGATGCCGTGGATGCGGGTGTTCCATTCCGAGAAGGCATCGTGGCCGGGCGGCGGCTGAATGAGCCAGTAGGCCGAGTCGACGACCACGCCGTCACGCACTTTCACCAGGCCGACCGAGCACGCCGAGGCGCCCGAGGAGTTGGCGGTTTCGAAGTCGATCGCGGTGAAGTTCAGCACATCTTATGGTCTCACGGGCCACCGACACGAGACGCCGACACGGCCTGCGGCGGCGCGGCCGGTAGAATAATCTCTCGTGGCTCTTACTATTGCAATCGTCGGACTCCCCAATGTGGGCAAGTCCACCCTCTTCAACGCCCTGACCAAGAACAACGTGCTCGCAGCGAACTACCCGTTCGCAACGATTGAGCCCAACGTTGGAATCGTGAACCTGCCCGATTCGCGCCTGGCCGACCTCGCAACCATCTACGGCAGTAAGGCCCTGCTGCCGGCCCCAGTGTCGTTCGTCGACATCGCCGGCATCGTGCGGGGCGCGAGCGAGGGAGAGGGGCTCGGCAACAAGTTCCTCGCCAACATTCGCGAAGCGGATGCCATCGCCCAGGTCATTCGCGGATTCGCCGACCCCGACGTGGTGCACGTGGACGGCAAGGTCAACCCGGCCGGCGACATGGAAACCATCAACACCGAACTGATCCTCGCCGACCTGCAGACCCTCGAGAAGGCTGTGCTGCGCTTCGAGAAAGAGGTCAAGGGCCGCAAGCTGCCCGCGATCGTGCTGGAGACCGCGCTCAAGGCGCAGGCCATTCTCGACGGCGGCCAGCCGCTGTCGTCGGCCACGCTCGATATCGAGCCGATTCGTGAGCTCGGCCTGCTCACCGCGAAGCCGTTCATCTACGTCTTCAACGTCGACGAGGCGGTGCTGCAGGACCAGGCCAAGCTCGACACCCTCGCTGCGCTCGTCGCTCCGGCGAACGCCGTGTTCCTCGACGCCAAGCTCGAGAGTGAGTTGAGCGAACTCGACGCCGAAGACGCCGCGGAGATGCTCGCCTCGACCGGTCAGGCCGAGAGCGGTCTCGACCAGCTCGCCCGCATCGGCTTCGACACCCTCGGCCTGCAGACGTACCTCACGGCCGGCCCGAAGGAGTGCCGCGCCTGGACCATCCACAAGGGGTGGACCGCACCGCAGGCCGCCGGAGTCATCCACACCGACTTCCAGAAGGGCTTCATCAAGGCCGAGATCTTCTCCTTCGACGACCTTATGGAAGCCGGATCGATCGCCGAGGCCCGCTCCAAGGGCAAGGCCCGCATCGAGGGCAAAGAGTATGTCATGCAGGACGGCGACGTGGTCGAGTTCCGCTTCAACGTCTAGCGTTATTGACGCGATGCGTTATGCACTGATCGTGTGATCAGGTCATTCGGTACCACAGGCACTGCAAAGATCTGGCACGAGCAGTATGTCAAGGGTGTCATGGGGTGAACTGGCCGATTCGCCGTCGAGTTCAGGTTCAACGTCTAGGCTCGAGCTCGCCTCATGCATCACCACAGCATCATCGACAGAAGGAGCCTACCGTGCCCGTCATTGCCATCATCGGAGCCGGACCAGGACTCGGCGCAGCCGTTGCACGCCGGTTCGGGCGCGAAGGCTTCTCCATCGCCCTGATCGCCAGGAACCAGTCGAAACTAGACGTCATGGCAGCCGAGCTCACCGCTGTCGGCTTCACCGCCAGTGCGTACGCTGCGGATGTCCGCACGCCGGCGTCGCTCGAAGCTGCCCTTGCGCGTGCCGCGGCCGAGCTCGGGCCCATCACCGCACTGCAGTACAGCCCACTTCCGTCCCGTGAGTATCTGAAACCGGTGCTCGACCTGACTCCGGAGCTGGCCCTGGAGGCCCTGCAATTCTCGGCCCTTGGGCTCATCCACGCGGTGCGTGCGGTGCTCCCGACGATGCGGCAGGCGGGTAGCGGCAGCATCATCATGATCAACGGCGGCACCTCCGTGAAGGCCCGCGCTGGATTCGCCGGGACCTCGATCGCCTTCCCCGCCGAGAGCGCCTACGGCGAGATGCTCCACGATGCCCTCGAGGACGAGGGCATCCGGGTCAACCAACTGGTGATTCCCGGCGGCATCCCCCAGCTTCAGTTGCCCAACGGCATCGACGACGTCGCTGATCGCATCTGGGCCCTCCACGCCAGTGCCGGTCCGTTCCGCACCATGCTTATCCCCCTCGAGGACGGACGGGAGTAGGGCACGCAGAAGTATCACACGCATCTGAACCTGACCGGGGCCTGTATTATCCCTGATAACACTCCGATTTGCGGAGTCGTGAAAGGTGAAGTGCAGATGGCCGCAAATGGAATGTACGTCGTGCTCCAGATCGTGCTCAAAGAGAAATTTTTGGGTACGGGCTCCGGAAATCTCACGGAGTTGGAGGACTCAATCAACAAGCAGGCTGCGCTCGGCTATCGACTGCACACCATTACAACCGCGGCGGCGGGCAGTAAGGGTTTCGGCGGCGGCGACCGTATCCAGGCGACGCTGGTGTTCGAACGGATCGTGTAGCGTTCGCCGCTCGGGTAAGAGCGAATCTGAAGGCAGGGCGCCCTTGCTGCACGTCAGAGGCGCGCCCCTTCGGCCGGTTTGAAACGCTGACGCCGGCGCAGTGCCACAATGGGCGCATGACCACACTGCACCTCACCGGCGATGCCGCTGCCGACGCCCTTCTCAGCGAGAACCCGTTCGCCCTGCTCGTGGGCATGCTGCTCGACCAGCAGATTGCCATGGAGACCGCCTTCGCCGGCCCGGCCAAGATTCGTGACCGCATCGGCGCCCTCGTCCCTGCCATGATCGCCGACTACGAAGCGGATGCCTTCATCGACGTGTTCCGCCAGTCGCCGGCCGTGCACCGGTTTCCGGGCTCCATGGCCAAACGCGTGCAGGAGGTCGCCGCGGTCATCGTGAGCGACTGGAACGGCGACACGGCGTCGATCTGGACCGCCGACAATCCCACCGGCGCCGAGATCCTCCGACGGCTCAAAGCCCTGCCCGGGTTCGGCGAGCAGAAGGCGAAGATCTTTCTCGCACTCCTCGGCAAACGGTTCGGGGTCGACGCCGACGGCTGGCGCGAAGCATCCGCACCCTACGGCGAAGACGGTGCCTACCGGTCGGTGGCCGACATCGTCGATCCCGAATCGCTGACTCGGGTGCGCGCGACCAAGCGGGCCGCAAAGGCAGCCGCGAAGGCGTAGTCTCGCGTGGTGGGCCCTCATTTTAGCGAACAGACATTCGACTTTCTCGACGAACTCGAGCATCGCAACGAACGCGAATGGTTCCAGGAACACAAACCGGTCTACGAAGTCGAGTTGAAGGAGCGGATGCTCGCCGTCATCGAAGTGCTCAACCTGGCGCTGGGCGAATTCGCCGCTGACTGCGTGCGCCCACCGAACAAGTCCATGATGCGCATCTACCGTGACGTACGGTTTTCCAACGACAAATCACCGTACAAGACTCATCTGGCCGCGCACTGGCCGCCCCGCGGGCTGGAGAAGGCGGGCGGAGCCGGATACTTTCTCCAGGTGGGCGTGCACGGCGTCATGCTGGCCGGCGGCGCTTATAGTCCGCAACCGCCGCAGCTGCGCGCCATCCGTGACTATGTGCTGGACCACCACCTGAAGCTGCGCTCCCTGCTCGCCACGCCCGCCCTCACGACGATGGCGCAGCCGTTCGGCGGTAACAAGCTCATCCGCCCGCCGCGCGGATTTCCGGTCGAGCATCCGGCGGCCGACCTGCTGCTGAACCGCAGCTGGGCGCTGGTCGCCCACCTGCCCGGCGATGTGGCGCTCGATGAGAATTTCACCGACCTGGTCATCGAGCGGTTTCGGGCGTTCGCGCCGGTCGTTGATTTTCTCAACATTCCGCTGGCCACCGCCACCCCGCTCGAGCAGGAGACCGCGACGGGCCGGCGACGCTTGGCCTGAAACCGGCAGAGCGGATGCCGCGGGCCGCGATATCTCGCGACCGGCGGCATCCGCTTGAGAGCAGCGCCGTGATGCTCAGATCAGCGCCGTGATGCGGCTCAGGACCTGCTCCGGAACCGCCTGGTGCGGCACCTCGCCCACCAGAAAATCGCCCTCCGGCAGCGGGTCGGCGTCGGTCGACCAGAAGTCCGTTCCGATCACCGCCCCGCGCAGCGCGCTGCCGTGCAGCTCGACCCGATCGTCGTGCCGCTGGCCGAGCGCCCACCGGTAGTGGTCGGTCACGTTGGCGATCGGCGAGTACGTCGACAGCGGCACCGGCTCAAGAACGGGGCCGCGGTCATCGAGCAGAACCGCGATCAACGGAAGCGCGGCGAATCCGCGCAGCCAGTCAGCGACATACATCGAAGCGTTCTCGGCATTATCGGCGTCGAGCGCCAGGACGTCGTCCGACCCTGAAAACGGATGCGTGCGCGCCAGCCACTGCATCGGTGACGGAATCTGCAGAACGACCGGCACCCGCTGGGTTTGACTGAACACCGTAGCCAGTTCGACGACGGATGCCGTCGTCTCCGCATCGTTCAGCAGGGTGCGCAGTGCATAGCCGGTGCGGGATTTCGCGCCCATGGCGGACTGCAACGCCGGATCGGCGGCGACCCGCTGGGCGTAGTACCGGTCGAGGCTGAGCAGCGCCAGGTCAGACCCCAGCACGCCCTGAACCTGGCCGAAGAAATTCGCGTAGGCCATCGGCTCCTGCCACGGCACCGGCTTGCCCTGCAGAAAGACGGTTTGGGCATAGTCATGGCTGTCGAGCACCACCGCTCGGCGGCGGCCCGAGGTTGGCTCAGCGAGGAGGTCAGTCAGCGAAAGTGTCACGGTGTCTCCCATCAATCAAGCAATCAGTGAATCACGTCGTTCGAGCAGCGGCTGCGGGGCCGTAAGGAGACGGCCCCGCAGCCGGGTCAGCGGGTGTTGATCAGGATTTGTGCTCGACCACCTCGCCGTATTTCTCCTCGAGTTCCCGCACACGGGCCTCGAGCTTGCTGATCTTGAGCACCCGACGATCGGGAACCATGATCAGCGGAAGGTCCTCGAGCCTGCCCTTGACCCGTTCCGGCTCGAGTCCGCCCCAGTGGGTGGCGATGAGGTTCTCGTCGTCGTCCTGACCCCACGACCCGAAGTACAGCAGGTCGGCCGGCGGCTCTTCCTTCACGAAGTTCTTCACGAACTCCTTGTAGGGCGTGCCGCGGGAGATGCGGTCGCGGCGCATCTGCGCCCGCAACGCCACCGTCTGATCCTCGTGCACCACGTAGGTACCGGGTTCCCAGACCACGCCGTACATGGTCGAGGCGGTGTGGGCGCTGATCCGGTCGAGTTCGAGGTCGGTCACCACGAGCTCGGGGTCGCGTTCGAGCACATCGCCGTAACCACCACCGGCTCCCTGGGCGATCATGTAGAGCTCGCCCTCCTTCGCCACGTCGAACTGCAGGCCCATGTGCGCCGACTGATAGTCGCCGCCCTCAAACGGCTGCTCGTTCATCACTCGTTCCATCGACAGGTTGAACTGGGAGGGATCCTTCTGGATGATGTCGTAGATGTTGACGTTCTTCACCATCGCGAGCGGGTACACCGGGCAGCCGTAACCGCCGAACATGCCCGGCACCGACGAGAACTTCGACCCGCTCGTGACGGTCATGAAGCCCCAGCTGGGGGTGCCGCGAGAGGCGACGATCATCTCGTACCCCATGCCGCCGCGAAACTTGCCGAAGCCCTGGTTGTCGCGCACCAGACGCTTGCTGACGAGCTGGAGGAAGGGGACTTCTTCTTCCATCACTTCCTGCTCGCCGATGTCGGCCATGGCGCAGAACAGCGGGGCCACCGCGTCTTCACCATCACGGAACGCCTTCGCGCCGCCGCCCATGCCGTTCAGGTCGGCGCACAGGTTGCCGACCTGCTCGCCGTTCTGTGTGGTGCCGCCCCAGAGAAAGTCGTTGATCTGGTTGAACCAGGGTGCGACGACGTTGGAGTATTTCTGCGGTGACGAGAACTGCATCTTGGCAAAGGCGGTCTGCAGGGCCGAGAAACCGCGGAAGGAAGCCTGCAGCGACTGACCCACGGGAGCGTCGTAACCGGCATCCGCCCAGCTGTGTTCTTCGGTGATGACCTCGATCGGTGACAGGGCTCCGGTCGAGCGGGGCAGGTCGGGCCACCAGTACGACAAAATGGCCTGCGCCATGAACGACTTGGTCGAGGCGAGGGGGGAGTTGATGGCGCGGTTGAGAATCTCCGGGCCGGTGCCGGTGAGATCCACGATCATGCGTTCGCCCTTGATGGTGATCTTGCAGGCGAACTTGATCAGGATGTTCTCTTTGAGGGTCGAGTCGACGAACTGGTTGAAGGTCACGGTGCCGTCGGGCAGTTCGCCGATGCGGCGACGCACCTCGGTCTCGACGTCTTCCACGGTGACCCGCAGCGAGGCGACGAACGTCTCCTGCCCGACCTCGTCGATCAGCCGGTCGACGGTGTCCATGATGCGCTTGACGGCACCCATCTTCACCTTGATGTCGGCGAGCATGAGCTTCGGGTCACGCGTGGAGTGCTGCAGAAAAGTCAGCAGGTCGCGGCGCAGGTGACCCCTCTCCACAATCTTGATCGGCGAGGCCCGCAGGCCGTCGTCGAACGGGGTCTCGGAGCCGCTGGGCATACCGCCGGGTTCGCAGGCGCCGTTCTCACCCTCGTGAATGGTCGCACCGACCCAGGCGATGATGATACCGCCGCGAATGACCGGCACCAGCATGGACTGGTCGGTGTTGTGCACCATGCCGAAGCGCGAGTCGTTGTGGAAGAAACCGTCACCCTCGTTGATGCCGACGGTGGGTTCGTCCTTCCAGTTCTTCATGATGTAACGGATGGGGTGGTGCAGCACCGCGGAGAAGGCGATCACGCCTCGGTTGGAGAGGTAGGTGACGTCGCCCTCGGCCGTGTAGACGGCGCAGGACAGGTCGGCCCACTTGGCGCCGGGCGCCGCGCCCATGCTCTCGCACATCTCGAAGGCCTCGTCGAGGGCGCCGGCCAGGCGCTTACGGATACGGTCGATCTCGAGTGGGTCGATGCCCTGCGCGATGCATTCCTCCTCGTAGGCGGTGCGCGGCATGATCTCGTGGTGGCGCATGATGGCCGGGTCAGGTCCGAGGAAGAGGGTCGTCTCGTCCATGAATTTGTCGACCCACTGCTGTTCCTGGTCGGTCAATAGCTGGGTTGCGTCGTCGTCGTTTCCGCTGGTGGGCACGAACTCGTCGGTTGTCAGTGTCATGGTGCTCAAGCTCCTTTGCTTATGCGAGGTGTTACGGGGATGAGGGAAGCGGTCAGTCGCTGAGTAGCCATACGGCACCCTGCACGGTCGGTTCCAGGCGCCAGCCCGGCTCAACCAGATAGGTGGTGTTCTCGGTCGTGACGATTGCCGGCCCGTGAATCACGTACTCATGTTTGAGCGCCTCGGCGTCGTAGACGGGGGTGTCTACCGCTCCGGTTATGCTCGTGAAGTGCACCGAGCGGTGGGAGACCGGAGCCGGCTTGGTCTTCTCGCCGCCGATCTTGATCGACTCGAACTGGATGACCTCACCCTCGATGTAGGACGCAACCCGAATCGTCTGCACCCGGATGCCCGCCTCCGGTGCCTGCGTTCCCTCGCCATAGCGCTCGCCGAAGATCTCGGAGAAAGTCTTGATCAGGTGCAGCACGTCGGCGACCCCGTTGACCCGGTTGATGTCGAACGCGACGGCCGTCGTGACGAGCTGGTTGCCGTAGCGCATGTCCATTTCGAGGCGGTAGCGAACATCCGCTCGGTCGTAGCCCTGGCGCACGAGGTCTTCGGCGCCCTTCGCTTCGAGTTCCTCGATGTAGCCGTTGAGCGCGTCGTACTGGTTGTACAGGCTTCGTTTGATCGCTTCGTAGAGCACGACGTAGGCGCTGCGCTCGTGAATGTGCAGCGGTCGCATGTTGCCGGCGCCGAGCGCTGAGAACACCGACGCGAACGGCGGGAACAGAATGCGGCTGATGCCGGCGCTCGCCGCGATGCCGCAGGCGTGCAGCGGGCCGTTACCGCCGTAAGCGAGCATCGTGTAATCCTCGATCAGGCCGCCGCGCGAGCGCAGCTCCTTCTCGATGCCGATCGCCATCTGCTCGTCGACGGTCTTCTTGATCACCTTGGCCACCTCGACGGCGTCGAGGTCGAGCTCATCGCTGAGCGTCTCGTCGATGACGTAGATCGAACGCTTCTTATTGAGCTTGATGTGCCCGTTGGCATAGTTGTCGGGGTCGAGGTAGCCGAGCACGAGGTCGGCATCGGTCACGGTCGGGCGCAGCCCGCCACGGTCGTAGCACGCCGGGCCCGGATCGCTGCCCGCCGATTCCGGCCCGATCTGGATGGCGTGGTGGATGCGGTTGTAGGCGGCGATCGAGCCGCCGCCCGCGCCGAGGGTGTTGAGGTGGATCATCGGGGCAGAGACCATCCAGCGCCCAATGGTGGGCTGGAAGTCGTAGTGTCGCACCCCGCCCTCCGGTACCAGGCCGATATCGAAGGAGGTGCCGCCCATGTCCATCGACACGACGTCGCCGAGCCCGGTCGATTCCGACAGGTGCTGGGCCGCGCCGACGCCGGCGATTGGTCCGGAGTGAATCGTCTGCAGGGCATCCGTTGAGTTGGGCTGCGCCATGCCGCCCGAGTTGTGGATGACGAGCATCGGCTTCTCATACCCGGAATCGCGCAGGTTGTTGGAGAGCTGGTTGAGCGCGTGAAACATGGTCTGGTGCAGAAAAGCGTCGACGATGGTGGCCATCGCCCGCACATATTCGCCCTTGCGACCCGACACCTGGCTGCTGAGCAGTACCGGAATTGACCCGAGCTCGTGCGTCGGGTACTCGTCGAGGATGATCTCGAGAATACGATCCTCGTGCACCGAGTTCTCGGTGGCGTTGGTCAGCGCAATGACGATGGCCTCGGCGCCGTTGTCGACGAGTTCACGCACCTGGGTGCGCACATCGTCGTACATGAGCGGCACGAGAACCTCACCGACCGAGTCGATGCGTTCCTTGACCGAGCGGATGAGCCGGCGCGGCACGAGCGGGTCGGGCCGCTGGGCGTCGGGCATGTCGCCCTGCTTGACCCCGTCGAGTCCTTCACCGTAGCCACGGCCGCGGGAGAGCGGGATGGTGTCTTCGAAGCCGTGCGTGACGATCGCGGCGACTCGCGGCCCCTTGCCCTCGATCAGGGCGTTGGTGCCGAGCGTGGTCGCGTAGCGCACCGAGTCGACTTCTTTGAGCGCCGTTTCCCGGCTGATGCCGGCCCGCTCGCACGCCCGGTCGAGCGCTTCGTTGAAACCGAGGGCGAGATTGTGGTGGGTGGTGAGTGCCTTCGACTCGATGTACACGTCATCCCAGACGAAGAAGCAGTCGCTGAATGTGCCGCCGATGTCTACGGAAATTCGTTTCACGGTCAGTGCCCTTCGGTGTGGTCGGCGTGCGAGTGGGAGTGGGAATGTGCGGATACGGAATCAAACCGAGCGCTGAGGTCGGTCTCGGCGTTCTCGCCGGGACCGTAGTTGACGACCTCTTCGGGGTTGCCGCCGTGGGCTTCCCATTTTTCGCGCAGCGAGTCGATGTCCCAGAGCATGTCGACGGTCGGCGGATGTCCCGGCGGCAGGTATTCCGCTTCAATCTGCGTGCCGCAGGTGGGGCAGTAGAACTCCAGAATGCGGCAGAAGGTCGGGTCGGGGGAGAAGGTGAACTCGTACTTCTCCGGGTCGATCACCGGTGGATGGATCTCCCGCGGGTCCCGGTCGTAGACCAGGGTTCCTTCTTTGTAGTTGCCGCGGGCGTCACCGAAGTCGTGGGCGCAGACGCGGCAGATCCAGCGTTCGGTGTCGAGGTCGATCAGCAGGTATTCGGTCATGGGAACGCGCATTTTGTTTGTACCTTCCTGGGGAAACAAAGTGGGTCGAGGTTCGGGGTCAGTGCGTGTCGGTGAGCTGCAGGTCGCCGGCGGTGGAGACCGTGAGAGTCCAGCCGAGCGGCACTCGCGCGGTGAAGAATGGGCCCTCGACGATGGCCGGGCCGGCTGCGGTGGCACCCGGCTTCTGGTCGTCGAGCTGGTAGACGGCCACGCTGTCGATCTGTGTGGGAGCCGAACGCACCTGCCGCGTTCCGGCGGCCACTGCGGCGCTCGCCGCTGCCGGTGCTCCGTTGGCAATGGTCGGGTGCGGCAGCCGGTAGGTGGCCTTGAGGGCGAGAATCTCCTCGCCGTTTTCGACCAAAGTCGACCAGTCGAGTTCGCACTCGCTCAGGTCGTGCCCTTCCTGGAACATGTCCTTGCCGGCATCCGCTTGCATGGCGGTGCGTACCGCCGTGATTTCTGCGGGCGAGAAACCGGTGACGCTGGTTTCATACGATTGGGCGATGTCCGAGAAGCTGATGCCGTACGCCGAGAACACCGCGGCGAGGCGCGGCACGAGCACCCGGTTCACCCCGGCGATGCGGGCGGCGCTGCAGGCGTTCATCGGTCCGCCGCCACCGAACGCCGCGACCGTGGTGTCGCCGGTCGGGCTTAGGAGGTCGGCGAAGGAGCGCGCCAGGTGGCTGGAATAGCTGGCCTCCATGCGAATCAGCGCTTCCTCGAGGGTGATTCCGAGCGGGTCGGCAACGGTCTTCATGATGACCGCGCGAGAACGCCCGGCATCGAGGGCCATCTCACCGTTGAGATAGGTGGTCGGGTCGAGAACGCCGAGCAGCAGGTTGACGTCTGTGATGGTCGCCGAGGTGCCGCCGAAACCGAAGCAGGCCGGCCCGGGCGCGGCACCGACGCTGTCCGGTCCAACGGTGATCTCGCCGTTGTGCACGGCGATGATCGAGCTGCCGCCCACTCCGGTGGAACGCACGTCACTCATCTCATAGGAGATGTCGACGCCCTGGATCGATCCGCGCCGGTCGACGGCGATCGCCTTGTTGGAGACGGCGCCGACATCCGTTGTGGTGCCGCCGACATCGATCATGAGCACGTTGTCGAGACCATAGGCCTCGGCGAGAGCGCGTGTGCCCTCGAGTCCGCCGCGGGGTCCGGAGGAGTAAGTCTTGAGCGCGACCGACTTGGCGACGCGCGAGGAGGCACCGTCGTTGCGGTAGATCAACAGCGGGTTCTTCACCTTGTAGGCGCGCAGCCGGTGTTCGGCGCTGTACAGAAAACGCTCGACCGTGGGGTGCAGGAAGGAGTTGAGAATGCCGGACCAGACCTGACGCGGCCGCGACGTGTCGGCGGCGAACTCACGGGAGAACAGGATCGGTACCGAGCCGAGCAGGTGCCGGGGAAAGTTCTTGAGCATGGTGCGCTTGAACAGGTGCTCGCGTTCCGAACTCAGGCCGGCGACGACGAGACGTTCGGCACCGGCGGTGGTCAGCCGGTTGATCTCGGCGACGAGCTGCTGGGAGAGTTCCTCCGGGGTGCCGTCGGCCGAGATGATCCCGATACGGCCACCGATCAGGTCCGTGAACAGCGCCGCCGTCTCGTCCGAGGTTCCGAGCGCCTCTGGCAGGGCGGGATCGTCGGTGATCAGCCCGATCAGCGGGCCCTTGCGCTGCACCAGTGCGTTGGTGCCCTGGGTAGATGAATAGCGGATGTGCTGGGTCGAGTGCAGCAGGTCGGCCAGGTTGGCCTCACCGTAGATCTGCGCCGACGCCTTCGTCATGGCGTCGAAGAGACACTGGGACAGGTCGACCGGGGTGGTCAGGGTCTTGGTGAACGTGAAATCGGTGCCGCTGGCGACGACAATGTCGGTGAGTGTTCCACCATTGTCAATGTTGATCAATCGTTCCATGAGCGCTCCTTTGCGATGCAGTTGTGAGTGATCGACGCTCCCGGAAGAGCCTCTCCAGTAAGAGTGACCCCGCACCCGCACCGTGGCGTGTCCCAGATTGGGACACTGCACGGCTGGCGCTCGCGGGTCGCAGAGGGCATGCTTGCAGAGTCCACAAGGGAGTAGATATGCACAGAGTCGCTGATCGGCGAATCAAGATTGCCGCTGCTCGCGCCGATTTTCTGCGCTTCGGCCACGCCGAGACCCAATCTGTTCCCGGCCTGGTGGCGGCCTCCTGGCAGCGATCCTTCTCGGCCGGCGTCGATGCCGTCTCATCTCAGGCGGCATTCCACAGCGACCTGGATCTCACCGGTCGGCTGATGCGCTGCTCCGAACCGGTCATTGCCCGGCTGAGCGACGAGATGGCCCAGATGCCGCTGTCGATCGTGCTGACCGACTATCGGGCGAGAATTCTGAGTCGGTCAGAGACCGACAAGACGATCGGAACCCTGCTCGACGAGGTGTCGTTGGCCCCGGGATTCAATTATGCCGAGGCGAGTGTCGGCACCAACGGCATCGGCACCGTTCTCGAGTCCGGCCAGCCGCTGTACATCGTGGGTCCCGAGCATTTTCTGGAGCACCTGCAGCCGTTCGCCTGCGCTGGCAGTCCCATTCGTGACCCGCTCACCGGGCGGGTGGAGGGTGTGCTCGACATCAGCTGTCTGAGCGAGGATGCCAGCCCGCTCATGCATTCCCTGGTGCGGTCGGCCGCCCACGAGATTGAGCGCAACCTGCTCGTTGATCGCAGCCAGCGGCAGCAGGCCCTGTTCGAGGCGTACGTGCGGGTGGATGCCCGCACCCGCGGCGCCGTCATGGCGATCGGCGGCACGGTCGTGATGGGCAACGCCGTCGCGCAGAGCCTGTTCGCCCCCGATGAACAGTGGACCATTCATGAGCACGCCCGCTACCTGATGATCTCGCCGGGGCAGCCGATCGACCAGATCGAGCTCTCGTCCGGCAAGATCGTGCAGATTCGTGGCAAACGGGTCGTGGTCGGCCCCGACGTCGCCGGTATCGTCGTCGTCGTCGACATCAAGTCTGAGCCGGTGCTCGTGACGGGGCAGGAACGGCCGGCCGCCGCCGATTTGACCGTCACGCAGCCGATCCCGGCCGCTGCGGAATCGGCAATCCTCAGCGACGCCTCGTCGCTCCTCGGTAAACGGGCCTCGAGCAGCCTGGTCGCGGCGTTTGACGTCGGCGCCGCCCTGCTCGTTCTGGGCGAAGCCGGCGGCGGCAAAGTATCGCTCCTGGCCGAGCTGTATCGTCACGTCGTGCCCGCTGGCCGCACCGTCGTGCACTGTGCCGACGACGTGAATGATCACGGTCTGGGCAATCAGCTCCAGGACGAGCGGTCGACGGCGTCGATTCAGCCCACGCTCTATGTCTTTCGCAATATCGATCGGCTCACCCCGGCAGCGGTCGCCGAACTCGATGCCTTCCTCCGTGAGCGCGCAACGAGCGGCCGGCCGCGGGACGGGGTCGCCGTCACAGTGTCGCAACCCGACCTTCATGCAGATCTGCTTGCGGCTCGGCCCTACACGAGGCTGCTGCACCACTTCGAAACCTCAGTTACCGTCGCACCGCTGCGCCATCGCATCGACGACCTGCCCGATATCGTCACCCGGGTGCTCGCACGGCGGGCTGGCCTCCGCCCCGCCACCGTGAGCGCGGGAGCGATGCGGGTGATTTCCCGGTATCCCTGGCCCGGCAACATCCGCCAGCTTGAACAAGCCCTCGACACCGCCCTGCTCACCCGACCAGTCGGCGCGATTCAAGCCGAAGACCTGCCCGCGTACTGCCATGGCGGCGCCCCGCGGCTTCTGTCGGCGCTGGAAGCGGGGGAACGGGACCTCATCGTCGGTGCGCTGCACAAAGCCGAAGGCAACCGGATGCGCGCGGCCGAGTCCCTGGGGATCGCCCGCTCGTCCCTCTACCGCAAGCTCAAAAGCTTCGGCATTACGGTCACGGAGTCGTAGGCGGAACCGACGGCATCCGCTCGTTTAGGGTCGCGGTACGACCGCTGCCTTGCGAGCACGCGGCGGCGGCGTGTAGTTGCAGGTGTCGCCGGGGCACAGCGTCGGTTTCGTCCTGGAGAAAACACGGGAGAGTTCGCAGCCCACGCAGATACCGAAGGCGGTCTCCAGAAAGAGCAGGGTGAGGCATACGCTGCACAGGGCGAGGGTGACCAGCGGGTCGAGGCCCAGCAATCCCATGGCCAGGCACGACACGAAGGCCATTCCGAGCCCGAGACCCCAGGCGAGCTTCTTCGGTTCGGCACTGACCCATTCCGGCCGTTGGCGGCGTACCAGGAGGGAGGCCAGCATCAGGCTCGGGGTATACCGGGCGCTCACGAACAAGCGCAGCATCATGTCGACCATAAACAGTAATCCGAAGGCGCGCAGTGGCTGGAAGTAGCCGGTGAGCGCTGCGGTCATGAACGCGATGATGCCGAGCAGAAAGAGCAGACCGGCGGCGGCGCGAATCGCACGCTCGTTGAAGACGGGAATGTCGATGCCGTCCACGAGCTCGCCGAAGATTGGGTTCTGGGCTGCCATCGCGTCAGCGGGCAGCCATGCTCGCCCGCACCTCGGCCATGTCGAGGGCCTGCACGCCACGGATCACGTCGTCCAGGCCCGCGGCGTTGAGAGCCCCGGGCTGCGAGAACACCAGTATTTTGTCGCGAAAGGCCATCAGGGTCGGAATGGAGCGGATGCCCGCGGCCGACGCGAGCGCCTGCTCGGCCTCGGTGTCCACCTTGGCGAAGATGACCTCGGGGTACTTCACCGATGCTGCAGTGAAGGTCGGGGCGAAATTGCGGCACGGGCCGCACCATCCGGCCCAGAAATCGACGAGCACGATGGCATTGTCGGTGATGGTCGCGTCGAACGTTTTCTCGGTGATGTCTATGGTGGCCATGGTGTGATTATATACCCATGGGGGTATCTTGTGATGGTGGTCAGGCGTGCGTCCCGCGCAGTCGTACGACCGACCACACAACGACGACGGCAACGAGCACCATGGCGGCGAGGCCGAGTCCGGCGTATCCGGCCAGCGCCAGAATCGGTCCGGCGATCGCGCCGCCGAGCGCGCCGGCCGCGTTCATGGAGAGGTCGGAGAACCCCTGCAGCGACGAGCGATCCTCAATGTCGACGGCCTCGGAAACCAGGGCCGAACCCGCCACGACGGATGCCGACCAGCCCAGTCCCAGAAAGATCAGGCTCAGCGTCATCGTGCCCTGCGACCCGTCACTGAGCCAGGCCACGGTCAGGGCAACCAGCAACATCGACTGCCCGCCGAGGATGACCGGAAGTCGTCCCATTTTGTCGGACAGTGCGCCGAACACGGGGGAGAGGGCGTACATGCCGGCCACGTGCAGGCTGATGGTGAGCCCGACGATCGTGAGGGTCGCTCCGTGGTCGCGCAGGTGCACCGGTGCCATGGACATCAGCGCCACCATGGTGGCGTGGCTGAGCGCGATGACGACAACGGCATACCGAGCCGCCGTATTGCCGCGCAGAATGGTCAGGCCTCCGCTGGCCCGACGGATGCCGGCGCTCGTCGTGCGTGCTGCCAGCGCGGTCAGTAGGGGGTCGGGTCGCAGTCCGAGCGCGTAGACGAACGCCGCGGCGACCGTGGCGGCGAGGGAAAAGGCGAACGCCCCGGTCATCGCCGGAAGTCCGAGGGCCGCGCCGAGTGCTTCGCCCGGTCCGAACAGGTTCGGGCCGAGTACGGCACCGATCGTCGTGGACCAGACCACGATCGACAGATCACGGGCGCGAAAGCGCGAGGTGGCCAGGTCGGTTGCCGCGAAGCGGGCCTGCAGATTCGTCGCGGAGCCGGCCCCGAGCAGCATCAGAGCAAGCAGCAGCAGGGCGAAGGTGTCGACGGAGACCGCGGTGATCGCGAGCACTGCGCCCGCGCCGGCCACGAGCGAACCGGTCGCGAGGGACACGCGACGTCCGCGAGCCTGCGCCAGCCGGGCGAGCGGCACGGCCACGATCGCGGCCCCCAGGGTGCTCATGGTCGCGGCCATGCCCGACCAGGCGCTCGACCCCGACAGCTCGGCCGCGAGCAGCGCACCGAGCGACAGGGTCGCTCCCATGCCGATGCCGCCCAGAATCTGGCCGGTGATGAGTACCCGCACCACGCGCTTCTGCAGGGTGGTGTGCGCAGCCGGTGGCGCCGCCGCGTCGACGTGTGTCGTGTCCTTGTTCACAATCGTTCCCCTTGTTTACGGCCGATACGGACCGGCCCGACCGGTGGCGAGCGCCTGAAAACACTCTAGCGAGCCTTCGCAAACCCGGACTTGCCTCAACGCAGCATACCCCCTAGGGTATAAATGAGTCAGGCCCCAAGCCGCACCGCCCACCGAAAGCAGCTCATGAAGAAGACCCTCGCCGCCCTGGCCATCGCCGTCACCATCGCGCTCGGTCTGGCGGCGTGCTCGGCCGCCATCGAACCGACCCCGCTGGCCGCGGGCACCGTCATCATCGACGTACGCACGCCGAGCGAATACGCGGCCGGTCACCTCGACGGCGCCGTCAACATCGACGTGCAGTCGGCGACGTTTGATGCGGAGCTGTCCGCGCTGCCGGCCGACGGTGACTATGTCGTCTACTGCGCTTCCGGCAATCGGTCGGCCTCGGCCGTCGCCCGCATGACCGACCTCGGCTTCACCGGCCTGACCGACGCCCACGGAATGTCGGACGCCGCGGCATCCACTGGCCTGGAGATCGTCACCGCCCCTTAATTCTCACCCCACCACACCCACCATTGATCAAGGAGACACCATGTGCAGTCCCATTCGTTGCGAAAACTGTTCGAAAATCGGTTGGACCGGCTGCGGCCAGCACGTTGACGAGGTCATGGCCGGCATCCCGGCCAGCGAGCAGTGCACCTGCCGCTAAAGCAGCGGGCGGTCGCCGGCCGCGTCGCCGCAATGAGAATATGGAGTAATGACCGGAACACTCGTGGCCAAGGGCCTGGCCGGCGGCTACGCACACCGCACCCTGTTTGAATCGCTCGACCTCACGGTCGCCCCCGGCGACGTCATTGGTGTGGTCGGTGCCAACGGCGCGGGCAAATCCACGCTGTTGAACCTGCTGGCAGGCCTCGCAGAACCGCAAGCCGGTACCATCTCGCTCAGCCCAGCGGATGCCTTCGTCGGCACGCTCCCGCAGGAACACGAACGCGTTCTTGGCGAGACCATCGCCGGCTACATCGCTCGGCGCACCGGTTGTGCCGAGGCGACCCTGGAAATGGATGCCGCGGCATCCGCTCTCAGTGACACCCAGCCGCGGGCAGACGGACGCGACCCGGCCGACACCTATTCGACCGCCCTCGACCGCTGGCTGGCCAGCGGAGCCGCCGACCTCGACGAGCGGCTGCCCATCGTGCTGGCCGATCTCGGACTTGCGCTCGGCACGACGCTCACCGCCGACAGCCTGATGACCGCGCTCTCCGGCGGCCAGGCCGCCCGCGTCGGACTCGCCGCGCTGTTGCTCTCCCGCTTCGATATCGTGCTGCTCGACGAGCCGACCAACGACCTGGACCTCGACGGACTTGAACGCCTCGAAGCCTTCGTCAGGGCCTTGCGCGGCGGCATCGTCCTGGTCAGCCACGACCGCGAATTCCTCGCCCGCTGCGTCACCCGAGTGCTCGAACTCGACCTCGCTCAGGGCGCGAACCGAGTCTTCGGAGGCGGCTACGAGTCCTACCTTGAGGAACGCGAAACCGCCCGCCGGCATATCCGGGAGAACTACGACGAGTTCGCCGCCAAGAAAGCCGATTTGGTCGGGCGGGCCAGAACCCAGCGCGAATGGTCGAGCCAGGGGGTGCGCAACGCCATGAAGAAGGCACCGGACAACGACAAGATCCGCCGCAAGGCCTCGGCTGAATCAAGCGAGAAGCAGGCGCAGAAGGTGCGGCAGATGGAGAGCCGCATTGCGCGCCTCGACGAGGTCGACGAACCGCGCAAGGAATGGCAGCTCGAATTCACGATCGGGTCAGCCCCGCGCTCGAGCGCCGTCGTCGCGACCCTGAGCAACGCCGAGTTTCACCAGGGCGACTTCGTGCTCGGTCCGCTGTCGCTGCAGGTCAACGGCGGCGAACGCATCGGCATCACCGGCCCCAACGGCGCTGGTAAGTCCACCCTGTTGCGGGCCCTGCTCGGCCGCCAGAAAGCGGATGCCGGCAGCGCTCACCTCGGCCCCAGCGTCTCGATCGGCGAAATCGACCAGGCCCGGGCGCTGCTGGCCGGTACGCGACCGCTCGCCGAGAGCTTCGAACTGCTCGTGCCGGCGCTCTCACCCGCCGAGGTACGCACCCTGCTGGCCAAGTTCGGGCTGAAGGCCGACCACGTGAACCGCCCGGTCGACGAACTGTCACCGGGGGAGCGAACCCGCGCCGGTCTGGCGCTGCTTCAGGCTCGCGGTGTCAACCTGCTGGTGCTCGACGAACCCACCAACCACCTCGATCTCGCGGCGATCGAGCAACTCGAACAGGCGCTCGACAGCTACGAGGGCACACTGTTGCTGGTCACCCACGACCGGCGCATGCTCGCCAACGTGAACACCGACCGGCACTGGCAGGTCGACGCCGGCCAGGTCACCGAGCTCTGATTCTGTAAATCTGAAGACCGAACGGGTTGGCTGCGATGGCGAACGGGCCCATCCACTGAACGACGGCAAAGAAGCACGAGCCGTCACAGCAAATTTGGACTAGGTTATCTGATGTAACTAGCTTAGTTACCTAGTTGTGAGATTCAACTCCCGTATCTTCAGCGTTTCTTCGAGCATCAGAGGCTATTTTGATACCTGATTCACTAACCCAAATCCAATACGACACCATCTACAACGTGTTCTCCCTTGTAATTGCATCGCAACTTTTCACCTCTATTTTTCTGGTCATCAGCCTGCCGCGCGTTTTGCCGCGGTACCGTCAGGCGTTGACAGTCGCAGCCATCGTCTGCGGTATCGCGGCGTACCACTACTTCCGGATATTCAATTCCTTCACCGAAGCATTCGTGACCGAGGCTGTCGGCGGTCGCGGTGATTACGTTCAGGTCGCAGGAGCATCGTTCAACGAGGGATATCGCTACGTCGACTGGCTGCTTACGGTTCCGCTGCTTCTTCTCGAGCTTGTGGCTGTTCTGGCACTGGCTCGCAAAGTGCAAAGCAGTCTGCTCAAGCGTCTCATTCCTGCTGCCGCCCTCATGATCGCTTTGGGATACCCAGGCGAGATGGCGTCGGACAACCTAACTCGGGGCATCTTCGGTCTACTGTCCTCAGTTCCCTTCGCCTACATCCTTTACGTGCTTTTCGTGGAACTGACGAGATCGCTCGCTCGCCAGCCTGCCACAGTGCGCAAGACCATCAGCTTGCTCCGACTGCTTCTGTTGGCAACCTGGGGCGTCTACCCGATTGCCTATCTGCTGCCCGGACTGGGTATCGATGGGTCTGACGCCTGGGTTGGGTTGCAGATCGGCTATTCCGTGGCAGATATCCTGGCAAAGTGCCTGTATGCCCTGATCATCTTCCGCATCGCACGGATGAAGTCATTCTCTGACGATCACGCCTTTGCCGAGGTCGAACTTTCGTTGGAGGAGGCGACGAGCCTGAAGCTGCCTGTCGTTCAGGAGCGGAAGAAATAGTCGAGAGAACCTGCGAAGTCACCGCGCCTGCGCGACTGGCAATCGGTCGTGTGGGCGCGTTTTCGTTGTGTCACACAGCGAGCGTGGGTGCGACCCGGCACTGATCGCTCGTCGAGCGTGCTCGGATCAGCGCGATTGGCGCTTCTTGCCGAGCTTCGGCTGGCCCTTCACCGCGGGGGCGCGGCCCTTGCCCTTGTTCGCCTTCGCCTTGCCGCCACCTGAACCACCTGCACCGCCGCCGGCTTGCCCACCGCGACCGGCAGCTTGTGCCAGCTCGAGCCGCGCGTCGTCGAGAAAGGCAACCCCGATCTCAGTGAGGGTCGTGCTTTTTGCGGCACGATCGAACAGCGCATAACCGAGTTCGGCCTCAACTCGCTTCATCGACGCGCTTAGGGCGTCACGCGAGACACCGAGCGACTGCGCGGCGTGGGTGAAGTCCGGTGCCTCAGCGGCCGCCACGAAATATGCCAGCAGGGTGATGTCCACGTGGTGCCTCTCGTCGGTTGCGCGGGGTGCGCGCCGCCCTCCTAGGCTACGCGGCGAAACCGGCCGACCCCACCGCCGACCCCACGGATGTCCCCATCGATTCACCCCGGGCGAAGCCGCCCGTGCTCAGTACGGTATCGCTGCCGTGGCGCAAACCCGAGCCCGTGCGGCGGAGTCACCCATCGGCGGGGCACCGCGGTCCTCGCCCCAGCGAATCAGCGAACACCCGGCGGGGGCTAGGTGCGGCGCTGCCGACGTGGTTCGCTGGAGACATGACGACCCTGCCGATGTTTCCCCTGGGATCCGTGCTGTTCCCTTATATGCCGTTGCAACTGCGCGTGTTCGAGGAACGCTACTTGATCATGCTGGCCCGGGTGCTTGACTCCGCGCCCGCCGAATTCGGCATCGTTCTCATCGAACGTGGTCAGGAGGTCGGCGGCGGTGAACGGCGCTTCGGTGTCGGCACCGTCGCCCGGGTCACCCAACTGGAGGCGCCGGAGGGCTACCTCAGCCTGGTCCTGCAGGGCGAGCGCAGATTCGAGGTGACCGAGTGGATGCCGGAGGACCCGCATCCGCTCGCCCGCGTGCGGGAGCTGCCCGACCTGGAGTGGGACGACTCGTTGCTACCGCGCCGCAAACAGGCTGAGCATCTTGTTCGTCGCACCCTGTCGCTCGCCAGCGAGTTCGTCGACCAGGAGTGGTCGCCCGATGTCGAGCTCTCCCACGACCCGATCGCGGCTGCCTGGCAGCTCGCCGCAATTGCCCCGGTCGGACCGCTTGACCAGATCGTGCTGCTGCGCTCCGACACCATGGCTGACCTGCTCGAAAACATTATTGAACTCACCGAGGCTGCGGCCGAGTCGTTAGCCTGGTGACCGCCACCGAGGTGTGAGTTTCGCGCCGAAAAGTCGAGGAATGTGCCCCGAACTCACACCTCGTCGGCGAACCTAGACGCCGATGTCGCGCTGGCGCAACGCCAGCGCGGCGAAAGCGGCCAGCACCAGGGAGATCGCGTAGAACGTGACGATCGTCGTCACATTCGCCCCCGAACTCAGCGGGCTGTTGCCGAAAGCCCAGTAGTACGGGCTGAGGTTGTACAGCCAGTGCAGGCTCGCGCTTTGGTTGCCGAGCGCATTGAAAACATAGCCGAGCACCGCCACCCCGGCACCGCTCGCGATGCCGCCGATGCGCCGCCCGGTGAGCGCACCGCCGAGCAGCGCAACGGATGCCGTCAGGAGCGACACCCCGCCGAACAACAGGCTCGTACCGAGCAGGTTCCCCACCTCGATCTGCAGCTCCGCGGAATCGTTGAGCAAGAGAACGACCGCGAACAGCAACGCGGAGAGTGCGAGGATTTTCACCGCGATGGCGCAGAACCGGGCCACCGCCACCTGCACTCGGGTGACCGCGTGCGCCAGGGTGAGCTCGAGCCGCCCCGATTCTTCATCGCCACCGAGCGCGGCGGCACCCCAACCGGTTGCCGCTATGGTCAGCAGCACAAACCCGAGCAGGCCGAACAGGGTGGCCTGGGCGTACCCGGCACCCGTGCCGATCTGGTCGTAGTTGAGGGTTTTGATCAGCTCCGGCGGCAGCTGGTCGATGAGCGCCTGCATGCCCGATGCGCCGCGCATGCTCGGGTAAATCGGCAGGTACAGAAACGCGGCGGCAGCCAGGCCGATGCCCCAACCGACCAGTCCGCGCCAGGAATCGGTGAACACCTTGCCGAACAGGGGCAGCGGCGCGCGGCGCACGTTCAGCGCACGGTCTTGCACGATGCTCACTGCGGCACCAAGGCGGGAGTCGAGTACAGTTTCAACACGGATTCCTCCAGGTCGGGTTCTTCCAACACCAGGTCCCGCAGCTGCAGGACCGAAATGGCTTGAACGAACGACGCGATCTCGCCGCTCAGAGTCGCGACGGCTTCGGCATCATTGGTCGGTGTCAGGGAACAATTGAGGGTCGTCACTCCTTCAAGCCCGCCGAGAAGCGCGGCCAGATCAGTCGGCCGAACACCGCTGGCCACCAGGCGCAGGTGCCGCACTGCGGTGCTGCGCAGTTCCTCCACGCTGTTGATCGTGACGATCCGGCCGTCCCGCAGAATGGCCACCTCGTCGGCGGCCTGCTGAATTTCACTGATCACGTGGGACGACAGAAACACGGTCTGACCGCGGTCGCGAGCCTCGCGTATCATCTTCAAAAATTCCTGCTGCATGAGCGGGTCGAGGCCACTCGTGGGTTCGTCGAGCACGAGCAGCTCCGGCCGGTGCATGAACGCCTGCACGATGCCGAGTTTCTGCTTGTTGCCCTTTGACAACTTGCGCACCGGACGGTCGAGGTCGAGCCCCAGCCGCTCGGCCAACTCCTGCACGTGGCCGGCCGGTACCGGCCCCGAGATGTCGGCGTAGTGGGCCAGCAGGCGTCGACCGCTCGTGCGCCCCTCCAGAATCAACTCACCGGGCAGGTAGCCGATACGCCTCCGCAACTGCGGGCCCGCATTCCGCGAGGGGGTGCCGAGCACCGTGGCTTGGCCGCCGGAAGGGCGAATGATGTCGAGGAGCGCCCGCATGATCGTGGTCTTGCCGGCACCGTTTGGCCCGATCACCCCGAATACCGTGCCGCGGGCAACTTGAAAGGTCACGCCGTTCAGTGCGCGGTTGTGGCCGAACTGCTTCACCAGGTCGACCACGTCGATGGCAGCGTCCGGCGTGTGGCCGGGGCCGCGAACGTCGGTGGTTTGGGTGATTGCAACATGACTCATGACGGCTCCTTGGCTGTGGCTGCGATTTTAGTCCTCGCGTGCACACCAGCCGGTGTCCAAGGGGGTGTTTAATGGTCTGAATGACCGAAATCACGCCAGCGGATGCGCCGCTCCCCGCCTCCGACGCGATCCAGGGCCCCGACGGCCTGGCACGGCCGCGCTGGGCCTCGGTTGATCCGATGCTGCGCGACTACTACGACACCGAGTGGGGCGTTCCGGTTCGGGAGGAACACGCCCTGTTCGAGCGCATCAGTCTCGAGGCGTTCCAGTCCGGATTGTCCTGGGCCATCATCCTGCGGAAGCGTCCCGGATTTCGGGCGGCATTCGCCGACTTCGACCCCGACCGGGTCGCCGCCTTCGACGAGAACGATGTGGCCCGACTGCTGGACGACGAGAAGATCGTACGCAACCGCCTGAAGGTGCGCGCCACGATCACCAACGCGCGGGCCACCGTCGCCCTGCGGGAGCACGGCGGACTGGTCGACTTCGTCTGGTCGTTCCAACCCGACGACACTCCCCGGCCCAAGACGCAGGCCGACGTGCCGACGAGCTCCGCCGCATCCGCTGCGCTGTCGAAAGCCCTCAAGAAGGTTGGTTTCGTCTTCGTCGGCCCGACCACCATGTTCGCGCTCATGGAGGCGATCGGCATTATCGATACCCACCTGCTCGACAGTCATCGTCGCGGCAGCAGCGGGGTGTGGGGCTAGGCTGGGCAAAACTGAATATCGGGCTATATGCACGATGCGGGAGAGTTCGACGCGACAGCGCACGGACACCGAAGGAGCAATCCTCCCCGACAATCTCTCAGGTACTCGTACCGCATCGAACTGGCCACTCTGAAAAGAAGACCGGGCGCGCTTGCCGGTCTCGCCCACGGTGAAAGTCAGTGCTCACGCGCTGGTGAAGCTCTCAGGCACGAGCGACAGAGGGGGAGTTCCCACGCGGCTCAATCGAGCCGCGCACACGCGGCCTGTTCGGCCCTGTCACCCGGAGAACTCATGACCTCGGCCGATTCCACTACCCCAGCCTCCAGCACCGAACGGTTCTCGCCCCTGCACCAGGCACACGTCGATGCCGGCGCGAGCTTCACCGATTTCGCCGGCTGGCAGATGCCGGTGCGCTATTCGAGCGACCTCGCCGAGCATCACGCCGTGCGCAACCAGGCCGGTCTGTTCGACCTCTCGCACATGGCCGAGATCCTGGTCGACGGCCCGGATGCCGGTGCCTACCTTGACTATGCGCTCGCCGGCAAGCTCTCCGTCATCGAGCTCTGGCAGGCCAAATACAGCCTGCTCCTGAACGAGAACGGCGGCATCATCGACGACCTCGTCGTTTACCGCCTCGACGAAACCCGGTTCCTCGTCGTCGCGAACGCCGGCAACCGGTTCGCCGCCTTCGATGCGCTGCTCGCGCGCGCCGTCGACTTCGATGTCGCTGTCGTCGACCAGAGCGACGACTACGCGCTCATCGCAGTGCAGGGCCCGAACGCCCTCGCCATTCTCGACGCTACCGCGGGCGTGACCGACCTGGGTTATGACCTGCGCTTCATGAAGTACTACCGCATCACGGATGCCCTCTTCCGCGGCCACACCCTGCTGGTCGCCCGCACCGGGTACACCGGCGAAGACGGATTCGAGCTCTACCTCGCGGCCGAGCACGCCCGCGAACTCTGGGATGCACTGATGAGTGCCGGCGACGAACACGGGCTGGTTTCCGCCGGGTTGGCCAGCCGCGACACCCTCCGGCTCGAAGCCGGCATGCCGCTCTACGGCCACGAACTCACCCTCACCACCTTCCCGGCCCAGGCCGGCCTCGGCAAGGTGGTCAACCTGAACAAGGAAAACGACTTCGTCGGCCGGGCCGCGAGCGTTGCGGGGCCGGCAGCGGGGGCATCCGTTTTGGTGGGTCTGATCGCCGCCGGCAAACGAGCTGGGCGGGCCGACTATGCCATCTTCCGCAGCCTTGACGCTGAAACCGCCGACGGCGTGATCACGAGCGGCGCCCTCTCGCCGACCCTCGGCTACCCGATCGCTATGGCCTACGTCACCCCCGACCTGGCCCGCCTCGGCACCGAGGTGTACGTCGACGTGCGGGGCACCCGCCTTCCCGCGACCGTCACGTCTCTCCCCTTCTATAAGCGTGTCAAGTAGTCCCGTTCTTCCTCTGCAATCCGTGCAACCTGCGAAAGGCAACACCATGACAGACACATCAACGCTCCAGTACACCGCTGAACATGAATGGGTCCTGGTCGAGGGCAGCATCGCGACCGTCGGCATCACCGCCTACGCCGCTGAGAAGCTCGGCGACGTCGTCTTCGTCGAACTGCCCGAGGTGGGCAGCACGGTCACCGGCGGCACGGTCGTCGGCGAGATCGAATCGACCAAGTCGGTCGGGGAACTGTTCGCGCCGGTCAACGGCACCGTCACGGCCACCAACGACCAGGTGATCGAGAGCCCCGAACTGGTCAACAGCGACCCGTTCGGCGCGGGCTGGCTGATCAAGGTCGAGTTCGAGGCTCTGCCCGCCCTGCTCACCTTTGCCGAGTATTCCGCCCTGATCGGGGAGTAAGCACCAGATGACCCAGGCTTTCGCGCAGCGTCACATCGGAACCGATGACGACGCCCAGTCCCACATGCTCGCTACGCTCGGCTATGACTCGGTCGACGACCTCGTCTCCGCCGCCATGCCCGCGTCGATCCACGCCGACCTGTTCCGGCAGGACGGCGACAGCGCCCTGCCGCCCGCCGCGACCGAGAACGAGGCCGTCGCCGAACTGCGCGCCCTCGCCGGCCGCAACACGGTCAAACGCTCGATGATCGGCCAGGGCTACTACGACACGTTCACGCCCGCCGTGATCAAACGCAACGTGTTCGAAAATCCCAGTTGGTACACCGCCTATACCCCGTATCAGCCGGAGATCTCCCAGGGGCGGCTGGAAGCGCTCATCAACTTTCAGACCATGATTGCCGATCTCACCGGGCTGACCACGGCCAACGCGTCGATGCTCGACGAGTCGACGGCGGTGGTCGAGGGCATGTTGCTCGCCCTGCGCGCCTCCAAATCCGGGTCGCGTCGGTTCATCGTCGACGTGGATGCCTTTTCCCAGACCCACGCGTTACTCACCAACCGCGCCGCCGCCCTCGGCATCGAACTCGCCCAGGTTGCTCTGAACGAGCAGACCACCGCCGAGGACCTCGGCGACTATTTCGGCGTCTTCGTGCAGTATCCGTCCGGCTCCGGTCGCATCTGGAACCCGCAGAACGTGATTGATCTCGCCCACGAACACAAGGCGCTCGCCGTCGTGGCCGCCGACCTACTCGCCCTCACGCTGCTGAAGTCGCCCGGCGACCTCGGCGCCGATGTCGCCGTCGGCACCAGCCAACGTTTCGGCGTGCCGATGGGCTTCGGCGGACCGCACGCCGGCTACATGGCCGTACGCAAGGGCCTCGAACGCCAACTGCCCGGCCGCCTGGTCGGCGTGAGCGTCGACGCGGCGGGACACCCGGCCTACCGCCTGGCCCTGCAGGTGCGCGAGCAGCACATTCGCCGCGACAAGGCCACCTCCAACATCTGCACCGCCCAGGTACTGCTCGCCGTCATGGCCGGCATGTACGCGGTCTACCACGGGCCCGAGGGCCTGAAAAAGATCGCGACCCGGGTGCACGAGCGGGCCGGAGCGCTCGTCGCCGCCCTGCGCGCGATCGACGTCGACGTGCGGAGCGACGCGTTCTTCGACACGATCCAGATCAACGTGCCGGCCGGCGCCGACGAAGTCGTCGCGAAGGCCGCCGCAAGCGGCTACAACCTGCACCAGATCGATGCGAACACCATCAGCGTGTCGGTCGATGAGACCACCACGCTCGCCGACCTCTCGTACATCGTCGGAGCGTTCGGTGGCCGCGACGCGTTCGGCCACGTCGACTTCGACGCCGTGCAGCACGGACTGCCGGGCGACCTCGACCGTGAGAGTGAGTTCCTCACCCACCCGGTGTTCAACACGCACCGTTCCGAGACCAGCATGATGCGCTACCTCAAGCGCCTCGCCGATTACGACTACGCGCTCGACCGCGGCATGATCCCGCTCGGCTCCTGCACCATGAAACTCAACGCGGCCAGCGAGATGGAGGCCGTCAGCTGGCCCGAATTCGCCGGAATCCACCCCTTCGCCCCCAAAGCGGATGTTGAGGGTTACCTGCACCTCGTGCGCCAGCTGGAAACCTGGCTCTCCGACGTCACCGGGTACGACTCCGTCTCGCTTCAGCCGAACGCCGGCAGTCAGGGCGAACTGGCCGGCCTCCTCGCCATCCGCGGGTTCCACCAGTCCAACGGTGACACAGGTCGCACGGTCTGCCTGATCCCGTCGAGCGCACACGGCACCAACGCGGCATCCGCTGCCCTGGCCGGCATGCGCGTCGTGGTCGTGGCCTGCGACGAACTCGGCAACGTCGACCTGGCCGACCTGCACGCCAAGATCGCCGAGCACGCCGCCGATCTGGCCGCGCTCATGATCACCTACCCGTCCACCCACGGTGTCTACGAGCACGAGGTCGCCACCATCTGTGCGGCCGTGCACGACGCCGGCGGCCAGGTCTACGTCGACGGCGCCAACCTCAACGCCCTGCTCGGATTCGCCCGCTACGGCGATTTCGGCGGCGACGTCTCGCACCTCAACCTGCACAAGACTTTCTGCATCCCGCACGGCGGCGGCGGGCCGGGCGTCGGTCCGGTCGCGGCCAAGGCGCACCTCGCGGCGTTCCTGCCGGGGCATCCGCTCGCTCAGAGTGACGAGCACTACCTGCTCGGCAGCGGGGGAGCCACCGCCAACGTCGTGCACGCCGGCGGACCGGTGTCGGCCGCGCCCTACGGCAGCCCGAGCATTCTGCCCATCTCCTGGGCCTACGTGCGCATGATGGGGATCGACGGCCTCAAACAGGCCACTGGCGCCGCCGTGCTCGCCGCCAACTACGTCGCCAAACGCCTCGAGAACAGTTACCCGCTGCTCTATTCGGGTGAGAACGGCCTGGTCGCGCACGAGTGCATCCTCGACCTGCGACCGCTCACGGCGGCCACGGGCGTGACCGTCGACGACGTCGCCAAACGCCTCGTCGACTACGGTTTTCACTCCCCGACCATGAGCTTTCCGGTGGCCGGAACGCTCATGGTCGAACCCACCGAGAGTGAGGATCTCGGCGAAATCGACCGCTTCTGCGACGCCATGATCGCGATCAAGGCTGAAGCGGATGCCGTCGCCGCCGGCCGCTGGCCCGCCGACGACAACCCGCTGCACAACGCCCCGCACACGGCGCAGTCGGTGATCGAGGGGGAGTGGGAGCATCCGTATGACCGGGCGACCGCGGTGTATCCGCTCGCCTCGCTTGTGCGGAACAAATACTGGCCGCCGGTGCGTCGCATCGACAACGCCTACGGCGACCGCAACCTGGTCTGCGCCTGCCCGCCGCCCGAAGCGTTCGAGTAGGCGCTCATCGTGCACCCGCCCGGCGGCGGGTGTGCGCGCATTCTCGGTAGGCTGGGCAGGAGCACACGGGGGAGCGCATGATGACGAGTGAGTCGTTGGGGGCGGGCACGTCGGTACCGCGTGTTCTGTTGACTGCTGACGAGTTGCACCTCGTGCAGGACCACGTGCCCTCCCTGCAGTTGCCGCCGCGGTTCCGTCAGGACTGGACCAGCGATCTGGGCCCGGCTGAGGCCGCAGACCGGGAACAGGCGGCGCTCGCCGGCCTGGTCGCTAAGGGCCTCGTCGCAGCGGATGTCCCGCGTGCACCGATCCCGGCGAATCTGAGCGACTGGCTGCTTGAGTCGTTCCTGGTTTTTCTGTCGCTGCACATGGTTCCGGCTTGGGTGTTCGAGGTGTCCGCGTGGACCCGAGAGTCGACGCTCCTGCTGGTCGCTTCGGCGCGGGGCGGGTTCGGCTCGACACTGGCGCGGGCCCAGAACGTCGAGATCGCCAACGGGCGTGGATCGACCGGTGACCTGGCTGGCCTCGAGTTCGCGGTCGTGCCGTTTTCGCACCTGGCCGACAAACTGGCCTTGGCGATCCCGTCCGGTGGGGAGGCGGGCGGTAACGGGCCGCTGGTGACGATGTCCCTCACGGACAGCCGTGGCGGCATCGAGGTTCTCCGTGCCAATGACTCGCTGCTGAAGGAGGAACTGTCCCGCCGAATCGGCGGCCCCGATGCTGTGCGGGCGCTTTCCGGCCTGGCCGGTGATCTCGACGCGGGATTCGAGTTGCGGCTCTCGCGGCAGGATGGAATTCCGGTTCGGGTGCTGAACTATGTGCGTGGCGCCGCCGGCTGGCGCAGTGTGCACGTAAGGCTTCCGGCCGGATCCGACGGCCTGCCGACGGCAGAACAGGTGGTCGATTCGGGAACCATCACGATTGCCGCCGTGACGCACGCCGCTATTCAGGCGGAAGTCGCCTCCCTCTGTGCAGAAATCACTGTTACGGAGATGGCCCATGAGTGACTTCACGGTCAGCGGCGGCACCAATACCTCCCCCCTTGTTGCGACCTTCGAGGACATGCGCACATTCTCGACCCAGCTCGGCCTGGTGCAGGAGTATCTCGCCACCGAGAGCCTGCAGATCGCGGCCGTGGCGGCCGGCGGTGACCTCCTCGAATCGGCGATCCTCTCGCCCGCCACCTTCGCGGACGCTGAGACCAAGATCCTGCAGGCCGCAGCCGTGTACCTCGTGCAGACTGCCAGGGTGGCGGTGCTGCAACTCTTCATCGACGGCGCCGTCGTCACCTATGAGACGGTGGATTCCGCACTGGCCACGGCCGCAGATGGCCTCTACTTCGTGGGCGGGTTCGCGGTTGGCGTTGTCGTCGTTGCCGGGGCGACGGTCGTGGCCGGTGGGGCAGCGCTCTACGCGGCCGGTGTCGCGGTGGGCTATCAGGTCGCGGAAGTGACTGATTCGGCGGGGGCCGCCGTGGAAGCGATCGGCGACCAGGTGCAGCAGAATCCGTGGCTCCTCGCCACCGTGCTGGTGCCGGGCGATGTGGGGGCGCTCATGTTGCCCGGAGCGAGCGCTTTTGCGTCGGCCTATTCACCAGCGGATGCCGCCGCCGCAGCCAACCGGCGGCTCGCGGACGAGTTCGCGGCCCTGCTCGTAAGCGCCCCGGATGCGGACGCGATCCAGGCCTGGGCGCGCGAGCACACCGACCTGGTGCAGACGATCATCAACTTCGCCCCCGGACTCCTCGCTGGAGCGACCTTCGCCCTCGGCCCAGTGGCCATCGTCGGAACGACTTCCCTCACCGGCGCACCCTGGCCGCCGCTCGACTACGACCAGCTCCTGGAAGGCATCATCGCCGGCGGCGGGCGCTTCGGCGTCTTCGACGACGCGACCGGCCAGCCGACCGTCGCTCCCATCCCCTCGGAATCATTTACGAACGAGGCGGGAGAGATCATCGCGCAGATCGCGCCAACCGACCTATCGACGCTCTTTTTGGGTGCCCAAGAAATCGACGCCAACGGTGATCCCAATGGGGATTCCACTGGCGACTTCTCTGACATTCGGCTGGTGGAACGCGTTGCAGTCGATGGAGTGAAGCACTGGATTGTCCAGATTCCCAGCACCCAGAACTGGGGGCTGGCACCCGGCATCGCCACGAACGACCTACCGAGCGACCTGGCGTCGATGGCGCAGCATCAAACCGTACTCATGGCGGCCGTCAAGCAAGCCATGGAGGATGCGGGTGTGACATCGCACGATCCGGTCATGTTTGCCGGTTTCAGCCTCGGCGGAATCACCGCAGGCCTGATGAGCCAGGACCCCTGGATGAACCAGCACTACAACATCACGAATGTCGTCACCGCCGGTGCATCGATCGGTAACTTCGACATTCCCTCTGACGTCAACGTGCTCTCCTTCGAACACACCGGCGATCTAGTGCCGGCCGGGGACGGGTCAGACAATCCCGCCACGACCAACCAGGTCACCGTGCACGCCGACGCCCCAATGATGGGCGACAACGCGGAACCCCACAACGCGGTCAAGTACGCGGTGACGGCGGGAGAATTTCAAGGTTCGGGCGATCCGAATGCCGGCACGTTCACCACGTCCGCGCAGGGCTTTTTCACGGGAGGCGACGTGACCGTGCATGACTACAAAGCAACACGATGAGGACGCAAACATGAACTTGAGCCGCCGTTCGTTAGTGATGCTGAGCGCAGTCGTGACCGTGGCCGTTGCAGCGGTACTAACCGCCTGCGCATCGCAGAGTGAAAGGGTGCCTCCGACGCCCGCAGCGACGACCTCTGAATCCGGTCGGGGATCGGCCATTAGCCGCGACGATGCTGCGGGGCTCCTCAATGCGGTTCCCGGCCTGACGGACGCCGATATCGGTTCTCATATCTCCGGCTTGTCCACAGAGATCGTCATGGAGGTTTCCGTTGACGACGCGTCCGCGATCACTGCCCCCGGGGTTCTCGATTACGTGCTGCGGGTCGGGTGGGCGACGGCGCTAGCCCAGGAGCCGTCACAACTCAGCCTGACCGTCTGGAACCACGGAACCCGGCTAGATCTCCAAGACCAGGCGAACGTGATATCCGGAGTCGACAGCCCGGCGTTCCCGCTCTTGTACAGTGTGTACCTCGATGGTCCGGAGTATTTGGGTGCGTGGCCGGGCGCGGTTCCCGCCCTGCCGGTAGGTTGAGTTCGGGTAGGAGTCGGCACCTGACAGGGCGACACCGGAACCGGACGACTGGGCTGCCTGCCTGCCTGCCTGCCTGCCTGCCCGCTCGGCGGGCTGAGCCCTGCCCCGCGTCGTTCCAGCATCGCCTTCCTGCGCGTTGCGGTGTGTGATTGACCGCTTGGTGATCTGGATCTAGGCCGGGGCGAGCAGGCCCGGCCACCAGGCCAGCGCGAGCGGGTAGCCGACGAACGAGAGAATGTCGAGCAGCCAGTGCGTCACCACGAGCGGCATGGTGCGGCCCCAGCGGTGGTAGCACCAGCCGAACACCACGCCCATGGCCACGTTGCCGAAAAAGGGGCCCACTCCCTGGTAGAGGTGGTAGCTGCCGCGCAGCACGGCCGAGCTCAGGATGATGGTCCAGGTCCACCACCCGAGCTCGCGCAGCCGGGTGAACAGGTAGCCCACCACGATGAGCTCTTCGAGCAGCGCAGCCTTCAGCGCGGCGAACACGAGGATCGGGATGGTCCACCAAAAGGTATCGAGCGGCGAGGGCACGACGGCCACGGTGAAACCGAGTGCCCGTCCGGCGAGGTAGAGCGCGAGTCCCGGAATGCCGATCACGAGCAACAGCCCGAATCCGCCGAGCAGGTCTCGCCCGGGCCGAGTCAGGTCGAAGCCGAGCCGGGTGAACGGGTTCTGCCCGGGCCGCCAGAGCAGAAACAACACCAGGGCCACCGCTGCTAGCCCGAAGGCGATACCCAGAAACTGGTAGGTGAAGTCGAGCCACTCCCGCGGCGATTGCGACCCGTTCAGCGTCGCCGACTGCTCGGCGAGCGGTGTCGTGTCGGTCAGCCGAGCCACGATCGACACGATCGAGTAAACGGCCGACGCCCCGAGAGACAGGGCGAGCACGATGCCGATCTCCCAGAAAGTACGGGTGCGGTCAAGCCCCGAAAGGCGCAGAACGGATGCTGGCGGCATGGCTCTATCCTGCCAGTGCGGCCACACATTGCCGGTACCTGCGCGGCCGAAGCCACGGCCGATACGAAGTGGATCAGCGCTCCCCCACAGGACTACCCCCAAGCAACATATGTGCAGTTCAGCCCTGCCCAGCGCTCATTAGTTGCGGTAAACATTGCGCGCATGTAACAGTTCACCCGGATGTGCCCATTATGGGAAAAATTCAAACTAGGGTCGTAACAACCCCCCAATCTTGTGTCGGTAGCTCGCGGCCAGAATTGGATTGACTCGACGGGCGTGTGACACGGTCAAGAGCTGTGTCAGACGCTCTTTTGCGCACTGGAGGAAAATTGAAAATCAGGAGAATGGGCATTGTCGCCATCGCTCTCGCGTCGACCGGAGCCCTCGCGCTCTCGGGTTGCGCTGGCGGCACGACATCCGCTGAGGGCGGCTCGATCATCACGACGAACGGCACCGAGCCGCAGATGTCGCTGATCCCGACCAACACCACCGAGGTGGGTGGCGGAAAGATCATCACGTCGATCTTCGCCGGGCTGGTCTCCTACTCTGCGACGGGTGAGATCGAAGACGAGGTCGCCGAGTCGATCGAGTCAGAGGACGGCATCAACTGGACCGTCACCCTCCAGGACGACTGGACCTTCACCAACGACGAGCCGGTCACGGCCTCCTCCTTCGTCGACGCCTGGAACTACGGCGCGCTGGTCACCAATGCCCAGGGCTCGTCCGGCTTCTTCGACAACATCGCCGGCTACTCCGACGTCTCCAACACCAAGGACGACCCGACCGGAGCCACCGATGAATCCGGTGCGGTCCTGCAGATCCCCGACCCCCTCGCCGAAACCATGTCGGGCTTGACGGTCGTCGACGACACCACGTTCACCGTTCAGCTTTCCGGTGCAGAAGCCGACTGGCCCCTCCGCCTCGGCTACTCGGCTTACTCCCCGCTGCCGACCGTGGCGTTCGAGGACATGGATGCCTTCGGTGAAAACCCGATCGGGAACGGCCCCTACGAGCTCGCCGGCGACGACGCCTGGCAGCACGACGTGCAGATCGACCTCGTCACGAACCCGGACTACTCGGGGGTGCGCACTCCCGCCAACGATGGATTGACCATCGTCTTCTTCGCCTCGTTCGATGCCGGCTATGCGGCCGTGCAGGGCGGCGACCTTGACGTACTCGACCAGATTCCCGAGTCTGCCCTCGCGAGCTACGAGTCCGACTTTCCGGACTCCTTCGTGAACGAGCCGGCGGCGGTCTTCCAATCCTTCAACATGCCCTACTATCTCGAGCACTGGTCGGGCGATGAGGGCAAGCTGCGTCGCGCAGCTCTCTCCATGGCCATCGACCGTGCCGAGATCACCGATGTCGTGTTCCAGGGCACCCGCACCCCGGCCACCGACTTCACCTCCCCGGTGATCGACGGCTACTCCGATTCCCTCGAGGGTTCCGAAGTTCTCGAGTACAACCCCGAAGAAGCCGTAGCCCTCTGGGCCGAGGCGGATGCCATCTCGCCGTACACCGGCACCTTCGACATCGCCTACAACTCCGACGGACCGCACCAGGTCTGGGTCGATGCCGTCGTCAACAGCGTCAAGAACACGCTCGGCATCGACGCGGTCGGCAAGCCGTACCCGACCTTCGCGGCCGCAGTCGATGACCGCGAAGCCTCGGCTCTGACCGGCGGCACTCGCGCCGGTTGGCAGGCCGACTACCCCTCGCTGTACAACTTCCTCGCGCCGCTCTACCAGACCGGTGCCGGCTCGAACTACGAAGGCTACAGCAGCGAAGATTTCGACACGCTCCTCAAGGAAGGCGCCGCGGCGTCCAGTGTTGAAGACGCCACCGCCAAGTACGTCCAGGCTCAGGAAGTTCTGCTGCAGGACCTCCCGACCATCCCGCTGTGGTACCAGAACACCTCCGGTGTCTGGTCGGACACCGTGAGCAACGTCGAGTTCGGCTGGGATTCCGTGCCGCTCTACAGCGCGATCACCAAGAACTAACCGTTCGTTCCCAGTCCGTCGTTACGAGAGGCCCGGGGGTCATTCCCCGGGCCTCTCGAGTTCCACTTAATGATTGCGATTCTTCATGCTCCCGACCTCCGCAGTGTCAACCAAGCCCGCGGCGACCTGATGCTCTGGTACACCGGCAAACGTCTTCTCCAGATGATCCCCGTGTTCTTCGGCGCCACGTTCCTGATCTACTTCATGGTGTTCTCCCTCCCCGGAGATCCGATCGCCGCGCTCTATGGCGAACGGCCGCCATCAGACGCCGTCCTGGCGCAGATTCGCGCCGAGTACAACCTCGACAAGCCGTTCATCGTGCAGTACCTGCTCTACATCGGCAACTTCTTCCAGGGCGACCTCGGCACTACGTACTCCGGTCGCTCCGTCTCCGATGTCATGGCCTCCGCCTTTCCGATCACGGCGCGACTGGCCATGCTCGCCCTCGCCTTCGAAGCCGTCTTCGGCATCCTCGTCGGCTTGATCGCCGGCCTTCGCAAGGGCAAACTGTTCGACGCGAGCGCGCTCGTCGTGAGCCTGCTGCTGATCAGCGTGCCGACCTTCGTGATCGGCTTCGTGCTGCAATTCGTGTTCGGCGTGCAGCTCGGCTGGGCCCGCACCACGGTCAGTGGCGCAGCACCGATAGACGAACTGATCCTGCCAGCGCTGGTGCTGGCATCCGTTTCGTTTGCGTACATCGTGCGCCTCACCCGCGCGAGCGTGTCAGACAACCTCAACGCCGACTTTGTTCGCACCGCAACGGCCAAGGGCCTCTCCCGCCCCCGCGTGGTGACCGTGCACGTGTTGCGCAATTCCCTCGTGCCCGTGATCACCTTTCTCGGAGTGGACATCGGCTCGCTCATGGTCGGCGCCATCGTCACCGAGGGAATCTTCAACATCAACGGAGTGGGTGGAACCGTCTTTAAGGCCATTCGCCTCGGCGAAGGACCCACCGTGGTCTCGTTCATCGCCGTGATGGTCGTGATCTTCGTACTCGCCAACCTGCTCGTCGATCTGCTGTACGCAGCTCTGGACCCAAGGATCCGTTATGCCAAGTAAGAATCACGGCGCGCAGCCGCACTTCGTTGCCGCGCTCGAAGATACCCCGCTCGTCGCCATCGACCGCCTCGACGAGACAGCGAAGGCGCGCAGTACCTGGGCAGATGCCTGGGACGCGATGCGTCGTCGGCCCACCTTCTGGATCGCTTCCGGACTCATCGTCCTGATCGTTCTGGTCGCCCTGTTTCCCACCTGGTTCGCCTCGGTCTCGCCGACGCAGTGCCAGTTGTCGGACAGCAACGGGTCACCGCAGTCCGGGCATCCGCTCGGATTCACGTTTCAGGGCTGCGATGTCTATTCGCGAATCATCTTCGGAACGAGTGCCTCGGTGACCGTGGGAATGCTGGCCGCGGCGATCGTGACCCTGTTCGGTCTAATCGTCGGTGCCCTCGCCGGCTACTACGGCGGATTCCTCGACGCGGTCGTCTCGCGGATCGGCGACATCTTTTTCGCCGTTCCGACCGTGCTCGGCGCTATCGTGCTGCTCTCGGTGCTGCCCGACCGCACCCCGGTGGTCATTGCGCTGGTCATCTCGATCTTCGCCTGGCCGCAGGTGGCCCGCATCATGCGCGGCGCCGTGCTCACCGCGCGGAGCTCGGACTATGTCGTAGCTTCGGTCGCGCTCGGCGTGTCGAAGTTCAAGATTCTGCTGCGCCACGTGATTCCCAACGCCATCGCCCCCGTGATCGTCATCGCGACGGTCTCGCTCGGAACGTTCATCGTGGCTGAGGCCACGCTCTCGTTCCTCGGCATCGGCCTCGGACCGGGCACCATGTCGTGGGGGCGTGACATCGGCGAAGCTCAAACCTCCATCCGCACCAGCCCGCAGGTGCTGTTGTACCCCTCGATCGCGCTGTCCCTGACCGTGCTGGCCTTCCTCATGCTCGGCGACGTGCTGCGCGATGCGCTCGACCCCCAGGCGAGGGCACGCCGATGACCCAGTTAGCGACCGAAACCGTGAATCAGATTCCGTCCACCGACTCCGCACCGCTCCTGGAAATCCGCGACCTCGAGGTGGGCTTCCGGACGCAGCGGGGCATCGTGCCGGCCGTGCGCGGTGTCAGCCTCACGCTCTACCCCGGGCAGACCCTCGCCATCGTGGGGGAGTCCGGCTCGGGCAAGACCACGACCGCCCAGGCGATCATCAAGCTGCTGGCCGGCACCGGCCAGGTAACCGGTGGGCAGATTCTGTTCGAGGGCCGCGACCTGACGGCGCTGACCGCAGCAGAGATGCAAAACGTGCGCGGTCGCGAGATCGGCTACGTTCCCCAGGACCCGATGAGCAACCTCAACCCGGTGTGGAACATCGGCTTCCAGGTGGCCGAAGCGATCAGGGCCAACAGCGACCTGCGCGGCAAGGCACTGAAACAGCGCACCATTGAAGTACTGCAGGAGGCGGGCCTGGCCGATGCTGCCGACCGGCTCAAGCAGTACCCGCACCAGTTCTCCGGCGGAATGCGCCAACGCGTGCTCATTGGAATCGGGCTGTCGGCCCGGCCGAAGCTGCTTATCGCCGATGAGCCGACGAGTGCGCTCGATGTCACCGTGCAGCGCCAGATTCTCGATCACCTCGCCACCCTCACCCGGGACTATGGCACGAGTGTTCTGTTCATCACGCACGACCTCGGCCTCGCGGCCGAACGGGCCGAGCAGCTCGTGGTGATGTATAAGGGCAAAGTGGTCGAGTCGGGGCCCTCGCAGGAGATTCTCGCCAACCCGCAGCACCCCTACACCCAGCGTCTCGTGGCGGCCGCTCCGAGCCTCGCGTCACGACGCATCCAGGCCAAGAAGAATGAGGATGCCCCGCCGGCCGAGATCTTCTCGGCCGGCGGTACCGACACCGCCTTGATGCGGCGGGCGACCGACCGCGAACTGGCGGCGTCGGGCAAAGACCTCATCTCGGTCGAGGGCATCACCAAGATGTACCGCATCCGCAAATCCGGGTTGCGCTATACCGAACTGCTCGCCGTGAATGACGTGTCGTTCGGGGTGAAGAAGGGCACCACCACCGCGATCGTGGGGGAGTCCGGTTCCGGCAAATCCACCGTGGCCAAGCTCATCCTGCAATTGGAAAGCACCACGAGCGGGCGGATCGAATTCGACGGGCGTGATGTCGCCGGGTTGACGGGGCGTGAGTTGTTGAGCTTCCGTCGCCGCGTGCAGCCGGTCTTTCAGGACCCGTACGGTTCGCTCGACCCGCAGTACAACGTGGGCAACACCATCGCGGAACCCCTGCTCGCGCACAAGGTGGGTTCCCGCAAGGACCGCCAGCACAGGGTCTTGGAGCTGCTCGACCAGGTCTCCCTGCCGGCCGCAACACAGTTCCGCTACCCGAGCGAGCTGTCGGGCGGTCAGCGTCAGCGCATCGCGATTGCCCGTGCCCTGGCGCTCAAGCCCGACGTGCTCGTGCTCGACGAGGCAGTGTCGGCCCTCGACGTTCTCGTTCAGGGGCAGATTCTGAGTCTGCTCACCGAATTGCAGACCGAGCTGGGACTGACCTACCTCTTCATCACGCACGATCTCGCGGTCGTGCGGCTGGTCGCCGACAATGTGTGTGTCATGCAGAAGGGGCGAATCGTCGAGGCGTCCTCCACCGACGAGGTGTTCGACAACCCCCGCGAGGTGTACACGCAGGAGCTGCTCGCGGCGATCCCCGGCGCGAACTTCGAGTTCGGACGGTAGCCGAACGCTTTCACCCGAGCTGCGGGCCCGACCAGGAAAAAATTTCGGTCGGGCCCGCAGCGTTTTAACAAGATCGCACGAAACCGGCGGTGTGACCCCGCGCTGGAATATGTTGCGGTGGTGCCGTTACTCGAAGCACACGTCGATTTTTCGAGGTCTATACGCAGGATTTGTGCACATTGCCCGCCTTTGACGAAAAAGAATGGAGCTATTTCATAACAGTTCGGTCATTTGATTGGCAAAGTTGGGGTTTCTCTCTAGGGTCGTATCAAACCACGATCGGCCCGCGGTGTCCCGCCGCGCTCCGACGATCATTTTGCCCAGGAGGAATCTTGTCCATCAGAGGAAAACTGTTCAGGAAGAGCCTCAGCGGGGTCGCCGTTCTCGGCGTCGCTGCTCTTGCACTGACCGCATGCACCACGACCGGAAGCACCGACGACAACACGGATGCTGCCAGTGGCGGCGGAACGGTGACCGTCGCGATCGTCAACGACTTCACCTCGTTCAACAACCAGACCCCGCAGGCGAACCTCGACACCAACGGAATCATCGGTTACCTCATGGGCAACTACGGATCGGCCTTCGCCTACATTGACCCCGACTTCAACCTCGTGCGCGAGGAGGAGTTCGGCACCTTCGAGAAGACCAGCGACGACCCGCAGACCGTCACTTACACGCTCAACCCCGACAATAAGTGGTCCGACGGGGAGCCCGTAACGGCCGATGACATGGTGCTGTCCTGGGCGACGCAATCCGGCTACTTCAACAGCGCGACCAAGGACGAAAATGACGAGGTCGTGACCGGTACGCAATACTTCGACCTGGCTGCGAGCACGGCCGGACTCGACACGACGGCGTTGCCGACCGTCAGCGACGATAACCTGTCGATGACCCTGGTCTACGGAACGCCGTTCGTGGACTGGGAGATTGTCAACCCGATCGGCCAGCCGGCGCACATCGTGGCTAAGAAGGCCGGACTCGGCTCGGCAGCCGAACTCACCGAACTGATCATGAGCCTGCCCAAGGGCGACCCGGCCAGCCCGGCCGCAGCCGACCCCACTTTCAAGGCGGCCGCCGACTTCGTGAACACCGGCTATGACGTGACCGCGTTCCCGACCGACCCCGACCTGCTCGTCTCGAGCGGGCCGATGGTGCCGACCGGCTGGACCCCCGGCCAGTCCTTCACGATGGAGCCCAACGAGTTTTATGTCGCTGGCATGAAGCCCAAAATCGACAAGCTGATCCTGCGCGTCATCCCCGACGCGAACGCCGAGGTCACCGCGCTGCAGAACGGCGAGGTTGACATCATGTACCCGCAGGCATCCGCTGATACCCTGACGGCGCTGGAGAACACCGGCGCCGATGTGCTCACCGGCGACCAGCTCTCTTACGACCACGTCGACCTCAACTTCGGCTCCGAGGTCTTCGCTGATCTGAAGGTTCGCCAGGCTTTCCTGAAGACCATTCCGCGCCAGCAAATTCTGGACTCCCTCATCACGCCGATCAATCCAGACGCGGAGGTTCTGAACTCACAGATCTGGGTTCCGGCCAACGAGCCGTACGACGATTCCGTCGCCAATAACGGCTCGAGCGACTATGCCGAGGTGGACATCGAGGGTGCCAAGGCGCTTCTGGCCGGTGCGACACCGACGGTCAGCATTCTGTACAACTCCAACAACCCGAACCGGGTCGATTCCTTTCAAGCCATTCAGGAGTCGGCCAGCCAGGCCGGGTTCACCATCGTCGACAAGGGGTCACCCGACTGGAGTTCGCTGCTGTCTGGCGGCGACTATGAAGCGTCGATCTTCGGTTGGATCAGCCCCGGCGTCGGGTCGGCCGGCATCTCGCAGATCTTCTCGACCGATGGGGGCGGAAATTATAGCCGGTACACGGGAACGAACGATGATGCTCTCCTGACCCAGACGACGCTTGATCCTGACGAGGTGATCGCCATTGAGAAGCGGATGGACAAGCAGATGTTCGCGGATGCCTACGGCCTGCCCCTGTTCCAGCTGCCGGGCGTGTACGGGGTATCCAAGCGCGTGAGCGGTGTCGAGTACATGGGCAACCAAACCGGTCCGTTCTGGAACTTCTGGCAGTGGTCCGTCAATGAGTAGCTAGCTAGTTCCTGCGCAGTTGGGCTTCTGGGTTCGCCCAGAGGCCCAACTCGCGGATGTGGCAGCTCTAAGTCACTGGTGTCCCGCAGTACCGCCAAACCCCTACAGTGAGGTAGCCCGGCATGGTGAGTTTCATCCTGAGACGAATTCTCGTTTCCATCCTCATCCTCATCGCCGCATCGTTTGTGATGTACGTCATGGTCGGTTACTCGGCGCAGCCGCTCCAGGACCTGCTGAGCAGCAGCTCGCCCAACAAACAGCAGCTGATCGACGCCCGCGTCGACCGACTCGACCTTGACGTGCCGCCGCCGCTGCGCTGGGTGCTCTGGCTTGGTGGCGTCGCCAAGTGTGCGATCCCGTTCGCCAATGCCTGCGACCTCGGGTCGACGATCTCCAACGCGCCCGTCGTAGATATCCTCCCCAACGCCCTCGCCGCGACCCTGCAGCTGGTCACGTTGGCACTCGTGCTCGCCATTCTGCTCGGCGTGACGATCGGCATCATCACCGCTTTGCGTCAGTACAGCGGCCTCGACAACACGGTCACCTTCGTGAGCTTCTTCCTCTATTCACTGCCCGCCTTTCTCGTGGCTGTACTTCTCAAGGAATTCATCGCCATCGGCTTCAACGACTTTCTGCGCGATCCCGTGATCGGTGGACTCGCGCTGGTCGTCATCGGCCTCGTCGCTGGTGCCATCTGGCAGTCCCTGCTCGGTGGTGACGGGCTGCGCCGACTCGTGGTGTTCCTCGTGTCGGGACTGGCGACATCCGGTGTGCTCTTATTGATGAGCGCGACTGGCTGGTTCGAGAATCCGGGGCTGGGGCCGATCCCCATCATCATTCTCGTGGCGGCCATCGCCCTGGGGGCCGCAGCCCTGCTGGCCGGGCTGCGCAACCGGCGGGCCGTGATCACCGCCGGCATCAACGGCGGGATCGCCATCGCGGCGTACTTTCTGCTGCAGCCCCTGTTCGATGTGTCGAGCGCCGCCACCCTGTTCATTTTGGCGCTCGCCACGATCGCCGTCGGGCTCCTCAGTGGCTTCCTGGCCGGTGGCTACGACCGCGGCCAGAACATGCGCGTCGGTCTGGTCACGGCACTGTTCTCCGGAGCCGTCGTGCTGCTGGATCGCTTCATGCAGTCCTGGGGCGACCTGCTCAGCGCCACCAACGGGCGACCGATCGCGACGGTGGGTTCGAAAACGCCTGGGCTGTCCGGTGACGTGTGGCTCGCGGGCCTCGACACCTTCGCACACCTCACCCTGCCGACGGTCGCGCTGCTGCTGATCTCGTTTGCCGGCTACACCCGATATTCCCGGGCCGGCATGCTCGAGGTGCTCAGCCTTGACTACATTCGCACCGCCCGGGCCAAAGGCCTTCCGGAACGCACAGTTATCGTGCGGCACGCGTTCCGCAACATGCTCATTCCCCTGACCACCCTGGTGGCCTTCGACGTCGGTGCCCTGCTCGGCGGCGCGATCATCACCGAAAAGGTGTTCGCCATACCGGGCATGGGCAGCCTGTTCAATGCGGGGCTCGAGCGCGGTGATTTGAATCCGGTCATGGGCTACTTCCTGATCGTGGCCGCCATGGCCATCACCTTCAACTTTCTGGCCGATATGGCCTATGCCGGGCTCGACCCGAGAGTGAGGATCCGCTAAATGTCCACACCGATTGGTTTGGGGCCGACACCGCCCGAAGTGCCCGCCGACGAGCTCGCCGTCGCCAGCTCGGTTCCCGAAAGCCAGGGCCGACTGATCTGGCGACGATTTATCGGCAATAAAGTGGCCGTCGCTTCGATCGTGATCCTTCTGGCCATCATCCTGTTCTCCTTTTCCGCCATCGGAATCGGCCCCATTCCCGGCTGGTGGAAGTTCGGGTTCAAGGAGCTCAACGAACAGGTCAACGGTGGTGACCCAACCCTGTCGCTGGTGCCACAGTTTCTCGGGGGCAACGGGGTATCGCTGGGCGAGCATCCGTTCGGCCAGGACCGCATCGGCAAGGACTACTTCGCGATGACCATGCGGGGTATCCAGAACTCCGCCCTCGTCATGGTTGTGCTGGGCCTCATCGCGACCGTCGTCGGCGTGGTGGTCGGCGCGGTCGCCGGGTATTACCGAGGCACGGTCGATGCCGTGTTGATGCGGATCACGGACGTCTTCATTGTGATTCCCGCGCTCGTCATTGGCTCGGTCGTCGGCCACTGGTTCGGCAGCCTCGGCGCCCCGGTGCTCGCGATCATGCTGGGGTTCTTTTCTTGGATGGGTATCGCCCGGCTGGTTCGCGGCGAGTTCCTTTCCCTGCGCGAACGTGAATTCGTCGAGGCAGCGCGGGTAGCCGGGGCATCAGACGCCCGCATCATCTTCAAGCACATTCTGCCCAACGCAATGGGAGTGGTCATCGTGTCGGCGACGCTCATCATGGCCTCAGCGATCCTGCTGGAGACGGCGTTGAGCTTCCTCGGATACGGCATCCGCTCTCCCGATGTGTCACTCGGCCTGCTGATCAGCTCCAACCAATCGGCGTTCCAGACGCGGCCGTGGCTGTTCTGGTGGCCCGGCGCGTTCATCGTGTCGCTCGCACTGCTGGTGAACTTCGTCGGTGACGGCCTGCGCGACGCGTTCGACCCCCGGCACCGCCGGTTCAAGCTCAGCAAGATGCGCGAGACCCGGCCCGAACCGGAGCTGAAGCCGTGATGCCGCGCCGTCGGTGTGCTCTAAGAAATCAGTATCGCCACAACGGATGCCGTAGCGCCAGCCACCAGCACGGCAACGCGACCCCAGCTCCACCCGACCGACACGGGCGTCTGGGCCGCGAGCCCGCCGTCCACCCGGCCGCTTTTCTGCAGGGCATCCCAGCGCGCGCGCACCAGTTGCGCCGCCTCCCCGGACTCACTCCCCGGCAGATCGCCGGGGCGCGGCTCCCCGGTGACGTAGGGCACGGGGTCGGTGGTCTTCCGGCGACCGGCACTGGTCAGGCTGCGGCCGGGAGCCGGCGCGCAGTACACCGCGAACTTACGCCCCGGCGTGTACAGGGTGAGCGCGAACTTGGTATCGACGTGCACGAGCGCCGCCCACGGCACGACGATGGTGCGCAGCGGATTGCGAACGGTCACGGCCGTGTCGCTGACCGTGAGGTCGGGCCGCCACAGTACCTCCCAGACAAAAACCACCACGAACAGGGCCGGAATGACCAGAACTCGATTCTGCGCGGTCGGCAGCAGGAACAGGCTCAGCGCGCTGAGCGCCGCGACCGCCGTGAACACGGCGGCGATGATGCGGTTGAACCGCGAGTAGAAGACATTCGGGTCGGCAGCGACGGGCATGCAGCCATGCTGCCAGATATTGACCGCACCCACCGCACGAGCAGCGAAAGCAGGACCTCATGACCGACCAGGTGACGACCACATTCTCCGGCCCGGTGCTGAAGGTGCGCGACCTGACCGTGCACTTCGGCGTGGACAACGTGTGGGTGCCGGCCGCCCTCAAGTTGAACTATTCGATCGAACGGGGCAAGGTACTCGCCATCGTCGGCGAGTCCGGTTCGGGCAAGAGCGCGAGCTCCATGGCCATTCTTGATCTTCTTCCCGAGAACAGCCGCATTTCGGGCAGCGTCAAGCTCAGCGGCCGGGAACTGATGGGGCTGAAGCCGGCGCAGATGCACAAGGTGCGCGGCGGCCAGATCGCTATGATCTTCCAGGAGCCGATGACCGCCCTTAATCCCGTCTACACGATCGGCTTCCAGATCATCGAAACCCTGCGCGCGCATTTCGGCATGTCGCCCTCAGAGGCCAAGGCGCGGGCACTGGAGCTGCTCGACATGGTCGAGCTGCCCGATCCGCTCAAAGCTTTCAATTCCTACCCGCATCAGTTGAGCGGCGGGCAGCGCCAGCGGGCCATGATCGCGCAGTCCATCTCCTGCGATCCGCAGCTGCTCATCGCCGACGAACCGACGACCGCCCTCGACGTGACCGTGCAGGCCGAGATCCTTGACTTGCTTCGGAGCCTGCGCGACCGGCTCGACAGCGCCATCCTCTTGATCACCCACGACATGGGCGTGGTCGCGGACCTCGCCGATGACATCGCCGTGATGCGTCGCGGTGTCATTGTGGAACGTGGCACGGTCGACCAAATCTTCAACGAACCCACCCACCCGTACACGATCGCGCTGCTGCAGGCCGTTCCGCACCTCGGGCAGCGCGGTGACGAAGCCATCGATATGACGGCGGCGCTCGCCATCGGCACCGACATTGTCGTCGACGCCGTACTCGCCGCGCGCATCGAGGTCAACGAGCGGCTGGCCAACGAGGCGGCCAGCGAGGCGCGACGGGACAAACGTGAAGTGGTCGTCAAGTTCGACGATGTCGTCATCGAATACCCCAAGCACGGTCGCGTCGCGGCCTTTCGCGCCGTCGACAAGGTCAACCTGTTCGTGCGGCAAGGAGAGGTTCTCGGCCTCGTGGGGGAGTCGGGCTCCGGCAAAACCACCCTCGGTCGCGCGGCCATCGCCCTATTGCCGATCACCGAGGGCTCGCTGCACGTGGCCGGCCAGGACATCTCCAAGGCCAGCCGGGACGAGATTCACCGGCTGCACAAGAGCGTCGGCATCGTCTTTCAAGACCCGTCGTCGTCGCTCAACCCCCGGATGCCCATCGGCGACAGTATCGGAGAACCCCTCAAGCTGGCGAAGGGGTTGAAGGGGGCCGGGCTCAGCGCCGAGGTGGAACGGCTGCTCGACAGCGTCGAACTACCGCGCGCGTATCGCAGCCGTTTTCCGCACGAACTGTCTGGCGGGCAGAAGCAGCGGGTGGGTATAGCCCGTGCGCTCTCACTCGAACCGAAGGTGCTCATTGCCGATGAGCCGACCAGCGCCCTCGACGTGTCGGTGCAGGCCCGAGTGCTGCAGCTGATCCAGTCGCTGCAGCAGCAGATGAACTTCGCCTGCCTGTTCATCACCCATGACCTCGCCGTCATCGATGTGCTCGCCGATCGCATCGCCGTCATGCACCACGGGCGCATCGTGGAAACCGGCACCCGCGATGAGATCCTGCGCTACCCGAAAGACCCCTATACCCAGCGCCTGCTCGCTGCGGTACCGATCCCCGACCCGACCGAACAGCGAGCCCGCCGCGAGCTGCGCCGCGAATTGCTGGCTTCCGGCATCAACGACTAGCCGCGTGAGCTCCACCAGTCGGGTTCAGATAATACGGTAGGATAGTACTTTGGGTCACATTATGACCCCTGGTATCCATTCTTCGTCGCGCGCGAGACTCTGCGGCACTCATTCTTCGTAAGGATCTATTTTTATGGCGATTGCTACACGCAATAACCTCCGAAATGTTGCAATCGTTGCTCACGTTGACCACGGTAAGACGACCCTGGTCGACGCGATGCTCAAGCAGACCGACTCCTTCGCTGACCACTCACACGTTGAAGAGCGCGCGATGGACTCGAACGAACTCGAGCGCGAAAAGGGCATCACGATTCTCGCCAAGAACACGGCAGTTTCGTACAAGGGCATCCACGCCACCGACGGTCCCATCACCATCAATGTGATCGACACCCCTGGCCACGCTGACTTCGGTGGCGAGGTCGAGCGCGGCCTGTCCATGGTCGATGGCGTCGTTCTCCTCGTGGACGCTTCCGAGGGACCGTTGCCGCAGACCCGTTTCGTGCTGCGCAAGGCGCTCGAAGCCAAGCTCCCCGTCATCCTGCTGGTCAACAAGACGGACCGTCCCGACGCGCGCATCGATGAGGTTGTGGCCGAAAGCCAGGACCTCCTCATCGGCCTCGCGAGCGACATGGCCGACGACTTTCCCGACCTCGACCTCGACGCCGTTCTCGACGTGCCCGTCGTCTACGCGTCCGGTCGTAACGGTGCCGCCAGCTGGAACAAGCCCGAAGACGGCACCCTGCCCGACAACGACGACCTCGAACCGCTGTTCGACGCGATCCTCAAGCACATCCCGGCTCCGACCTACGATGACACGCACCCGCTCCAGGCGCACGTCACCAACCTCGACGCCTCGCCGTTCCTCGGCCGCCTCGCACTGCTGCGTATCTTCCAGGGCACCATCAAGAAGGGCCAGACCGTGGCCTGGGTGCAGCAGGACGGCACCGTCAGCAACGTGAAGATCACCGAGCTGCTCATCACCAAGGCGCTCGACCGCTACCCGACCGACAGCGCCGGCCCCGGCGACATCGTTGCCGTCGCCGGTATCGAGAACATCACCATTGGTGAGACCCTCGCCGACCCCGACGACGTGCGCCCGTTGCCGACCATCACGGTTGACGACCCGGCCATCTCGATGACCATCGGCACCAACACCTCGCCGCTCATGGGCAAGGTCAAGGGCCACAAGCTCACCGCCCGCATGGTCAAGGACCGCCTCGACCGCGAGCTCGTCGGTAACGTCTCGCTCAAGGTCGTCGACATTGGACGCCCGGACGCCTGGGAGGTGCAGGGTCGTGGAGAACTGGCCCTCGCCATCCTGGTCGAGCAGATGCGTCGTGAAGGCTTCGAACTCACCGTCGGCAAGCCGCAGGTTGTTGTGAAGCGCGTCGACGGCAAGATCCACGAGCCCTACGAGCACCTCACCATTGATGCGCCCGAAGAATACCTCGGCGCCATCACGCAGCTGCTTGCCGCGCGCAAGGGCCGCATGGAGAACATGGCCAACCACGGCACGGGCTGGGTTCGCATGGAATTCATCGTTCCCTCGCGCGGCCTGATCGGTTTCCGTACGCAGTTCCTCACGGACACGCGTGGTACCGGCATCGCCAACGCGATCCTGCACGGCTACGAGCCCTGGGCCGGCACGATCAACACCCGTACGAACGGTTCCATCGTGGCCGACCGCTCTGGTGCGGTCACCCCGTTCGCGATCATCAACCTGCAGGAGCGCATGTCGTTCTTCGTGCAGCCGACCAGCGAGGTCTACGAAGGCATGGTCATCGGCGAGAACTCGCGCGCCGACGACATGGACGTGAACATCACCAAGGAAAAGAAACTGACCAACATGCGTCAGTCCAGCTCCGACACGTTCGAGTCGATGACGCCGCCCAAGCAGCTCTCGCTCGAGCAATGCCTCGAATTCGCTCGCGAAGACGAGTGCGTCGAGGTCACCCCGGCCGCCGTGCGTATCCGCAAGGTGGAGCTGACGGCATCCGCTCGCTCACGTCAGGTGTCGCGCGTCAAGAAGATGGACGCGAACTAACTCGCAGCTCTCCTACGTGAAAACCCCCGCAGCCAAGGCTTCGGGGGTTTTCACGTTAACCCGACAAGCGGATGCCGGTCAGGCGAAGAGGGCCGCGCCCACGTAGCCTCCGTCCGGCGTGCCGGCGGGAACGGCGAACAGGGCACTGCCGACGTGACGAATATACTCGTTGAGCGCATCGTGCTTGGCGAGGTTCAGCTGCACCGTCGTGAACTGGGTCGGTGACCGCTGAAAACTGATGAAGAACAGTCCGGCCTCCAGACGCCCCAGGTCGTCGTTGCCGTCCACGAAGTTGTAGCCGCGGCGCAGCATTTTGGTGCCGTGGTTTTGGGTCGGATGCGCGAGCCGCATGTGCGCTGCGGCTCCGATGAGCGGCTGGTCCTCCCGGCCTGCCAGCGCGAAGTCGGGTTCGCTGAACTCGGTACCGCCGGACAGCGGCGCGCCGACCCCCTTGGTGCGGCCGAACACCGCCTCCTGCTCGCGCAGAATTGAGCGGTCCCAGGTCTCGATGGTCATGCGAATGCGCCGCGCCACGAGGTAGGAGCCGCCGGCCAGCCAGGCCGGTCCGTCGGCCGCTGACACCCAGACCTGGTCGGTGACGACGTCGGGTTCCTCAGCCTTGATGTTGGCCGTGCCGTCCTTGAACCCGAAGAGGTTGCGCGGGGTGGCTTGGGAGGTCGACGTCGACGAGGTGCGCCCGAACCCCAGCTGGGACCAGCGCAGGGCCGCCCGCCCGAACGCGATGCGCGACAGATTGCGAATGGCGTGCACAGCCACCTGCGGGTCATTCGAGCAGGCCTGGATACAGAGGTCACCGTCGCTGCGCCCGTCATCGAGGTCGTCGCGCGGAAAATGCGGCAGCGGCGTCAGATCGGCCGGCCGACGGCCGACGATGCCAAAGCGGTCGACGCCATCCGCTGTTTCGAACAGGGTAGGACCGAAGCCGAACGTGATCGTGAGACCGGCTGGCGGCAGACCCTGCGCCTCGCCGGTGTCTTGCGGGGGAGCGTCGTAGGGGCCGCTGACGGCGCCGTACTCACCCACGTCCCGGCCGGCGCTCATCGCGGCAGCGGCGATGGTCCAGTCCTGCAGCAACTCGATCAGTTCGGCCCGCGTCACACCGGCCGAGACGTCGAACGCAGCGAAGTGCAGGCGGTCCTGCGCCGGCGTGACGATGCCGGCCTGGTGGCTGCCGTAGAACGGGTACACCATCGAAGCGGATGCCGCGCCCGCACCCGACCCCGACCCCAGTGTCGTCGTCGCCGCCAGCGCGACCCGATCCCCGGCTACTCCCAGCCCGATACCGGCGACGCTGGCCCCGGCGAGGCCAAGCAGCCCACGTCGGGACAGTCCTCGCCCCGGACTGGCCGGGTCGGTGGACGCGGTGCGCTTGGCGCGGGTCACAAGACGAGCGCGGCGGTGAGCCGGTTCAGCGGCTCGCCGAGCGCGTTGACCTGGTCGGCGAGGGCGCGAATCTCCGCCGGCGTGAGATCGGTATAGAGGGTGAAACCGTCGCCGATGCGCTCGGCGTCAAGCAGGGTCTGCAGGGCGGCGAACTCGGTGTCGAGCGAGGCGGCCAGGTCGGGGTCCTCCTCCAGCAGAATGTCGCGCACCCCGGCGTAAAGCACCTTGGCGCCGTCGATGTTGGCCTGGAAATCCCAGAGGTCGGTGTGCGACCACGCTTCTTCTTCGCCGGTGACCTTGCCTGTGGCGACCTCGTCGAGCAGGCCGATGGCGCCGTTGGTCTGCTGCGACAGCGTGAAGTTGAGTTCCTGCACGTTCGCGTCGAGGGTCGCGGTGTCGGTGACGAGCTGCTCGGTCAGTGCCGCTCGCTTCTCGGCGCTGTACGGCTCGAATTCGCCTTCGGCGTCGTTCGGCCAGAGGTCCTTCTCGATCGCGTGCCAGCCGGTCCAGTCCTGGCCTTCTTCGAGGTCGGCCTCGCGCAGGTCGAGCTTCGGGTCGAGATCACCGAACGATTCGGCGACCGTCTCGACCCGCTCCCAGTGCATGCGAGTAGAGGCGTACAGCGCGCGGGCCGTCTCGTCATCGCCAGCCAGGTAGGCCGTCGCGAAGGCATCCGTTCCGGTGACGAGCTGGCTGATCTGGTCCTTGACGTAGGACGTATAGTTCTCGTTGGCGGTGTCCACCTGGGCGTCGAGGTCAGTGTTGACCACCGTGCCGGACGCGGACGGCGTGACGGTGAACGCCGCTTTGCCGATTCCGTCGCCGGTCATGCCCGGCTTGCACGCGGTGAAATAGCTGCCCTCGGCCAGTTGCACGACGAGGTCCCGGGTGAGTCCGGGGCCGATATTCTCCGCTTCGCCGACGATACGCAGCCCGTCGTCACCGAGCAGGTAGAACTCCGTGACCTGGTCACCGGTATTGGTGATACTGAAGCTGGCGGCACCGGCGGGCGTCTCGGTGGCCGAGACGGTGCATCCGTCTGCGCTGCTCTCCACCGTCAGCGCCACGCTCTCACCGGTCGGGTTGTTGGCGACACAACCACTCAGTAAGCCAACACCGAGCAGGCTGACGCCGAGCAGGCGGGCAGAACGAATAACACGAGGCATGAAGATCCTTTGACTGGGAAACGTGCGAGCTAGTGCGCGGCGAGGGGCGCTGACGCCGACGCCTGTGGTGTGTGTGTGGCTGGCCGGGTGCTCGTGCGCCCGTGGCGACTCTTGGTGATGAAGAGCGTCAGGGTGGGCACCGCGTAGGCCAGCCAGGCGAACATCTCCAGCCAGGTTGTGGCGGGGGAGAAGTTGAGGGTGCCCTTGAGCAGGGTGCCGTACCAGCTGTCCGGCGGCACGGCGGCGCTCACGTTGAAGGCGAGGGCGTGAAGGCCGGGCAGGATGCCGGCCTCCTGCAGGTCGTGCACACCGTAGGAAAGCACGCCGGCGGCCACGATGATGAGGATGGCGCCGGTGTAGGTGAAGAATTTGCCGAGGTTGATCTTGAGCATGCCGGCGTAAATGAGTGCGCCGAGGCCGATTGCCGTCGCGATGCCGAGGGCTGCACCGAGCAGTGGCATGGTCGTCGCGCCGGTGGCCTGCACGGCGGCCCAGAGGAACAGGGCGGTTTCGATTCCCTCACGGCCGACCGCGAGAAAGGCGACGAGCACGAGGCCGAGGCCGCTGCCGACGAGGTGCTTGTCGATGTTGCCGTGCAGGTGACCCTTGAGGTCGCGGGCGGTGCGCAGCATCCAGAACACCATCCAGGTCACCAGGCCGGTCGCGACGATCGACAGTACGCCCCCGATGGTCTCCTGCGCTGTGAAGGACAGCCCATAGGTGCCGTAGGTGAGCAGGGCGCCGATGCCGAGGGCGAGAAGTACGGCCAGGCCGACGCCGAGCCAGATGCGCGCGAGCACATCACGTCGGTCGATCTTCACGACGTAGGCGATGAGGATCGTCACGATCAGGGCAGCCTCAAGGCCTTCGCGCAGGCCGATCAGGTAGTTTGCGAGCACGGTGGTTCCTCATCAGGTTCGGGCAAAAATTTGGTAAGGCTAACCTTACCTGAGCCGACTCTAGCCCCAATGCCACGATGGTGTCTAGTTATGATGTCAGTTGGGCCGAGAGATCACCCAGTACGACAACTGAGCAGAAACGGTGCGTCAGCCCATGGTCATGTCCGGCAGCGGCGAGCGAATCCTGTTTGTGCACGCCCGTCCCGGTGACGAAGCGGCGCTCACCGGCGGTACCATCGCCCGGCTGCGCGCCGATGGGGCGCGGGTCGTCGTGCTCTATGCCGCAGACGTCGACGAAGCGGATGCCGCCGCAGCCTCCGCGGCGTTGGTCGATCTGGGTGCGCGCAGCTGGTACCGCCTGGCACCGGGCACCCCGGCTGAAATCACCACGGCCGTCGACGCGGCCATCGAGCACCTGGACGCGACCGCCGTTGTCGTCGGCGCCGTGGATGACGATCTGCGAGGCTCCGTGACGGCCGCAGCGCACGAGGTCGGCCTGCCTGTTTTCCTGGCTCGCACGGTGCGTCAGGCGCCCGGTCAGCGCTTGGTGGCAATCGATATCGGCGATCACCTCGCGCCCAAGCTGCGCGCGCTCGGGCGTTTTCCCGCGCGCTGGAGCCTGAACGAACGCACCCGCACCCTCGCCGACGGCAGCACCGCCCTGATCACCGACACCGAAACGTATCAGCGAGCGGATGCCCCGCGCCCGGCCCTCCCGCCGCCGGCCGCGCCCGCCCGCCCCACGCTCACGAACCGATCGCTGGTTGGTCTCGGGGGGCTGCTGCTGGGCATCTTCTTCGGTGTGCTGGGCACCATCGCGCACCAGGCCACCCTGACTCTGTTCGGAGTAGCGCTGCCGATCGGCCTGACCATCGCGTTTATCGGGATCGGTGCGCTGTTGCTCGGCCTGCGCCTCGTGGTGCGGGACCGGTTCGTGGTGGGCTTGGCTGCCGCCGGGTTGCTCCTGACCATTTTCGTGCTGTCGCTGCGGGGCTCGGGCGGGTCGGTACTCGTGCCGGCCGGCCTGCCAGGAACCCTGTGGACTGTCGTGCCGGCGCTCATCGCGGCGTTCGTGCTGGCCTGGCCGAAGCTGCCGCCGCGCGACCGATAAGGGGTCACGACCGGGGGGCGTAGAATCAGGAGTCCGCTCTCGAAGGGAATCCCCAGCCTGTGACGTATGTGATCGCTCTGCCCTGCGTTGATGTGAAAGATCGTGCCTGCATCGACGAATGCCCGGTGGACTGCATTTATGAGGGCGAACGCTCCCTCTATATCCACCCGGACGAGTGCGTCGACTGCGGAGCCTGCGAACCGGTTTGCCCGGTCGAGGCCATCTACTACGAAGATGACCTGCCCGAACAGTGGGCCGACTACTACAAAGCCAACGTCGAATTCTTCGACGACCTCGGCTCCCCGGGCGGCGCGGCCAAGATCGGCGTACTCGCCAAGGACCACCCCGTCATCTCCGCACTGCCGCCGCAGGCTGCGCACTAAGCAAATGTCGTGTTGAAGCCGCTTCCGGACTACCCCTGGGATCAGATGGTCCCCTTTGCCACGCAGGCGAGGCAGCACCCGGACGGAATCGTCGACCTGTCGATCGGTTCACCGGTCGATGCCACCCCCGAGGTGGTGCAGCAGGCGCTGCGCACGTCTTCGGATGCCCACGCCTACCCGCAAACTGTCGGTACGCCCGCCCTGCAGCAGGCGATTATTGCCTGGTATGCCCGCCGTCGCGGTGTCACCGGCCTGCAGCCGAAAAACGTGTTGCCCACGATCGGCTCCAAGGAGCTCGTCGCACTCATGCCGTTCATGCTCGGCCTCGGCGAGGGCGACACGATCGTGCATCCGCTGGCCGCGTACCCGACGTACGCGATTGGGGCCGCAATCGCCGGCGCCACGTCCCTGGCGTCCGATGATCCGGCCGAATGGCCGGAATCGACCGGGCTGATCTGGCTGAACAGCCCCGGAAACCCGGATGGCCGGGTGCTGTCGGTGGACGAGCTGCGGACGGCCGTCGCCCGCGCGCGGCAACTCGACGCCGTCATCGTCAGCGACGAATGCTATGCCGAACTCGGCTGGGATTCCCCGTGGGATACCGAACCGATCCCCAGCATCCTCGACCCACGCGTGATCGAGGGCGACCGACGCAACATTGTGGCGATCTACTCGCTCAGCAAGCAGTCCAACATGGCAGGCTATCGCGCGGCCTTCGCGGCCGGCTGCGGCGGCGTTCTCGGGCGCCTGCTGACCGTACGCAAACATGCGGGGCTCATGCTTCCGGCGCCGCTGCAGGAGGCGATGATCGCCGCCCTCGACGACGACGAGCACGTTGCAGTGCAGAAGAAGCGCTACCGGGCCCGACGTGACGTGCTGCGACCAGCCCTCGAGCAAGCCGGTTTTCGCATCGACCGGAGCGAGGCCGGTCTCTACCTCTGGGCCACGGAAGAACGACCGGCGTGGGAATCCATCGAACGGCTCGCCTCCCGCGGAATTCTGGCCGGACCCGGTCCGTTTTACGGCGATGTTTACCCGCAACACGTGCGGTTCTCGCTCACGGCGACCGACGAACGCATTGCTGCCGCAGCCGCACGCCTTCGTGCCAGCCCCGAGTAGGGGGTCGTCACTGTGGACTTCCACCAACGAACCGCCCGAACTCTTAGCTGATGCAACAGTAGGCGGTCTGGCCGATTAGGCTGTAGTCGCGACAGATTCGACCACAGCAGTTGTACACCTGGCCGGCTCAGTGACGCGTCGCCACATTTCATCCGGCAGTGATACCCGAGGAGGCTCCGTGACCGACGTCGCGCAGCAGACAACATCCGGCGCACCGATGAGCGCTGACCCCAACAAGGTCACCCTCACCTTTCCCGGCGGGAGCGCAGAGTTCCCCATCCTGACCAGTGTGGACGGCGTGTCGAGCATCGACATCTCCACACTGACCAAGAAGACCGGCCTCACCACGCTGGACTACGGTTTCGTGAACACCGCGGCGACGCGCTCCGCGATCACCTACATCGACGGCGATGCCGGCATCCTGCGCTATCGCGGGTATCCGATCGAGCAGATCGCCCAAAACTCGAACTTTCTCGAGACCGCCTGGCTGCTCATCTACGGTGAGCTGCCCAGCGCGAGCGAACTCGCCAACTTTGACGATCGCATCCGTCACCACACGCTGTTGCACGAAGACATGCGACGGTTCTTTGATTCGCTGCCGCACAAGGCGCACCCGATGAGCGTGCTCGCCTCCGGTGTCTCGGCGCTGTCGACGTTCTACCAGGACTCGCTCGACCCGAAGGACCCGGAACAGGTCGAAATTTCGACCATTCGGCTGCTGGCGAAGTTGCCGGTCATGGCCGCTTACGCCCACAAGAAGAGCGTCGGCCAGGCATTTCTCTACCCCGACAACTCCCTGAGCTTCGTCGACAATTTTCTCAAGCTCAACTTCGGCAACATGGCCGAGCCGTATGAGGTCAACCCGGTCGTCAGCAAGGCGCTCGAACGCCTGCTCATGCTGCACGAAGACCATGAGCAGAACGCGTCCACGTCAACGGTGCGCCTCGTCGGTTCGACCGAGGCCAACCTGTTCGCGTCGGTCTCGTCCGGCATCAACGCTCTGTTCGGCCCGCTGCACGGCGGCGCCAACGAAGCCGTGCTGTCGATGCTCGGTGAGATCCAGGCCTCCGGTCAGGGCGTCGAGAAGTATGTCGAACGGGTGAAGAACAAGGAGCAGGGCGTGAAGCTCATGGGCTTCGGCCACCGGGTCTACAAGAACTACGACCCGCGTGCCACCCTGGTCAAGGAGAGCGCCCACGAAGTGCTCGCCGCCCTCGGCGTGCAGGACGACCTGCTCGACATCGCACAGGAGCTCGAGCACATCGCGCTCAACGACGACTACTTCAAGGAACGTCGCCTGTACCCCAACGTCGACTTCTACACCGGAGTCATCTACAAGGCGATGGGCTTTCCGACGCGCATGTTCACCGTGCTCTTCGCGATCGGCCGTCTGCCCGGCTGGGTCGCGCACTGGCGTGAAATGAACGAGGACCCGGCCACCAAGATCGGCCGCCCACAGCAGCTCTACGTGGGGTCCCCGGCCCGCGACTACCCGGTGCGCTAACAGCCACGTCGACGCGGCCGTCGGACGGCTCGCTCCATGGACGTGCCATGGACATGCCATGTCCATGGCATGGACGCGTCGAGGCCGTGCCCGGCTGCGGTCCGGGTTGGTCTGACACCGTGCGGTGCGGTGCGGTGCGGTTCCGCGAAAGCGGATGCCCGGCAGGCCACCGCAGACCACGCTCACGCATCCGTTCTAGTTGCTGGCGGTGTGCATCAAGCCGCGTCACACCGAGGCAACCGGTGTACCCGAGCGAGTTGCTCAAGACCCCTGGTCGAGGTGTCTCGCCCGGTGCGTCGCAGGATGGGTGCTGCCGCCGGTCAAGAGTTGCCCGGTGGGTTTCCCGGAACGTATTCGCGAGGCGGAATATGCACGGGAATACGCTGGGTGAGGGCTCCTAGCCGTGGTGTCCGTAACCGAAAGGTTCGCCATGACTCTGCTCGAGACGACCGCCTCCGCGACACTCGCAACAGCCCCGATTCTGCGTTCCTCAAGGACGCTGCCGACGATCATTCAGGGCGGCATGGGCGTCGGTGTCTCGTCGTGGGAGCTCGCCCGTGCGGTGTCGAAGACCGGGCAGCTCGGCGTCGTCAGCGGCACCGCCCTCGACACCGTCATCGCGCGACGCCTGCAGGACGGCGACCAGGGCGGACACGTGCGCCGCGCCCTCGAGCACTTTCCGGTGTCGGCCCTCGCCGACCGGGTGCTGCGCAAGTACTTTCGCGCCGGCGGTCGCGGCCCGGGAATTCCGTACCTTCCGATCGCCAAGCCGAGCCAGCATCCGCTCGTGAAATCGCTGGAACTCTCTGTCGTGGCGAACTTCGTCGAGGTCTGGCTGGCCAAGGAGGGCCATGACGGCCTGGTCGGAATCAACTTTCTCGAAAAGGTACAACTGGCCACACCGAGCGCAGCCTACGGAGCCATGCTGGCCGGTGTCGACTATGTGCTGATGGGAGCGGGAATCCCCGCCGAGATTCCCGCACTGCTCACCGGGCTGGCTGAGCACGAGACCCGGTCGCTCGATCTGCACGTCGAGAACTCGACTACTCGGTATTCCGTCGAGTTCAACCCACAAGCGCTGACCGGCGGGCAGCTGCCGCCGTTACACCGGCCCCGGTTCTTGGCCATCGTCGCCGCTCATGTGCTCGCCGTGTACCTGACCCGCGAGGAGTCGACCCGCCCTGACGGCTTCGTCATCGAAGGCCCACGAGCCGGGGGACATAACGCACCGCCCCGAGGGCGCGGTTCCCTCGATGATGACGGCCAGCCGGTCTACGGCCCCCGGGACGACGCCGACCTGGCCAAGGTCGCTGCGGTCGGCTTGCCATTCTGGGTCGCCGGCGGTTACGGCACCCCCGACCGGGTTCGGGAAGCCCTTGCGCTCGGTGCTGCGGGCGTGCAGGTCGGCACACTGTTCGCCCTCGCTGCCGAGTCCGGCCTTGATGAGACCCTGCGGGCACAGCTGCTCGGTGAGATCGACGGCCCCGGGCTGCAGATTCGCACCGACCCGCTAGCCTCTTCGACGGGATTCCCCTTCAAAGTCGCGACGTTGCCCGAAACCCTGTCGGATGACACCCTGTACGAAGAGCGACCGCGGCTCTGCGACCTCGGATACCTGCGGGTGCCATACGAACGCACGCCGGGAGTGATCGGCTATCGGTGCCCGGCGGAACCGGTCGCGACTTTTGTGCGCAAGGGCGGCTCCAGTGAAGAGGCGGCCGGCCGTAAGTGCCTGTGCAACGCTCTGCTGGCCAACGTGAGTCTCGGCCAGACTCGACGCGACGGATACCGGGAGGTGCCGCTGGTCACTCTCGGCACCGATTTGGTCGGGGTCATGGCCCTGCGCGCCCGGTACCCGGACGGCTGGTCTGCCGCCGAAGCCGTGGCGTACCTCGAGGCCTGATTCGGACAGCCACCCACCCTCGCTCGGGACCAATCTCGCCCCCCACCGGGGATAGCCAGGCGACTCGTCGTGGGCCACGAGCCTTTCCTTCGATGAATGAGCGGCGCTGAACGTTTGACGCCACTGTCATCTGGCTGTTGCGCCCGCGGGGCGATCGATCCGCGATCGGAGTCGCGGTGCGATCCGGTGTCGCGGTGAAGGCCCGTCGCTTGCGGCGGAAACGGCGTCAAAGCATCCTCTGGGGGACTCCCTGTTGGTTTTGCCCGGTTTAGCGCCAGTGAACGTGACATTTGCTCGTGTCGGTGGTCGGGTGTTGAGTTGAATCATGAACAACCTGGCATTGGAGCTCACCCGGGCGGCGGTCGTTGTGGCCGCGCTCGGCGGGTCCAGCGCCGAGTTCGCCGGTTTGAGTGATGCCGAGGTGCTCGCCGCTCGGGGTCCGATCGCCGCGCTGTTGCGGTTGACGAATACGGCGGCGGCGTTGCTGGCGGGCACGATCGCTGAGCGGTCCCGGCCACGGCTGGGCCAGTCCGGCCTGGCAGCGCGGCACGGGTTTGGCAACCCCACGCTGATGGTGCAGCACGCGACCGGCCTGAGTCGCATCGAGGCCGGTCGGCTGCTGGCGGTCGGGGTGCTGATGCGCGAGACCGAGACGGCCGAACGCCGGGCGGCCGAGGCCCGAGAGGCGCAGCGGGTCGCGCAGGCCGCGGCCGACGCGGCGGCTGCGGCCGCCGCTGTTGCTGCCGCGGAAGCGTTGGACGCGGCGGCTCTCGCTGGGGCTCAGGCGCAACGGCAGGCCGACTGGGAAGCCGCCCAGTGGGAGGCCCGGGAAGCGGATCGGGCCGCGGCCTGGGCCGAGTTGCACCCCGACCTTCCGCTGCCGGAGGCCGTGCCCCGCCCGGTCGGGCCGGTCGTCCGGGTCGTCCCGGTCGTCCCGGTCGTCCCGCCGGTCGCGGTGACGCTGCCGACGCCGCTGGTCGAGGTGGTGGTGGTGCCGTGGCAGGCGCCGATCGTGCACGCCGTCGCGGCCGGCATCTTCTCGCCCGGTGTCGGTGACGCCCTGCTGCGCGGCCTCGGTACCCTGGACCGGGCGATCACCGCCGAGAAGCTCGCTGCCGCGCTGAGGGTGCTGCTGGCCGAGGCTGCGGGGATGAATACCGAGCAGGCCTACAAACGAGCCCGCCGGCTGCGCGACGAACTCGACGCGGCGGGCATTCGCGCGCGGGAGAAGCAGGCCCGGGACGATACCACCTGGTCGCTGTGGCGTCGGGCCGATGGCATGGTGACGCTGCACGCGCTGCTGCCGCCGGAGCAGGGCGAGCTGTGGATGGCGACGTATGACGCGTTGACGAGCCCGCGCCGCGGTGGGGTGCGGTTCGTCGACCCGGAGCGGGCGAAGTGGGCGCAGAGCGTCAAGGACGACCCGCGCACCGTGGATCAGATCGCCGCGGACTCCTTCACTCAGCTGCTCAAGCTCGGCGCCGACGCCGATCCGAACACCCTGTTCGGCGGCCGCCGCCCGGTCGTGCAGGTCATCGTCACCGAACACGACCGCCCCACCACCATCCCTGCCCCGGCCGCGCCAGTCGCCACAGCGGATGCCCGCACCCCCTCACCGAGCAGCGCGACACCGACACCGACACCGACACCGACACCGACACCGACGAAAACTGCCGAGCGCACCGCGACCGGAACAGCCGCAATCACTGGACTCACCGGAATCACCGACACCAACACAACCAGCGGAACGACCGGAACGACCGGGACCACCGGAACGACCGGAACGACGGGAACGACCGGAATTACCGGAACCACCGGAACCACCGGAACCACCGGGACCGTCGGGACCACCGGGAGTACCGGGACCGTCGGGACCACCGGGAGTACCGGGAGTACCGGGAGTGCCGGGAGCACCGGGAGCACCGGGACCGTCGGGGGTGCTACACCCACTGAAACGTTGGCCGGTGCCGGGACTAGAGGGTCGTTCGGCTATCTCGAGGGCAACCCGGCCCCCGTCTCAGCCGAGAGCATCGCCCGACACCTCTGCGACACCGGCTACCTCGGCATCCTGTTCGACCAGGCCGGGCAACCCCTCAACGTGGGACGAGACCAACGCCTGTTCAACCGGGAACAACGCCGAGCCCTCGCCGTGCGCGACGGCGGCTGCCGCTGGCCCGACTGCGACCGACCACCCTCCTGGACCGAAGCGCACCACCTCGAAAACTGGTCGGAGCAGGGACTTTCCAACATCGACCAAGCCATTCTGCTCTGCGCCCTGCACCACCTGCTGCTCCACAACCGGGGCTGGAAAATCCTGCTCCGAGACGACCAATACTGGCTGCAACCCGCCGTCGAAATCGACCCGGCGCAGACCCTCATCGCCCTGCCCAGCAAGAACCCGCTCATGCTGGAGCCGCTCCCGCTCGACTCGCCGCAGTGATGCACCGGATTGCTGCGCCCGAGAAATCCACTGCCTGTTCCCGAGTCAGCGGCACGTTCGGATATAGCCGTCCCGACGTGCTCGACCAACGGATTGCCACGACCAGAGACAGAGCCGCCCGCTTCAGGGCGCCCGTGAGCGGCACGTTTGCTTCCGTGAGGAGTGCACCGTAGTTTTCGAAAGCACATCTGCTTTCAAGGGCAACGAGTCTGAAAAGCAGTGTCTGTGCAAACGGTCCTCAGCTTGGATCTTTTGTCCGGCGGGCCCGTTTCAGCAGCCGGGGCCGCGGGGGTTGGCGTTGCAGTCCTCGGCGACGAGCACGGTGGATTCGTTGGCTGCGACGACGGTGAACGGGGCGGACGGCACCGTCACGATTCCTTCGACGGGTCGCCAGCCGTGGTCGCCGAAGCTGTAGTCGGCGCGGTAATCGACGGTGAGCGAGACCGTGAAGGTGCCCTTGTCGGTGTAGACGTGGCTGGTGGGAGTGGTGGTGAATTCGGCGAGGTCGAGGGTTAGCCAGCTGGCGCCGCCGGTCGCGCTGGAGGTGGTGGCGCCGTCGCCGTAGGTCCAGTGGTAGTTGGTGGGGGTGAACATGACCTGGGCGGGTTGGCCGAGCAGCAGGCCTTCGCCGAGTTGAGCGGATGCTCCGGCCCAGAAATTTGCGGCCAGTCCCACGATGGCCCAGCCGCCGGGTTCCATGCCGGTGGGGGCGGGGTAGGCGGGAAAGTTCTGCAGGTCGGAAACGCGAACGATGGTGTCGGGAGAGCAGACGGTGCACGGGGCAGTTGGGGTGGGATTGGTGGAGAAGGGGAGGAATGATCCGTTGCCGCAGGGGATGGTTTTGATGCCGGGTTTGGCCGGGTCTCCGTTGGCACAGATGCGCGGTGGTGCTGTGGTCACTGTGCCGCCGCGTCCGCGCCGCGGGTGACTCGAGCTGCCCGCACCGGACCCGCCGGAACCCGAACTGGAGCCCGCCGTCAGATCTACACTGCCCCCGTTTGCGACGCCACCCGTTTCGGGTGTGGTTGAGCAAACCCCCGCCTTCTTCTGGGCGAAAGTGCAGTCCATTGGATCCGCGTGGGAGGGCGACGAAGGCGCAAGGGTGAGCGCGATCGTGGCCAAAGCTGAAACTACGAGCAGAAGTTTGAACCGGACCATATTGGGGACTCCGAAATCAGCAGTTGGCGGGAATTCTTATCGGGCGTAACGAAAACAACAATCATCGGCGAGCGCGGCTCGTCGTGTTTGACGACAGATTCACCGGCTGCGTTGACCGTGTCGGACGCGCTGAGGTCAAGACAGAGATAGGTGCGAATCTCCCAGGTGGAATCTGCCAAAGCGCGTGACGACTGAATCGTCATTGAATCAAACAAGGTGACTCCGGTAAAAATCCAGTCCTTTTCCTCCATCAGTCGGCCCGCTTGCTCTGCGCCGTCGTGTTCCGATCCTGTGGTGAGCGCTAAATATTCTTCCCAAGAATCAGAATCCGTTGTACGGGCGGAATCGCCGAGGGAAAGATATTTTGCATAGGCAGCCTCCGCCGCAGCCAGGGCCTCTTCGTTCGACGCGAAGACCGGGGGAGCCTCGGTCGGCGCGGCGGTTGCTTCGGTGACCGGCCTCGCCGTGCCGCTGGATGCGGGAGCGGGAGCGGCCGAGCATCCGCTCAGCGCGCCGAGAGTGAGCGACAGGACAAAAGCAGTGGAAACAGCACGATGCACAACAGCGTGCAGTGGGCGGCGACGCGGCGGAATTCGCATGCGCACACCATAGACCGAATTACTACAATCCCAGTTAAGTTACTAACAGGCTGGCGCTGCCGCTCCAGTAACGCTAGGCGGGCTCGAGGGTCAAGGTGTTGGCCGCATTCTGGCTGATGGCGGCTGGAGTGAACAACCACGCGCGGGTCTCGTGGTCGCGCCAGAGCGGTGCCTGATCGGTGTAGTTGGAGTGGAAGGCGTGACCGGATGCTCCGGTGAGGTTGATCCAGGTGGAGTCGTCGAAGTTTTCCAGGCTGATCACCTGCCGCATCGACGGCACCCAGTCCACCTGATACCCCTGGGTCGCATCCCAACCCACCGCGTTGACGACGGCTGAACCTCCGGCGAGCTCATACGGGCCGCGGTTGAAGAGCCACTCCAGCGGTGCAATGCCCGATTCGCCAAAGCTGGCATTCTTCAGCTCCAGCGTGTGGATGCTGCCCCACTGCCAGGCGGTCGGGTTCGAGCCCATCAGATCGGTGGCCTCCTTCGCCGCATTCGTCATCACCCGCCGCAGCATGCTCTCTTGCCCGACAGTGCCATAGGCAGGGTTAGACCACCATGGGGAATCGGGCTGCCCGAGCAGGCTCGTGACCACCGAGAAGGCGCGGTCGCCGCCCGTGAGAGCCGCTCCATCATCGATCTTGCCGGTGAACATATCGTGCAGGAGCGTGCGCCAGATCACGTTGAAATAGGCGGCCGCCGCGCTGTCGGCGTCGACCTGATAGTCCCAGCCATCGAGCAGCTTCTGCGCCTCGGCGGCGTCACCGCCCAGGCGCACCTGCTGCAGGGCCGGAACGAGAGCAGCCGCGATGGCACTGTAATTGTCAGCCTGAATGTCGCTCATCAACTCCGCTGTCAGCGGGGTTTTCGCGGCGATCAGTTCGTTCAACCGGGCCGTGATCTGATTCGCCCGGTAGCCCAGGTCCCAGTCGGCGGTCAGCAGGTAGGGATTCCCGGGGTCGGCGGCCGCGTTGTTGGCCGTGACGATGTATCCGCTCGGCGGGTTGAACGTGCTCGGCAGGGCGTCGAAGGGAATGTAGCCGGCCCAGCCGTACTGGCTGGTCCAGCCCGGCACGGGCAGGGTGCCGTTGCCGCTGGCCCGAATGGGGATGAGCCCCGGCGCCTGGTAGCCAATATTGCCCTCAACGTCGGCGTAGGTGAGGTTTTGCGCCGGTACGTCGAACAGGGCGGCCGCTGCGCGAAAACTGGTGAAGTCGGTCGCCCGGTTCAGGGCGAAGATAGCGGATGCCGTACGGCCCGGCGTCAGAGCCGTCCACTGCAGGGACAGCTCATACGTGGTCGGTGGTGTGCCCGCCGCTGCTTCCGGGGCCGGAGGAAGTTGCGCAGCCTCGGGAAAATCGCTCGCGATCTGCGGGTAGACGGTGCCCTCGAAGCCGCTCAGGAGCGGGCCATGTTCGGTCGATCGAATCTCGATCTTCACGTCGTCACCGCCGGCGACGGAGATCTTCTCGTCGCGCAGCAGCAGCGGTTTGGCGACACCGTCGAATTCGTAGCTCTCGCCCGTGACCTTTTCGATGTAGAGGTCGGCGACATCGGGGCCGAGGTTGGTGAAGCCCCAGGCAATACGCTCGGTGTGACCGATAATGACGCCGGGCATACCCGAAAAGCTGTACCCGGCAACGTCGAACGGGCACTCCTCGCTGATTGACTGACAGCGCAGCCCCACCTGATACCAAACCGAGGGCAGAGCCGGTCCGCGGTGCGGATCATTGGCCAGCAGGGGCAGCCCGGTGTCGGTGAGTGCACCGGAGACCACCCACGAATTGGAGCCGATCTCACCGCCGGCCGGTCCGAGCAGTTCGGGAACAGAGCTGAGCGAAGCGCGCAGCTCACCGAGAGCCTGGGTATAGGTGTCGGGGTCGACCAGGGCGGCGGGCGTATCCGTTACATCGAGGCTCCGTTCGGCGGCGGGTGCACCGGCTGACGGCGCGGTGACCGCCTGAGTGCCGGTGATGGTGGGGTGCTGGCCGACCGGATAATCGGGGTGCAGCTGGGTCACCTCGGCGGGGGTGAGTGTCGTCGACAGCAGGGCCCGGTCGATCTCATCGTCGAGGTTGGACCGCAGATCCCAGGCCATGGCCTTCAACCACGCCACCGAGTCGGCCGGGGTCCACGGTTCTACCTCGTAGCCGGGATTCTGCACGCTTAACACCGCGTACTCGAGCGACAGGTCGGCGCCCCGATGGGTGTCGAGGTAGGCGTTCACTCCGTCGGCGTAGGCCTGGTAATAGCCGAGCGTGACCGGGTCGAGCAGGGCGACTTCCTGCTCGGCGACGGCCCGCCAACCAAGCGTGCGCACAAACGTGTCGGTGCCGACCTGGCTCTCGCCGAACAGCTCCGACAATCGGCCGCTCGTGACGTGGCGGCGAAAGTCCATCTCCCAGAACCGGTCCTGGGCATGCACATAGCCCTGCGCAATGAACAGGTCGGCCGCGGTCTTCGCCGTGATCTGCGGAATTCCCGCCGAGTCACGAACGACGGTGACCTGGTCGGTCAGTCCCGCGATGTCGACGGTGCCCGCGAGCGTCGGGAACGACCGAGTGACCGTCCATACTCCGAGCCCCGCGGTGACCAGGACCAGGCCGGCCACGACCGCGAGCGCGATCAATAACCGCCGAACCCGTCGGTGCCCCTTGCTGCGCGGTGCGTCGGTGCCCACATCACTCCCTCGTGAATTGCGCGATCCCTACCAAGCGGATGCCGCTACCCGGATGCTAGCGGAACCCACCGACATCCGGTGCGGGTGTTACGCGTGCAGCGCGGCGTTCAGCGTTATTCCGCTGCCGCTGCGGGCGAGTACCTCGACGGCGCCCGAGACGGAATTTCGGCGAAACAGCAGGTTCGGCACGCCGGAGAGCTCGACCGCCTTCACCGTCGCGAACGTGCCGTCGGTGAGTCGGGGTTCGCCAACCAGAACAACCTTGGTGCCGGCCGTGACGTAGAGCCCGGCCTCAACGACGCTGTCGTCGCCGATCGCGATGCCGACACCGGAGTTGGCGCCGAGCAGGGCACGCGCGCCGATCGAAATCCGCTGGGTGCCGCCGCCGGAGAGGGTGCCCATAATGGATGCCCCGCCACCGATATCCGCGCCGTCACCGACCACGACGCCCTGCGAGATCCGGCCCTCGACCATGGAGGAGCCGAGGGTTCCGGCGTTGAAGTTGACGAACCCTTCGTGCATCACGGTGGTGCCGGGGGCGAGGTGGGCGCCGAGCCGCACCCGGGAGGCATCCGCTATTCTCACACCGGCCGGTACGACGTAGTCGAGCAGCGGCGGGAATTTGTCGACGCCGCTCGCCTGGATGCCGGCGCGTTGCAGGGCCGGGCGCAGGCGGGCGAAGTCGACCGGCAGCATCGGGCCGGCATTGGTCCAGACCACGGTGGGCAGGTGCGCGAAAATGCCGTCGAGGTTGATGCTGTTCGGCAGAACCAGAAGGTGGGAGAGCAGGTGCAGGCGCAGATAGGCATCCGAGGTACTGGCCGGCGCCGCAGTCAGGGTGATCTCCACCGTGACCGCTTCGAGGCGCACCGCGCGGCGGGCATCGTCGCCAGCCGCTTCGCTGAGAGAGGCGGGAACAATCCAGCGATCCCGCCCGGTCGGCAGCGCACCGAGTGCCGGGGACGGAAACCAGGTGTCGAGCACGGTGCCGTCAACGGCGATAGTCGCGAGACCATACCCCCAGGCCTGGGTTGATGCGGCGGGCAGGGCGTTTTCGGAAACAACGGAGGGCATACCTCTAGATTAGTAGGGTGACTTCTTCGACTCCGGACCCCAGCGCTCCCGCACCACTCACCGTGCTTGACCTGACGGCCACGTCCATCGAACTAACCAGGCAGATCTGCGACATGGAGTCGGTTTCGGGCGCTGAGACCGACCTCGCCGACGCGATCGTCGCCGCCCTGCAAGGTTTCGACCACCTCGAGATCATGCGCGACGGCGACACCATCGTCGCCCGCACCAACCTCGGTCGTGCCCAGCGGGTCGTCATCGCCGGTCACATCGACACCGTACCGCTCAACGACAACCTGCCCACCCGCTACGAGACGATCGACGGCACCGAGTATCTCTGGGGCCGCGGCACCGTCGACATGAAGGCCGGCGTAGCCGTGCAGCTCAAGCTCGCAGCCGAGCTGAGCGATCCAGGAGTCGACGTGACCTGGATGTGGTATGACCACGAAGAGGTCTCCGACGACCTCAACGGCCTCGGCCGTCTTGCCCGCAACCGTCCCGACCTGTTCGCTGGTGATTTCGCCATTCTCGGCGAACCGACCAGGAGCCGGATCGAGGGCGGGTGCAACGGCAACCTGCGCGTGGAAATTCGCACGTTCGGCCTGCGCTCGCACTCGGCCCGCAGCTGGGTCGGCGACAACGCCATCCACAAGGCCGCGCCGATCCTCAACATTCTGGCCGCCTACCAGGCCCGCGAGGTCGAAGTCGAGGGCCTCGTCTACCGCGAAGGCCTCAACGCGGTCGGCATCACCGGCGGTGTCGCCGGCAACATCATCCCCGACGAATGCATGGTGCACGTCAACTACCGCTTCGCCCCGAGCCGCAGCGGCGACGAGGCCGTCGCCCACCTGCGCGAACTGTTCGCCGGCTACGACCTCACCGTGGTGGACCGCGCCGAAGGCGCCCGGCCGGGTCTCGACGCCCCGCTCGCCCGCGAATTCTTGAACGCCGTTGGCGGTGTCGCCACCCCCAAGTACGGCTGGACCGACGTCGCCCGCTTCTCAGCCCTCGGCGTTCCGGCCGTCAACTACGGCCCCGGTGACCCGCTCAAAGCACACGCCGACGACGAACGTGTGGCCCTGGCCGAGATCACGGCGTGTGAGAACGGTCTGCGCGCCTGGCTGACCGCATCCGTTCGCTAACGCCCGAGAAACCCGTGTTGGGCCCACTTCGTGCGCACCGGCTGCCGGCCGCCTGGCTCGCCCGCTACCGGCTGACCCCGTGGTGGGGCAAAGTGCTCGTGGTCTGGGCTCTGTCGCGCCTGGTCACGACGAGTCTCGTGCTCGTACTGGCAAGCGTGCAGGGCCCGAACGCGTGGACCGGCGCGAGTCCGAAATACACCGATTTCGCCACCATGTGGGACGGCCGCTGGTACAACATCGTCGCGATCGGCGGCTACCCGAGCGTGCTGCCGGTCACCGACGCCGGGCAGATCGGCGAGAGCGCCTGGGCCTTCATGCCCGGATATCCGGTGCTCGCCCGGCTGCTGATGGAACTGAGCACCCTGCCGTGGGCGCCGGTCGCGGTGTTCGTGTCGGTCGCGTTCAGTCTCGGCACCGCCCTGCTCCTCTACCGCCTGATGATACGAGTGCAGTCACCGGCGACGGCGTTGTTCTCGGTCGTGTTGTTCTGCGTTGCCCCGCTGTCGCCGATTCTGCAGTTCGCCTACGCGGAATCGATGTACCTGTTCTTTCTGACCCTCGCGCTTTACCTGCTCCTCGAACGCCGATACTGGTTGCTGTTCCCGGTGATCGCGGTGATGGCACTGACCCGGCCGAGCGGCCTCGCCTTCGCCCTGGCCCTCGGCCTCCACGTGATCTATCGCTTCGTCACGCGTTCCCGCGACCCGTTTGCACCTCGTGAGCGGATGCTGGCAGCATCCGTCGCCGTCTTCAGCGCACTCCTGGGACTGGCCTGGCCCATCACGGCCGGGGTGGTCACCGGCGACCTCATGGCGTACACCGATACCGAGCTGGCCTGGCGGGCGCCGTACATCGGCTATCAGGAACTGGTGCCGTTCACCGCGTGGTTTCAGAGTGGCGTCTGGTGGCTGGGCAGCCCGTGGGGCATCGTGGTGGTCACCGCCCTCATCCTGGCCTGTGCCGTGTTGCTGTTCACGCCGGCGGTGCGTGGGCTCGGCGTGGACCTGCGACTGTGGGTGGCCAGTTACGGCCTGTACCTGCTCGCGGTGTTCTTCCCCCAATCGAGCACGTTTCGGTTGCTCATGCCCATGTTTCCGCTGCTCGGAGCGGCCGCGCTGCCGCGCAGCAGGCTCTACCGGGTGTCGATCGTGCTGCTCTTCATCGCCGGCCAGTGGGGGTGGCTGCTGATCTGCTGGGGCGTGGACGGGTACGACTGGACGCCACCGTAACGAGTGGCGCTCGACCCCGAAACTGACTCGAATTTACGTCTCGGGCCGAGATGGTCGATAATGGACAGACACAGACGAATGGAAGGGGAGTTCATGGCGGCCATGAAGCCACGGACCGGAGACGGTCCAATGGAGGCTGTAAAAGAGGGGCGCCTGATCATCGTGCGTGTACCGCTCGAAGGTGGGGGTCGCCTCGTTGTCTCAGTGAACGACGCCGAGGCCAAGGAACTTCACGATGCACTCGCCGGGGTTGTCGCCGCGGCGAAGTAGCCTCGCGTTCCTCAGCAATACGAAGGGCCTCAGCGACACAAAGGCTCTCAGCGGCACAAAGGCCCTCAGCAACACAAAGGAACGGCTGCGAAAGCAGCCGTTCCTTTGTGTCTGCGTGTCTGCGTTCGGTCAGGCGCGCAGCTTGGTGATCTGCAGCAGCCCGTCGCCAACGGGGGAGAGCGCGCTGATGACGGCGCTCGACGCGGCGATTTCGGTCAGCAGCGTGCGGAACCCGGTTGCGACATCGTCGCGCTGGGCTGGGTCGGCCACCCGGCCGCGCCACAGGGCGTGCGCGACAAGCACCGTTCCCCCCGGGCGGGCCAGGCGCAGGCCATGCTCGACGTATTCGATGACCGACTGCGGGTCGGCGTCGATGAACACGATGTCGTAGGAATTCTCGTTCATGCGTGGCAGAACTTCGCTGGCCTTACCGGTGATCAGGCGCACCCGGTTGGCCGGAATCTTCGCCTCGGTGAAATTCGCCTTCGCGTGCTGCAGATGATCGACCTCGGTATCGATCGAGGTGAGGGTGGCGCCCGGAGCCCCGGTCAGCAACCAGATGCCCGACACTCCGGCTCCCGTGCCGACCTCCAGGATGCTGCGTGCCCCGGTGGCGGCGGCCAGAACGGCCGATTGCGCCCCGACCGAGGGAGCGATCGCGTCGATCCCCAGCTCCAGGGATTGCTGGCGCGCTCGGGCGATGGCTTCGGACTCCACGACACAGTCGTCGGAGAATTTCCAGTTCAATTCAATGTCAGACACAGATAACTCCAGTAGATGATTAGGTCAAGACTAGGGCCGGGGCGCGTGTGGTCTGTGGATGCCTCGCCGGACAGTTATTCTAAGGACATGTTTGGGCTGACTTTCGAGAAGATTCTTCTGATCGGGATTATCGCTGTCTTCTTGCTCGGCCCCGACAAACTACCGCACTACGCCGCCCAACTCGCTCGTCTCGTGCGCCAGTTGCGCGACATGGCCAATGGGGCCAAGGATCGCATGCGCGACGAAATGGGCCCGGAGTTCGACGATCTGGACTGGAAAAAGCTGGACCCGCGCCAGTATGACCCGCGTCGCATAATCCGGGAAGCCCTCGCCGACGAAGACCCCCTCAAAGAACAATCGGCGACGATTTCTCGCGCCGAACCCAATCCAGAGGGCGCCTACCTGAAACGCAAGCGTGCCCGGGAGGCGGCCCTGGCCGCGCTCGAGCCGGCCCCGTTCGATTCTGAGGCCACCTGAAGCCCGTTCGCAAAGGAGATCCGATGTCGAAAAGCCCCCCGACGGTTGTGCGCGTCAAGAAGAAGGTCTACGAAGCCGAACTGGCCCGCCTGCAGGCCGAACTGGTCACGATGCAGCAGTGGGTGAAGGCATCCGGTGCCCGCGTCGTGGTGATTTTCGAGGGCCGCGACGCCGCCGGCAAGGGTTCGGCGATCAAACGCATCACCGAGTACCTCAACCCTCGGGTCGCCCGCATCGTGGCTCTGCCGATGCCGACCGAACGTCAGCGCGGCCAATGGTACTTTCAGCGCTATATCGATCACCTGCCGTCTACCGGTGAGATCGTGCTGATGGACCGCTCCTGGTACAACCGGGCCGGCGTCGAACGGGTCATGGGCTACTGCACCAGCGATGAATACCGTCGGTTTCTGCACCAGGCCCCCCTGTTCGAACGGATGCTGGTCGAAGACGGCATCCTGCTGGTCAAGTACTGGTTCTCGGTGTCGGACCTGGAACAGGAACGGCGCTTTCGGTCACGGCTGAACGACCCGATGCGCCGCTGGAAGCTCTCCGAAACCGACGTGCTGTCGATCACTAAATGGGTGGACTATTCCAAGGCGAAAGACGAGATGTTCGTGCACACCGACATCGCCGAAGCCCCCTGGTGGGTCGTCGAAAGCGAAGACAAGCGGGCCAGCCGGCTGAACGTGATCAGCCATCTGCTCTCGCTCGTGCCCTACGAGAAAACCGACCCGCCGAAGGTGCACATTCCGCCGCGCCCGCCGGCTTCGGACTATGAGCGGCCGCCGCGCGAGGAGAACCACCAGGTTCCCGACCACGCGGCGACACTGGTCAAGCTCAAGGAGTAGCGCGCTAGCGAGGCCGGAGGCCCAGGCTCAGTCCGGCCAGGCCCCTGGCGCGCGTCTTCATGCTGCGGGCGAGCGTCAGGATGGCGCGCGCTGCGGGGTCATCCGGCGCCCCGAGAACCACGGGCAGCCCGGCATCCCCGCCACTGCGCAGGGCCAGGCTCAGCGGAACCTGCGCGAGTACCGGCACGGCCACAGTCTGGCCGACCGACAGACGCCGAGCGACCTCCGCGCCGCCGCCCGAACCGAACAGTTCGAGCAGGCTGCCATCGGGCTGCACCATCGCTGACATGTTTTCAATCACGCCGAACACGCTCTGACCGGTCTGACGGGCCACGATGCCGCTGCGCTCGGCCACATCGGCCGCCGCCGCCTGCGGGGTGGTCACCACGATGACCTCGGCGTGCGGCAGCAGCTGGCCGACCGTGATAGCAACGTCGCCGGTTCCGGGCGGCAGGTCGAGCAGCAGCACGTCGAGGTCTCCGAAGTAGACATCAGTGAGAAACTGTTTGATGGTGCGGTGCAGCATCGGACCGCGCCAAGCGACGGCGGCCGAGGCGTCGTCGATGAACATGCCGATCGAGATGACTTTCACGTTGTGCGCGATCGGCGGCAGGATCATGTCGCCGACCTGGGTCGGTTTGACCGCGAGGCCGTCGTGCACGAGGCCGAGCAGGCCGGGAATGCTGAAACCGTGCACGTCGGCGTCGACGATGCCCACCCGCAGTCCCTCTGCGGCCAGGGCCACGGCCAGGTTCGCGGTGACGGTGGACTTACCGACCCCGCCCTTGCCGCTCGTGATCGCGTAGACCCGGGTGAGCGACTCCGGGCCGAACTGCACGCTGCGTTCCACCTGGCCGCCGCGCAGCTTCTCGGTGAGCGCGGTGCGCTGCTCGCGCGTCATGACGGCGACCTTGACGTTGGCGCGCCCCACGCCCGACACCGCCTCGGCGGCGGCGAGAACATCGCTCTCAATGCGTGCAGCGGCCGGACAACCGGCAATGGTCAAGCGGATGCCGACGGTCACCACCCCCGTATCGCTCACCGTCACCCCCGACACCATGTCCAGCTCGGTGATGGGCTTGCGAATCTCCGGGTCGGTCACTGTGGCCAGAGCGGTGAGAACGCGCGAGCGGATGCTGTCCGGTGTTGACGCCATTGCGGCAGAATTCATGCGGTGGGGCGGCTTTCCTTGGTGCTGGTGCTGGTGCTGTCGGGGTCTGAACGCTCGTCCAGGCGACTGCGCTCGTCCAAGTGACTGCGCTCATCTAAGTGCTCGAGCAAGGTGCGCAGTTCCGCGCGGATGAAGTCCTTCGAGGCCATGTCCTTGATCGCGATGCGCAGAGCCACCACCTCCCGGGCGAGGTACTCGGTGTCGGCGAGGGTGCGTTCGGCTCGCTGCCGGTCCTGTTCGAACTGCACCCGGTCGCGGTCGTCCTGCCGGTTCTGGGCAAGCAGGATCATCGGCGCGGCATAGGAAGCCTGCATCGAGAGTACGAGGGTGAGCGCGATGAACCCGAGGGCGACGGAGTCGAAGCGCCAGGCTTCGGGGGCCAGGGTGTTCCAGGAGATCCAGGCGACGGCGAACAGGGTGAGGCCGAGCAGGAACCAGGGGGTACCCATGCCGCGGGCAATGGCTTCGGTGAAGCGGCCGAACCGGTCCCGACCGACCCGGTTGAGACCGCGACCACTTCGACCGAGGCCCACGATGTTGCCGGTTCTGAGGCCCTTCGGCACGTCCAGACGCAGGTCGGCGCGGTTATTGCGGGCCACGAGGTGTCCTTTGCGCTCCGGGCAGCGGAATGCTGCCGGTTCTCAGCTCGCTGCGTGCGGCAGTACGGCGCCGCACATCATCGTTGCCGTCGTGGCTGCGCCAGTCGTCGGGCAGGAGGTAGTCGAGCACGTCATCAATGGTCACCACCCCGACCAGTCGGTAATTCTCGTCGACCACGGGCACCGAAACCAGGTCGTAGCTCGCCAGGATGCGGCTGACCTCGGCGGCCGACGTGTCGGCGGTCACCGGGTCCAGCCCTGCGTCGAGAAGCGTGCCGAGGCGTTCGTGGGGCGGGTAGCGCAGCATCCGCTGAAAATGCACCATGCCCAGAAAACGGCCGGTGGGCGCTTCGTAGGGGGGCAGGGTGACGCAAATCGCCGCGCCGAGCGCGGGAGCCAGATCGTAACGACGGATGCGCGCGAGCCCCTCGGCGACGGTGGCATCGGCCGAGACGATGATGGGCTCGGTCGTCATGAGTCCGCCGGCGGTGTCCGGGGCGTAGGAGAGCAGAAAACGCACGTCTTCGGCTTCTTCGGGCTCCATCAGGTCGAGCAGTTGCTCACCGCGCTCCTCCGGCAGCTGGGCGATGAGGTCGGCTGCGTCGTCGGGCTGCATCTGATCAAGCACGTCGGCGGCGCGGGCGTCGCCGAGGCTGGTCAGGATGCCGACCTGGTCGCTTTCCGGCATCTCCTCGAGCACATCGGCGAGGCGATCGTCCGGCAGTTCGCCGGCCACCTCGAACATGCGCTCGCGGGGCAGGTCGAGCAGGGTGTTGGCGAGGTCGGCCGGCTTCAGGTCGGAATAGGTCGCAATGAGGTGCTCGGCCGACTGCGCCTGGCCCTTGGTCTCTTTCTCGTGCACCTCGGCCCAGGTCGTGAAGGTTGTGACACCCTTGACGAAGGGTGAGGGGCTGGACTTGGGCCGGCGCACGAACAGCTGGCTGATGGCCCAGTCGGCCTCGGTACCTTCCTTGATGGCGACGTCCTCGATCGTGGCCTCGCCCGAACCGTCCTTGAAGACCACTTTGCGGCCGAGCAATTCGGCGATGACACGCACTTCGCCGCCACGCTGTGCATAGCGGCGCACGTTGATCAGGCCGGTCGTGATGATCTGGCCGCTGCCGATGCTGGTGACCCGGTTGATCGACACGAACACGCGTCGTTTGCCCGGAATTTCCACGATCAGGCCGACAACGCTGGGTGGGTCGTTTTTTCGATATACCACGAGGACATCGCGCACCTTGCCCACGCGGTCGCCCGCAGGGTCGAAAACGGTGCACCCGGCCAGTCGGGCAACAAAAACTCTGGAGGCACTCACCCTATAAATGTAGGGCACTGGCCTGAAAATAATGGCCCGCCACGAACGCGTCGTCATTTCTCCGCAGGGTCAGGTGGGCGTGGAAGAATGGCGCCATGAGCAACCAGAGCCTTTTCTCCCGACGCCGCCCGGTGCTCCCCCCCGTGTTGCCGCGCGGGGAGGTACTCGCCACCTACGCCACCTACGCCGACGCGCAGGCCGCTGTCGACACCCTCGCCAAGGCCGACTTTCCGGTGAAACAGCTCTCGATCGTGGGCAACGACCTGAAGAGTGTCGAACGGGTGACCGGCAAACTCACCTACGGCCGGGTTGCGCTCGCGGGAGCGGCATCCGGTGCGTGGCTCGGAATCTTCTTCGGAATTCTGTTCTTTTTGTTCTCACCGACCGGTTCGAGCCTGCCGTTCGTGTTTGCCGCCCTGATCATGGGCGCCGGGTTCGGCATGCTTCTGGGCATTGCCAGCTACGCCATCAACCGGCGCCGGCGTGACTTCACCTCGACGATGCAGGTCATTGCGACCAGCTATGAGGTCGTCGTCGACCCCGAGCTGGTCAACCGAGCCCGCAACCTGCTCGGTGGCCAACGCGACCCCGAGCCGCCGGTATCGCCCACCACCTCTGAATAGTCACGCGAGAGCGGTGAAGTGCTGCTGCAGCCGGCTCCGGTGACACTTCACCCGCTTTCGCGTCCAGGGTTAGCGCTGCGACGCGGCGATCCACGCCTCGACCTCGGTGGCGGTGCGGGGGATCGCCGCCGAGAGGTTCTCGGCACCCGTCGCAGTCACCAGGATGTCGTCCTCGATGCGCACGCCGATGCCGCGGAATTCGACCGGCACGGTGAGGTCGTCCGGCTGAAAGTACAGTCCAGGCTCGATTGTGAAGACCATGCCCGGTTCGAGCACGCCGTCCATATACATGTCCCGGCGGGCCTGGGCGCAGTCGTGCACGTCGATCCCGAGGTGGTGGCTGGTGCCGTGCACCATGTAGCGGCGGTGCTGCCCGTTCTCCGGCTGCAGTGCCTCTTCCGCGGTGACCGGAAGCATGCCCCACTCGGCGGTGCGCCGGGCGATGACGGCCATCGCGGCGGCGTGCACGTCGCGAAACACCGCGCCGGGGCGAACGATGGCGAGGGCGGCATCCGCTGCTTCCCGCACCGTTTCGTAGACCTGGCGCTGAATCTCGCTGTAGACACCGTTGACCGGCAGGGTGCGGGTGATGTCAGCGGTGTAGTAGCTGTCGAGCTCAACGCCGGCATCGACGAGAATGAGGTCACCGGGAGCGACGACGCCGTCGTTGCGGGTCCAGTGCAGGATGCAGGCGTGCGGGCCGGACGCGGCGATGGTGTCGTAGCCGACGGTGTTGCCGTCGCTGCGGGCGCGGGTGTTGAACACACCCTCGACCAGGCGTTCCCCGCGGGCATGCACGCTCGACCGGGGGAGGTCGGCGATGACGTCGTCGAAGCCGCGGGCGGTGGCCGCGACGGCGAGGCGCATCTGCGCGATCTCCCAGGCGTCCTTCACGAGGCGCAGTTCGGAGAGGTCGCGGGCCAGCGCAGCGTCGGGCTCGTGCTCGGCATTGATTTCGATGCTGAAGGGGGAGTCGGTGGCGTTGCTGCCCAGTACCCGTTCGGCGGCGAACCGCAGACGGGCTTCGTCGACCTGCTCGGTGAAGGCCGGGTCGGATTCCCGCAGCACGAGGGTTTCACTGTCGACCCTGTGCAGCACGCTGGCAAGCTCCGCGATGCCGCGTACCGCCAGGGCCAGGTCGCTCGCCACCTGGGCGACGGATGGGCGCGGGCCGATCCAGAACTCACCGATATCGGGGTTGGCGTAGAACTCGTCGGAGTCCCGGCCGGCCCGTTCCCGAAAGTACAGGGTCGCATCGTGGCCGCCGGCGGCCGCCGGTTCGAGCACGAGCACGGCGCCGGGCTCGCTGTCACTACCCCAGCCGGTGAGGTGGGCGAAGGCGGAGTGCGCACGAAAGGCATAGTCGGTGTCGTTGGAGCGTTGCTTCAGCCGGCCGGCCGGGATGATCAGGCGCTGGCCGGGGTACTGTGCGGAGATACGGGCGCGGCGCGCGGCGGCGAACGGCGCCTGCTCCCGGGCCGACGGCAGTGCGTCGGTGCGCGCGGCCCAGCCGCTCCCGATGAACGATTTGAAACCGGTGGATCCCGGTGTCGTCGAACGGTTCTCATTCGAGCGAGCGGCGGGGACAAGAACGGGAGCAGTGGTATCAGCCATTCCTCCATTCTCGCACCGCACTCTGGGCGGCGGCCGATCACGCGGCTGAAGATGCTGCGACGAGCGGATGCTGCGCGCGCGTCATGCGCTGCGTCCTCCGGTGTCTAGGAGGCCGGCGTTTAGGAGGCCGGCCTCAGTGTCGCCACGATCGGCCGGTGGTCGCTGCCCGCGGCATCGAGGGATTCGACCACCTGCAGCGCGGTCACTGACCAGTTCGGGGTGGCCATCACGTGGTCGATCGGGCTGCCGAGCGGCGCGGGAACGCTCGTGGGCCAGGTGCCGGTCGAGGCCGCACTGGCCGATAAAGCGGCATCGGCACAGTTGCCGAGAACGGCGCCGGCGGCCCCATCGGCCCGCCCCGCCATGTGGTCCAGGGTCGCGTTGAAATCGCCGGCCATGATCACGTTCTCACCCAGGCACTGGGTGGTGAGCCAGTCGAGGTCGCTGCGCCAGTTCGACATCTCGTACTGGATCGGGGCGACCGCGTGCACGGCCACTACGGTCGGGCCGGTCCCGTCCGCCGGTTCGGCCACGACGGTCGGCAGCACGTTGGTGTTGCCGGGCGGGCCGGATCCCGCCGCATTGCTCACAACGTACTCGCCGAGGTCCGGACTGATCAGCAGGGTCGTGGAACGCGCCTTGGAGATCAGGTCGAATGCGAGAGTGTGCACCCACATGGGGCGGCCGGCGTCGCGCATCGCTTCGGCGATCAGAATGCCGGTCTCCTCCGTGGTCTCTGCCAGTGTCACGACGTCGGCGCTTTGCGCCACCGCGAGGTCGGCGATGACCTCCGCTCCCGGGGCATCGCCGAGCGTGTTCCAGCTGAGGCCCGCCACCGAACCGGCATCCGGTTCGATGCTGCCCTCGGTGGCCAGCGCGCTGCTCGCGATGAAACCGCGAGAGGCCAGAATGCCGACATTGGCCACGGCGAACAGGGCGAGCAACACCATCGCCATGCCGAGGGATCGACGCAGTGGGCTGATGAAGCGCAACAGCCCGAGCAGAATGAGCCCGGCGCTCGCGCCGATGACAGCGAGCGCGCGAAACGAGACGAGGTGGGCGACAACCCAGGTGTTGTGCAGGCCGAATGCCTGCGGCCAGGTCAGGACCAGCAGAATAACGGCGGCGCCGATGAAGATCAGGGCGTGAAGGAGACGGGGGAACATTGCTCTGAACCCTAGATCAGATTTCTGGGGAATCCCCAACGACGCAGGCAGCGCGGACCGGCTGCAAGCGGCCAACTAGCATGGGGTCATGGTAGTCGCGCGGCAATTCCAGGGTCCGGTCGACCTGCACGCTCATTCGAGCGTCTCGGACGGTACCGAGACCCCGGCCGAGCTGGTTCGGGCGGCGTCCGCCGCGGGTCTCGGCACCATTGCGCTGACCGATCACGATTCGACGGCTGGCTGGGCCGAGGCATCCGCTGCCGCGCGGCACGAGCACCTCACACTTATTCCCGGAATGGAATTCAGTACCCGGGTGCAGTACGCCAGTGTGCACCTTTTGGCATATCTTTTCGACCCGGCCGACTCGGCGCTGCTGGCCGAAATGACCCGGGTGCGTGCTGCCCGTCTCAGCCGGGCCGAGCAGATGGTCGCCCGCATCGGTGTCGATTACGACCTGAGCTGGGCCGACGTGCTCGCCCAGACGGCTCCCGACGCGACCGTGGGCCGGCCGCACATCGCCGACGCCCTCGTCGCCCGGGGACACGCCCTGAATCGCAGTGCCGCCTTCGCCGATATTCTGCACTGGAAGGCCGGCTATTTTCAACCGCACTACGCCCCGGACCCGCTGCGGGCGATTGAACTCGTGCGCGCGGCCGGGGGTGTGCCGATCATCGCGCACCCCGCCACACGCGGGATCGGCGACGTCGTCTCGGAGGCCCGGCTGACGACCATGGCCGAAGCCGGACTATTCGGTCTTGAACTGGGGCACCGCGAGAACAAGCCAGAACCCACCGCGCATCTCTTCGAACTCGCCGCCAAGCTTGGGCTGCTCGTGACCGGGTCGAGTGACTACCACGGCACCGGAAAACCGAACCGGCTCGGCGAGAACACCACCGCTCCCGACGTGCTCGAGCGCATCATCGCGGAGGGCCGCGGGTCGACTCCCGTCTACGGCTGACTACCGTCTTGATCGGGCCGCGGTGCGCAGCTCAGTGCCTGACCCAGCCGACGGGGTCGCCACGACGGTCGTCGCGGGAACTGCGTAGATTGCTACGGAACCGGTCAGGCATCGCCGGTTTTGGGGCTCTGAGCAGGGAATTTCCGCTGTTGTGAACAACAACGCCCGCCCACCGAGACTGCCAAGGCCGAAGCAAGGGCAGCCCGAGTGCCGGGCGCGCGTGAAACTGAACAGCTGTTAGATGGCGCTGCCGGTCTGCGGCGAGCGACGACGGGTGCGGCTGCGACGCAGCGGAGCATTGTTGCCGTCGTGGTGCTCGGCTCCGCCGCCATCGTGCGTGCCGGCAGCGGGGGTCGCGGCCGGAGCATCCGGGTTGGTGCTCGAACCGACGCGGGTGCGCGACCGGGTGGGCCGGCCGGCATCGTCGGCCACGGGGCTTGTCGCCGCACGGTCGACGTTGCGCGTGGAGTCGCCGCGGCCGGAGCCGCGTCCACCCTCGGAGCGAGCCGGTCGGGCCGCACCGGACCGACCGGCGTCGGAACGGCTTCCCGCACCCGCCGAGCGGGCACCGCCGGAACGGCCGGCGCCGCCGGTACGAGCATCGCCAGCACGCCCTTCATGGGCGCTGGCATCCTTCACCGGGGTCGCTCGCAGGCGGCCTTTCGAGCCGGCCGGGATGTTCAGGTCGGTGTACAGGTGCGGCGACGAGGAATAGGTTTCCATCGGTTCCGGCTGGCCGAACTCGAGAGCCTTGTTGATCAGCGACCACTTGTGCAGGTCGTCCCAGTCAACGAAGGTGACCGCGATACCGGTCTTACCGGCGCGACCGGTGCGGCCGACGCGGTGCAGATAGGCCTTCTCGTCTTCGGGAATGGTGTGGTTGATCACGTGGGTGACGTCTTCGACGTCGATGCCGCGCGCGGCGACATCCGTTGCGATCAGGATTTCTTTCTTGCCACTCTTGAAGCTGGCCATGGCGCGTTCGCGCTGTTCCTGGTTCAGGTCGCCGTGCACGGCGGTGGCGTTGAAGCCGCGGTCGCCGAGTTCCTCGACGAGCTTCGCCGCGGCGCGCTTGGTACGGGTGAAGATGATGGTCTTGCCGCGGCCCTCGGCCATGAGGATGCGGCCGATGACCTCATCCTTGTCCATGTTGTGGGCCCGGTAGACGAGGTGCTCGATGTTGGCCTGCATGAGGCCTTCGTCGGGGTCGGTCGCCCGAATGTGGATCGGGCGGTTCATGAACCGACGTGCCAGCGCCACGATCGGTCCGGGCATCGTCGCCGAGAAGAGCATGGTGTGCCGGGTCGACGGGGTCTGCGCGAAGAGCTTTTCGATGTCGGAGAGAAAACCGAGGTCGAGCATCTTGTCGGCCTCGTCGAGCACCATTTCGCGCACGTTGGCGAGGGTCAGCAGACGCTGGCTGGCAAGGTCGAGCAGGCGGCCGGGGGTCCCGACGACAATCTGCGCGCCGGCCTTGAGCGCTTCGATCTGCCCCTCATAGGCCTTGCCGCCGTAGATTGAGACGATTTTGGTTTTGCGGCCGGCCGCAGCGAGCTCAAGGTCTTCGGAGACCTGCACACACAGTTCGCGGGTCGGAACGACGATGAGGGCCTGCACGCCCGGCTCGGGATCGAGGCCGAGGCGCTGGATGACCGGGAGGCCGAAGCCGAAGGTCTTGCCGGTGCCGGTCTTGGCCTGACCGATGATGTCCTGGCCGGCGAGGGCGAGGGGGATGGTCTGGGTCTGGATGGGGAACGGTTCGAGGATGCCCTTGGCCGCAAGGGAGTCGACCATATCCTGGTCAATATTGAGTTCGGAGAAAGTCACGAATGTATGCCTGTCATTAACTGGAAGCGAAGTGCGCCCGTTTTTGCGTCTCGGGCAGCGGTCGCCGATCCTTGTCGGCGACGTAATTCCACCTTACTGCCCCGTCTGGACCGCAGCCACAGGCGCGCTGTCCTAAGCTAAGCCCGTGGTCTCTCGCGTAGGTTGGCGCCCGCAGCGCAATGAAGCTCCGCGGCTTTCGGCCCGCGGGGGGAATCAGACAACCGAAAAAGTGGACATCAGCTCCCTGGCACCGGACGTGCGGCATTTTCTCGGCCAGGCTGCGTACTGCGAGCTGGGCGAGTTCGAGGCCCTGGCTCGCGCCGTGGCGACCGCGCCGAACCTCGCCGTCAAGGAAGGCCTCAGCGCTGCTGCCGGTCGGGCCCTGAGCAAGCATCACGGCCTGATCACCGAGATTCGTCGTCGTGGTCACGAACCGGCCACGGAGATGGCCCCATTCGTTGTGAACCTCGATGAGTTTCGCCGCAAGACCAGCGGCGCCGACTGGCACGAACTGCTGCTGAGCTGCTACCTCGCCGGCGGGTTGCTCGACGATTTCTTCATTCGTCTCTCCGACGGCCTGCCCCGCGATATCGGGCCGAGGGTGGCACAACTGCTCGGCGAGGATTCCGGCACCGACGTGCTCGTGCACGAACTGCAGACCGCGATCGAAAATGATCTGGCGCTCGGCTCCCGGCTGGCGCTGTGGGGTCGTCGACTCGTCGGCGATACCCTGCTCGTGGCCCGGTCGGCGATGCCGGCCACCGACCTCAGCTCCGACGAGCGCGCCGATTCCGCCGCTGGTGCTGACGCCGCGGCTGCCGCAGGCGCCAGCGCCGAGGCGCGCATCGAACCGGTCTTCACCGAGCTCATCGCCGCGCACACCCGCCGCATGGACGGCCTCGGCCTCACGGCCTAACTGCCGCTGCCCGCCAAGCCCTGACCCGTTACGCGATGTCGGGCGAGCCGGTTTTGGCGAGACGTTGCAGCATCCGCTGGTCGGCGTGAATGCGTCGCCGGCCGATCAGAAGATTCAGCACAACGGACGCCGCTGCGGCCGCGCCGAGGGACAGCCACCAGATCCACCCGCCGGCCCAATTCCAACCCAGCCAGGTCAGACCGACCCATACAGCGGATGCCGTGGCCGTTCCGATGGCCGGAACAAGCACCGAGCCCTGGGTGGACCGACCGGGCAGAAGATAGCGCGCGCCGAGGCCGATGACCGCGCCGAACAGCGCGACGAACAGAAGTTCCATGTGCTCTAGGCGACGAATCCGACGCGGCGCGATTCTTCGCTGCCGAGCTCGACGTAGGCGAGGCCCACGGTCGGAACGATGTACACGCGACCCTTGCTGTCACTGAGCTTCAGATAACCGGTCTGGCCGGAGAGGGCCGCCGCAACGGTCTCCTCGATCTCGGTTGCCGGCTGCGACGTCTCAAAACCGATTTCCCGGGGGGAGTTGAAAATACCAATGCGAATATCCACAGAATTGCCTTTCGTAGCCGTGCGATCAGAGTACGACAGAACGCGCCGCGGCCCGGACAGAGTTCACTGTCGGCGCAACCCGATACCGTTGAATTGTGATCAACCACCACCTCGATGCCGCCCAGCAGGCCGTTCTCGACCTCCCCGACGGGGTGAGCGTTTCGGTGATCGGCGCGCCGGGCTCCGGCAAGACGACGACGCTCGTCGAAGTCGTGGCCGACCGGGTACTGACCCGGGGGTATTCGCCGGGCGAGGTGCTCGTGCTGGTGCCCACCCGCGCCGGCGCGACGGCACTGCGCGACCGCATCGCGCTGCGCCTGGGGGTGCCGACGAACGGGCCACTTGCTCGCAGCGCGAATTCGGTGGCCTTTCAAATCGTGCGTTCCGCTGTTGCGCAGGCCGGCGGGCCGGCGCCGACGCTGCTCACCGGTGGCGAGCAAGACCAGATCATCGCCGAACTGTTGCAGGGGCACCTCGACGACGGGGCCGGTCCGGCATGGCCGGCCACGCTCGGGCCGGATGTGCGCGGTCTGCGGGGGTTTCGCACAGAATTGCGCGATCTTATGATGCGCGCCGTGGAATACGGGGTGACCCCTGGCCAGCTTGAGCGGTTCGCCCTGGGTCGACCCGAGTGGGTCGCGGCCGCCGAATTCATTCGCGGGTACGAAGAGGCCAAGGACCAGGCCCGACCCGGCCAATACGATTCGACCGAGCTGGCCCGCTATGCCGCCGCCATCGTGGCGGGCGCGCCGGCCGGACCAGCTGGAACGGCCCAGCTCGGCACGCTCGCCGGGCTGCGCCTGATCATTCTCGACGACGCGCAGGAGGTCACCCAGGCGACGTTGACCCTGCTGGCCCAGTTTCAGGCCCGAGGGGTGGCGATCATCGCCGTCGGCGATCCCGACATCAGCACCGGGTCGTTCCACGGAGCCCACCCGGATTCCCTCGGTCGCCTCGGCTCGTACCTGGCGGTAAAGGCCGGCGCCAACCTGGCGGCGCCAATCGTGCTGAAGACGGTCTACCGGCACGGGGAGGGCATCCGTGCGGTCATTGCAGAGATCACGAGCCGGATCGGAGCTGCCGCGGCGGGAACCCAGCGCGCGGCGGCCAGCAGGGAGACGGTCGATGCCGACCTGGCGCACGAACCCGAGAATCCTGAACTCCCCGAGAATTCTGAGCTGCTCGAGAATTCTGAGCTGCTCGAGCCGTCGGTGCACACCGTCGTCGCCACCAGCCCGGCCGATCAACTCGCCGTGATCGCCCGGCTGTTGCGTGAACGTCACGTCATCAACGAAACGCCCTGGTCGCGGATGGCCGTGATCGTGCGCACCGGATCGCTCGTGCCGTCGATTTCCAAGGGGCTCGCCGCCCTGGAGGTGCCGACCCAGGTGTCGACGGCGAGCACCGCGCTGCGTGACGAATACGCGGTGCGGGCCTTCATCCTGGCTCTTGAGGTGACCCTCGGTCGCCAACCGCTGGGTCCTGAAGCGGCGATCGACCTGCTGCGCGGCCCGCTTGGCGGGCTCGACCCGATCACGTTGCGCCGGTTGCGCGCCGCGCTGCGTCAACAGGAGCTTGCCGAGCAGCAACCGGGCAACGACGACCGCGCGCCGCGCGCGCCCCACGAACCACGCAGCGCCGACGACCTGCTCGTCGCCGCCCTGCAGAACCCCGAACTGCTCGCCGCCATCGACAACCGCACCGCCCGCCGTGCGGCCGGCTGCGGGGCAAGCCTGCGCCAAGCGAAAATTGAATACCAGGCCGGCGCCACCATCGAAGAGCTGTTGTGGGGCCTCTGGCAGCGCAGCGGCCTCGACCGGGAGTGGAAAGAACAATCCACCGGCACTGGAATCGTCGCCGACGAAGCCAACCACAACCTCGACGCCGTCGTCGCTTTGTTTTCGGCCGCGCAACGCTACGTTGAACGCACCCCATCGGCCCCGCCGGTGCTGTTTCTGGAACACCTCGTCGACACCGATGTACCCGAAGACACCCTCGCGCCGCGAGCCCTCGGCGCGGCCGTGACCGTCTCCACCCCGAGCGGCACCATCGGGCGCGATTTCGACGTGGTCGTTCTGGCCGGCGTGCAGGCCAACGTCTGGCCCGACCTGCGCATCCGTGGCTCCCTGCTCGGCGCGGGCGACCTCGCCCAGCTCGCCTCCGGTCAGGTCGCCCCCGGTCAGCCCGCCGCCGCTGATGCCCGCACCGCGGTACTCCATGACGAACTGCGCATGTTCGCCCAGGCGGCCAGCCGCGCGACGACCGAACTACTCGTCACCGCCGTCAGCAATGAAGAGAACGAACCGTCCGTGTTCCTGCGCTTGCTGCCGCAACCCGAACCTGAGCGCGACATCGACGACCTCGCTCGTTACCCCCTGTCGCTGCGCGGTCTGGCCGGGCGGCTGCGCCGCGACTTGACCCGCGCCATCCGCTCGCCGGCCCGCACCGATTCCGAGACCAGCTCCCGGGCAGCGGATGCCGCGGCCACGCTGGCCCGCCTGGCCCGCGACAGCGTGCCGGGCGCCGCGCCCGACGAGTGGTACGGTTTGGCCGAGCCGAGCACCGTGCGCCCACTCAACGACCCGGAGGCCGGCGACCAGCCGGTGCGCGTGTCGCCGTCGCGCATGGCCGCCTTCGAGACCTGCCCGCTGCACTGGCTGATCGGCCAGGTCGGGGGCGGCAGCTCGAACACCGCCGCGAACCTCGGCACGATCATTCACAAGGTGATGGAAGACGCGACCGACCGCCGGCCCGAAGCGCTCTGGCAGGGGGTGGAAAACCGCTGGAACGAACTCGACTTCGACGCCGACTGGCAGTCGCGGGTACAGAAAGCCGCCGCCCGGGCGCTCACCGATCGACTCGCTTCGTACCTGCTTGATTTTGAACACGGCGGCGGAGAGCTGCTGAGCGCCGAGGGCAGGTTTGAACTCGAGGTGAGCGGTGCCGTGCTTTCGGGCACGATCGACCGCGTTGAACGCCAATTCGACGGACGCGCTGTCATCGTCGACCTGAAAACCGGCAAGGGTGACGCGATCAGTGACAGCGGCGTCGCTGAGCATCCGCAACTCGGCGCCTACCAGCTGGCTTTTCAGGAGGGGGCCATCGACGGCCTCCCCGGGGACATGGCCCTGGCCGGTGCCCGCCTCGTCATCGTCTCCTCCGGCACGGTCAAACAGCACTACCGCAATCCCACCCAGCCCGCATTCACCCCCGAACAGCTCGATGCTTTTCGCACCCGGGTCGGTGTTGACGCCGCCGGCATGGGCGGCGCTACTTTCATCGCCGAGATCACCTCGCACTGCCTCGACCCGCGCAGCCACGGGTCCTGCAAAATCCACGTCATCAAGCAGGTCAGCTCATGAGTCTTGTCACCACTTCCACGCGGGTTTCCGCCCTCGACATTGCCGCGAAGCTCGAACTGCCACCGCCTACCACTGAGCAGCAGGCGGTGATCGAGGCACCGCTCACGCCCACCCTCGTCGTGGCCGGCGCCGGTAGCGGCAAGACCGAGACCATGGCTAACCGGGTGCTCTGGCTCCTCGCCAATGGTCACGCCCGCCCCGACCAGATTCTCGGACTCACCTTCACGCGCAAGGCCGCCGGCGAACTGAGCGACCGCATCAACAGGCGGATCACCGATCTCGACGCGGCCGGCCTCATGCCGGTCACCATCCATTCCGGCGCTGACTCCGACGACGACGGCACCGCCGGCTCCGACCTGTTCAACACCCCGAGCGTCTCCACCTACAACTCCTTCGCCAGTCGGCTGTTCACCGACAATGCCCTGCTGCTCGGTCGGGAACCCGAGTCGGTGCTGCTGAGCGACACGAGCGCCTGGCTGCTCGCCCGGCGCGTTGTCATCGACCACGGTGACGGCCGGCTGGTGCCGTTCGGCAAGAGCGTCGACCTCGTCACCGACGCCGTGCTGCAGCTCAGCCGTTCCCTCGCCGAGAACCCGCCGGCCTGGCAGAGCGGCGCACCGGGCGCCCCGCACGATCTGACGGCCCTGGCCGACAGTTTCGTCTACCTGCCCAACCTGCCCTACGGCAACCCGCGCAAGAAGAAGCCCTACGATTCGGTGCTGGATTCCGTCGCAGCGGTCGCACCGCTGCCGGTGCTCGCCGAGCTCGCCGCCCGCTACAGCAGCGAGAAACGCCGGCTCGGCCTGATCGAATTCTCCGACCAGGTGGCGCTGGCGCTGCAGGTATGCCAGAAGGTCGATGCGGTGGTCGGCCGCTACCGCGACGCGTACCGGGTCGTGCTCCTCGACGAGTATCAGGACACCTCGGTACTGCAGACCGAACTGCTGCACACCCTGTTCCGGGACCACCCGGTCATGGCTGTCGGCGATCCGCACCAGTCCATTTACGGATGGCGCGGTGCCAGCTCCGCAAACTTGCTCGGCTTCGCGCGTGACTTCACTACCGGCCAATTCGGCCCTGTAGTCGCAGCCCCGACCATGTCATTGTCGTTCACCTGGCGAAACCCCGCGAGCGTGCTCGACGCCGCCAACGCCCTGGTCGCTCCGCTGAGCGCGGCGCTGCGCGCCAAACCGGGGGGAATCCAGGTCGAAACCCTGAAGGTTCCGGCCCAAACCCGGCCCGGTGCGGTGAACGCGTTCATGGCGCAAACCATCGCCGAGGAGGCCGGCGCCGTCGCCGACTGGTTCGCGGCCCGGCTGGGCGGTGAGCACGCTCAGGTTGAGCGCAGTGGCGCCATGCTGTTTCGCGCCCGGCGTGAGATGGACTACTTCGCCGAGGTTTTGCGGGCACACGGCGTACGCGCCCATGTGCTCGGTCTCGGCGGGTTGCTGTCGACACCGGAGGTCGCCGACGTCGTGAGCGTGCTGCGGGTGGTGCACGATCCCGCCGCCGGCAGTGAACTCGTGCGCCTGCTCAGCGGAGCGCGCTACCGGGTCGGCGCGCGCGACCTGCAGGCGCTCGCCGGGGTGGCCAGCTGGCTGGCTACCCATGACTGGGCGCAAAAAGCCATCTCGGCCGACCTGCGGGGAAAACTGCGGGCATCCGTTGCCGGTGATGAGACCAGCTCCCTCGTCGACGCGCTCGATTTTCTCGGGACGGCGCCCGAATCCCACAGTCAGTTTGCCGGGTTCAGCGAGCTCGGGCGTGCTCGCGTGCAGTCGGCCGGGCGACAGCTGGCCTGGCTGCGCTCCCGTGCCGGCCTGCCCCTGCTCGACTTTGTGCGCCTGATCGAGCAGGAATTTCGGCTCGACATCGAACTGATCGCGAACGAGGCCAACGATCTGGGCCTCGCCAACCTGTACTCCTTCCACGATACGGTCTCTGCCTTTCTCGACAGCGACGAGCAGGGCACACTGGCGAGCTTTCTGCGCTGGCTGAGGCGGGCTGAGCTGCAGGACGACCTCGGCCCGCGCGCCGAACTTTCCGAACAGGGCACCGTGCAGCTACTCACCATTCACGGAGCCAAGGGCCTCGAATGGGATTTCGTCGCCATTCCCAACCTCGAGGAGAAGAGCCTGCCGGCGGCCTCCCGCGATACGAGCGGCTGGCTGCGTTTCGGCGAACTGCCCTACGCGTTTCGCGGCGACCGCTCCGAGCTGCCAAAACTCGAGGTATCCGGGCACGACACGCAGCTCGACTACGACCTGGCCTTCCAAACGTACAAGGCTGACCTGGCGACGCGCCACGATGACGAAGAACGTCGCCTCATCTACGTGGCCACCACCCGCGCCAAGCAGCAACTCTTGCTGACCGGCTCGTTCTGGGGCCCCGGATCGACCGTGCGAAAACCCAGTCGTTACCTCACCGAACTCGGCGAGGCGGGGCTGATCACCGCCGTGCCCGACACGAGCGCCGAAGCCGACAAACCCGAGTCTGCCGGCGACGGCACCGAACTGTGGCCGTTCGACCCGCTCGGTACGCGCCGCGGGCTGGTGCAAGCCGCCGCGACCCGGGTGCGCACCAGCGAAGCGGATGCCCCCACCCGCTGGTCCCACGCGGTTACCCTGCTGCTCGAGGAGAGGGCCCTGCGGCTGGCCGGTGGCGGGGCTGCCCCCGTGCCCACCCGCATCCCGGCCTCCCGGTTCAAGGACTACGTCGACGACCCGGCCGGCGTCGCCGCCGAACTTCGGCGCCCCATGCCGCAGCGCCCCTATCGGGCCACCCGGCTGGGCACTCTGTTCCACTCCTGGGTGGAGCGTCGGGCCGGCGGTGCTACCGGCACCGACCGCATCGACGCCCAATTGAACGAACTGGACTTCGGAGATGACGACGGATATGCCGGCGGCACCGGCACGCTGAGTGACCTCGACGTGCCGGAGCAGGAACAGTTCGCAGTGCTCCAGGCCACCTTCGAACGTTCAGAGTGGGCCGAGCGCCGGCCGGTCGACGTTGAGATTGAAATTCACCATGTGCTCGCTGACCAGGTTTTCGTCTGCAAGCTCGACGCTGTCTATCGCACCGAAACTGGGTACCAGGTGGTCGACTGGAAGACCGGGCGGGCACCCAAGAATGCCGCCGACCTCGAGCTCAAACAGACCCAGCTCGCGCTCTACCGGCTGGCCTATGCCCGTTTCAAGGGCATCGATCCGAGCCTCGTCGACGCCGTGTTCTACTTCGTCGCCGACGACACCATCATCGCGCCCGAACGGCTCTACTCTGAGGCCGACCTGCTCGCCGCCTGGTCCGGCGCGATACGTCCGGAACGCGGGGAGTCAGAATCGGAATCGACATCCGATTCCGACTCGGAATCGATGGTGAGCCCGGAGAAGTTGTAGCTGTCGGTGTGCATCGCCGCATGCTGGTCGTAATCGCGAGCGGCGCGCGGCATGTGGTCGAGCATGTTCTCCACGTCGCCCACGCTCATGATCGGACCGGTTTCGGGGGAGAGCGGCTGCTGGGTGTGGCTGTGCACCGTGTCGACGAGACCATCGAGCATGGCGACGGCGTCATCGACGATGGTCTGATCGTGGCTGCTGACGCCGTGCAGCAACCATCGAGCCAGTTCCAGCTCGGCGTAGAGCATGGCGCGCTGGGTGATGTGGGTATCGCTGCCCTGGCGGGCGTTCGAGTAGGCGTCGAGGGCGAGTTCGGCGGCATCGCCGCGCGCGGCGAGCAGCCAGTGCAGGTCGCGGGCCGGGTCACCGACGGCCAGGCCGGACCAGCCGAGAATGCCCGAGACGGCATCGTCGGTGATCAGAATGGAATCGGCTGACATCGACCCGTGCACCACGGCCGGGGCGAATTGCCAGAGTGCCTCGTCGTCGGTGGCCTGTTCCCAGCGGCGCAGCAGCGCGGCGGGCAGGTAGCCGGTGTTGGCGGCCCGGTCGATCAGATCGATCGCGTCTTTGCGGCACTGTTCGGCGCTCTGCTGGGGCAGCCCGGCGGTGCCGATGAAAGCGCTCGGCAGGGAGTGGATCGCGGCGATGGCCCGCCCGATCGACCCGGAGACGCCCTCGTGCCCGGTGAGGGCATCCGCATCGAAACTGTCACCGGCGAGCAGCTCGTACACGACCGCGCGCGTGCCCTGAATCGGTGTTTGGCCGACATATTCCGGCACGTCGAACGGCAGCCGGCTGCGATTGCCGGTGGTGAGCGCGCGCAACGCCACGAGATCGGCGGACTGCTCGGTTTCGGCCGACTGGCTCGTGGGAACGCGAATGATCAGCGCCCGCCCGGCCTTGTCGATGACGAGCGCCGAGTCGAACAATCCGTGCGCGCCGGCACTGTGCTTACGGGCGTAGGCCACGTCGAGCCCCGGAACAGCGGAGGTGGCTAACGCGGCTAGAGTGAGTTGAGTTCTGGCCATGCCTACTAGGTTAGATCGACTTGCGGTCTGGTGGTTATTCGCCACGCCACGCCTCCCTACACACGTATACGTTCTCGCAGAGCTCGGAGATAAACCATGTCGTTCACTTTCACGACGGGGTTGCCGCTGTCTCGCCAGGCGGTCGACCGCGACCATCTGAGTCGCGGCCTGCCGGAGCTGTTCGATCAGCTCTGGGCGGATGATTCCACCCGCGTTCTTCCGGTCTGGCACGGCAAAATGCTGCTCGCGCCGCACGATCCCGGCACGGGGCCGCGCCTGGCCCTGCTGCCACCGATGGGCCTGTTGATGAGCCCACAGAACGTCGGCCTGCGCGTCTACCTCGGCCGGTCGCTGCCCACGAATCTGCCCGAAGAATTCGGCACCCGCATCGTCGCCGTGAACCTGGATGACGACGCCGCCGTGCGGCTCGAACCCGACGAGTACCGCTGGGTGGGCCTGCGCACGGTCGCGACCGTGCTCGGCGACCGGGACGCCGGTCTGTTCACCGAAGCCCTGGGGGTGCTCAACTGGCACGCCTCGCACGGGCACTGCCCGCGCTGCGGTGCCGCCACCACGGTCGAAGAGGGTGGCTGGGTGCGTCGCTGCCCCGTCGATAACAGCCAGGTTTTTCCGCGCACCGACCCCGCCGTGATCGTGCTCATCACCGACGCCGACGACCGTATCCTGCTCGGCTCCAACGCCATGTGGGAGAACAACCGCTATTCGCTGCTCGCCGGCTTCGTCGAACCCGGCGAGGCACTGGAAGCGGCCGTGATCCGCGAAATGTTCGAGGAATCCGGCCTCCGAGTCACCGATCCGGTCTACGTCGGATCGCAGCCGTGGCCATTCCCAGCCTCGGTCATGTGCGGCTTCACCGCCCGACTCGCCGACGACCAGCAGGCTCATGACCTGCTGCCGGACGGTGCGGAGATTCTGGCGCTGCGCTGGTTCAGCCGTCAGGAACTGAGCGAGGCCGGCGAGTGGATGCTGCTGCCCGGCCCGTCCTCCATCGCGCACGCCATGATCGAACGCTGGCTCGGCGCTCCACTTTCGGCCGCACCCGAATTGATCCGTCCGTGACGGTGCCCGTCCAGGTCACCACCGATTCGTTGCTGAACGGCCTCGACGAACAACAGCGCATAGCGGCTGAGGCGCTCATCGGCCCGGTGTGCATGCTCGCCGGCGCCGGCACCGGCAAGACCCGCGCCATCACCCACCGCATCGCGCTCGGTGTGCTGACCGGTGCCTACGCCCCCAACCGGGTCATGGCGCTCACCTTCACCAGCCGTTCAGCCGCCGAATTGCGCGGTCGGCTGCGTCAGCTCGGTGCCGGTGGAGTGGCGGCCCGCACCTTTCACGCCGCCGCGCTGTCGCAGCTGAACTACTTCTGGCCGCACGTCGTCGGCGGCCAGGCGCCGCGCATTCTCGACGGCAAGGGCCGCATTCTCGGCCATGCCGCCGAGGCCCTGCACCTCAAAATCGATACGGCCACCCTGCGCGACCTCGCCGCCGAGGTGGAATGGCGCAAAACCAGCGGCCTGAGCATCGAGCAGTACGCGGCCGGCAGCTCCCGCCGCAGCCTGCCGGGCCGGCTCGATATCGACCAGGTCGTGGCTCTGCAACAGACCTACGAGAAGCTCAAAGACGAACGCAAACAAATCGACTTCGAAGACGTACTGCTCGCCATGGCCGGCATGATCGAAGCCGAACCGTCGGTGGCCCTGCAGGTGCGCGAGCAGTACCGGTTCTTCGTTGTCGACGAATACCAGGACGTTTCGCCGCTGCAGCACGACCTGCTCGCGCTCTGGCTCGGTGATCGCCGCGACCTGTGCGTCGTCGGCGACGCCAGCCAGACCATCTACTCCTTCGCCGGCGCCCGCAGCGATTATCTTCTCGATTTTCCCAAGCACTACGAAGACGCCACGGTCGTGCGGCTCGAGCAGAACTACCGGTCGACCGCGCCGATCGTCGCCACGGCGAACCAGCTCATGCGCGGCCGTTCCGGCGCCCTCACCCTGCACGCCGCGCAAACCCGCACCGGTGCCGATCCGACGGTGCGCGGGTATGCCTCCGATATGGCCGAGGCCCGTGGCGTCGCCGAGCAGATTCTGCAGCTCATCGACACCGGCACGAAACCCGAAGACGTGGCCGTGTTGTTCCGGGTCAACGTGCAGGCGGCGCTGCTCGAAACGGCGCTGACCGAGGTGGGGGTGAGCTACCAGATTCGCGGGGCCAAACGGTTCTTCGACCTGCCCGAGGTGAAGCAGGCCGTGATGAGCCTGCGCGCGGCATCCGTTTCCATCATCGGGGAACCGCTGTTCAAATCGGTCAGCGACGTGCTGCGTTCCCTCGGCTGGAGCCAGACTGCGCCGGAGACCCGCGGGGCGGTGCAGTCCCGGTGGGAATCACTCAACGCCCTAATGGGCCTGGTCGACCAGGCCGCCCCCGGTACCACCTTTCGGCAGTTCACCGATGAGCTGATGGAACGGCAGGCCGGCCAGCACGAACCGACGGTGTCTGCGGTGACCCTGGCCACCATGCACTCGGCCAAGGGTCTCGAATGGGACGTCGTGTTCGTGGTCGGACTCAGCGAGGGTCTCGTGCCGATCAGCTACGCGAGCACGTTCGAGCAGGTCGACGAGGAACGCCGGTTGCTCTACGTCGGCATCACTCGGGCCCGACGACGACTCGCGCTGAGCTGGTCGTCGTCGGGCCCGCAGGCTCGCGCAGCGCGGGTACGGTCCCGCTTTCTGGAAGAGCTTGGCAGCCGCACCGTTCGTGGTGCCGGTGGGCAGACCAGGTGACCTTCGCGGTCACGGCGTTCAGACGCAGCGACCGGGCGAACACAGTGGATCGGCCGGTTTCCAGCCGATCCTGTACGAGCCCGGCCACCCGGGCGGCGACTTCAAAGCTCAGCCGCGCGGTTTCACTCGGGGCTTGCCGTGGCGCGAGTTGGCAGGCCATCGCCGGCCAGGCCGGATCGTCGTCGACGTGTGCGAGTTCGAGGCAGGTCAGGCAGGGACCGAGGCCCGGTTCGACGAGCGGTCCGACCCGCACGGCGCTGTCGCTGAACACCACCGGAAGGTGCGGAATGTCGCGGCGCAACCAGCGCCCGTGACGCTCGGGGGAGAAGACATACTGGCCGATCAGCACGGCCAGCTCGGGGTCCTGGCCCGGTGGCGGCTCCTCGATGCCGAGGTTGGCGAGCAGGCTCCGTACACGCAGTGCGGTGGGTCCGACGCCGTCCACGAGCACGGTGCGCGCCGGCGGGGTGACCGGCGTCTCCGCGTCGTCGGCAACGTAGATCAAAACCGGTTCGAGCAGCTCGAGCAGGTGCGTAACCTCGGCAGCGGATGCCCCGGCCAGCGTTCCGAGCAGCATCGCGCCCGATCGATGCACGCCCGCGGCGAGGGCTGACAGTACGGCCTCGTGGGCGACGGTCAACCCGCCGATGGTCACGACAGCCTCGTCCACGCCCAGCTGTACGCAATTCGGTGTGCGCCACACCAGTGGGTATCGAGGATTCAGTCGAAGGGCCATGCCGACATGATGACGCACTTGTCGCGCGCATAATCGGTTCTCCACAGGCGAGTTTGTGCCACAAAGAGGGTGCGGGCGCGCTCACATCGAATATTGGGATTCAGTGTTCACGCGGCCCGCACCTCGATGAGTGGTCGCTAGTAGCGGATGACCACGCGACCGTCGATCTTGCCGCGCTTCATCTCGTCGAGCACCTCGTTGACCTCCTCGATGCGGCGTTCGGAGACCGTGGGGTGAATCTGTCCGCGGGCGTAGAACTGCAGGGCTTCTTCCATGTCCTGACGGGTGCCCACGATGGAGCCGCGAATGGTGAGGCCCTTGAGCACGATGTCGAAGATCGGAGCGGGGAAGTCTCCCGGCGGCAGGCCGTTGAAGACGATGGTGCCGCCACGCCGGGTCATGCCGATGGCTTGGCCGAAAGCTGCCGGGTGTACCGCGGTCACGAGCACGCCGTGCACACCGCCGGTTGCTTTCTGAATGGCCGCGACGGGGTCTTCGTCGCGCGCGTTGACCACGATTTCGGCACCGTGCTTACGAGCGAGGGCGAGCTTGTCGTCGGCGATGTCGACGGCCGCAACGCGCAGGCCCATCGCCTTGGCGTATTGCACGGCGATGTGACCGAGGCCACCGATACCGGAGATGACCACCCACTGGCCGGGACGCGCCTCGGTCATCTTGAGGCCCTTGTACACGGTGACGCCGGCGCACAGCACCGGGGCGATCTCCACCGGGTCGGCGCCGTGGGGAATGCGCACAGCGAAGCGGGAATCGACGAGCATGTACTGCCCGAACGAACCGTCGACGCTGTAGCCGCCGTTCTGTTGGGCTTCGCACAGGGTTTCCCAGCCGGTGCGGCAGTACTGGCAGCTGCCGCAGGCGCTCCACAGCCAGGCGTTGCCGACGAGGTCGCCGATGGCGAGGTCGTCGACGCCCGCGCCGAGGGCAACGATTTCGCCGACACCTTCGTGGCCGGGAATGAACGGCGGGCTCGGCTTCACCGGCCAGTCACCCTCCACAGCGTGCAGGTCGGTGTGGCAGACACCGCTGCTGATTAGTTTCACCAGGGCCTGGCCGGGGCCGGGTGTTGGTACGGCAACCTCATCAATGGTGAGGTGCTGGCCGAACTCGCGCACGACGGCCGCGTGCATGGTCGTCGGCACTCGGGTCGACGTGCTCGTGGTGCTCTCGGTTATTGTCATTGCCAAACTCCTTCGTTTGGGACATTTCGTCCGTTGCACGACGGTAGATCAGCAAAGGTTGCCGCAACGTTGCGGCCCTCGTTGCGGGGTAGGACGAAACCTATTCCTCGTGCGGACGCTCGGCTCCGTCGTCGCGCAGCAGGTCCTCGAGCGCCTGGTCGACGTCATCGAGCACCTCGGGTTCGCCGCGAGCCACGCTCATGAGACGGGCGATCAACCGCTGGGGATCGTCGATGTCCTCCGATGTCGGCAGCAGGTCGGGGTGCGACCAGAGCGCGTCGCGCGCTTCGTTACCCACGGCATCCGTCACGGCCTGCCACATGGCTGCGGCCTCGCGCAGGCGTCGTGGACGCAGTTCGAGTCCGACGAGCGTCGCAAAAGCCGATTCGGCCGGCCCACCAGAGGCCCGGCGGCGCTTGACCGTCTCAGCGATGGCATCCGCTTTGGGCAGTCGGACGGTGGCACGCGCGGTGACGACGTCGACCCAGCCCTCAACCAGGGCGAGCATGGTCTCGAGCCTGGACAGGGCCGAAATCTGCGATTCGGATTTCTGCTGGATGAGTGAACCGTCGACCATGGCTTGCCGCAGGTCTTCGGGGTTGGACGGGTCGAAGCTGCCGGCCAGCTCTTCCAGCCGGCTGGAGTCGATGCTGATGCCGCGCGCGTAGGCGGTGACCGCGCTGGTCAGGTGCAGGCGCAACCAGCGGGCATGCCGAAACAGACGAGCGTGTGCGATCTCACGCACGGCGAGATAGATCTGCACCTGGTCGGCGGGAACGTCGAGGCCGGCGCCGAAATCAGCGACATTCTGAGGGAGCAGAGCGGCCTGTTGCTCGCCGAGCAGCGGAATGCCGACGTCGCCGCCGCTGACGACCTCGCTGGCCAGCTGGCCGACGACCTGGCCGAGCTGCATGGCAAACAGAGTGCCGCCGATGCTGCGCACGAGCTGGCTCGCATTGGCCACCATGCCCTGCATCTCTTCGGGCACCTGCTCGGCGAACACCCGGGTGAGGGAATCGGAGATGCTCGTCGCGACGGGTTCGGCGAGTTGGGTCCACAGCGGCATCGTGGCGGTGACCCACTCCCGACGGGTCATCAGGCGTGGTTCGACGGTGAGTTCGGCCACGGTGATGACGTCATCGAGCCAGAGTGCTGCGATGTGGAAGGCCTGACGCAGCTGCGTCTGCTGCTCATCGGTCGCCGGGAGCTGCCCGTTGGCCGCTCGCTGCTGACCCTGGGTGAGCGCAATCTGCCAGTCCACTCCGGTGCCCTGTGCGTTCATGGCGCCCTGCAGTTGTTGCATGAGGGCGGCGACGCTGGCCGGGTCATTGGGCAGACCGGCAGCACCGGCAAGCTGGCTCGGGTCGATGCCGCTCTTGCCGCTCAGAATGTCGCGCAGCATGTCCCGGAACTCATCGCCGGGGTTGTTATCTCCGGGCTCGCCCGGGTTCTGATCCTTCGGGGGTAAGGAGTCTTCGGCCACTTCAGGCCCCTCTCAGTTGCATACTTCTACGCTAGTGCGAGTAGCCCGCCCGGGGCTGGGAAATATCTTAGGCTGAAGGGCTTGCTGTGCGCCCGTCGCGAACACGGCCAGAAACCTCAACACGGAAGGAGCACGGTGGCTCTCTTCACCGATGACTCACCGGCATCTCAGGGTGCACGGCGTGGTCGCCCATCGATCGGCTGGACGGCACTGTTGATCGCTCTGGTCGCCGGTGTGATCCTCGGCATCATGCCGGCCCCGTACGTCATCGAGCAGCCGGGCCCGGTCTACAACACCCTCGGCTCCGCCACCGACGCCGACGACGTCGAAACCGCGCTCATCACCATTCCCGATGAGACGACCTACCCGACCGGCGGCAGGCTCGACCTGCTCACCGTGTCCCTGCTCGGCAACAGGGAGAACCGCCCAAGCTGGCTCAGCGTCGCCAGAGCCTGGCTCGACCCGAGTGAGGCCGTTCTGCCCATCGACCAGGTTTTCCCCGCGAACGTCAGCACCGAACAGCGGGACGCCAGGGCCAGCGCCGACATGATCAACTCCCAACAGGATGCCATCGCTGCCGCACTCACTCACCTCGGCTACGACTACCCCACGACGGTTTCGGTGGTCAGCCTGCCCGACGGCTCCCCGGCCAAGGGAGTGATCGAACCCGAGGACCAGATCTCCGCTGTGAACGGGACATCGGTGGCCAACGTCGCCGAGCTGCGTGCCGCACTGCAGACCAACGGCGCCGAGACGGCGGCGCGTCTCGACATCGTGCGGGGCGGGGCCGCCCAGACCGTCGAGGTCACCCCGATCGACAACGATGGCACGATCGTGGCCGGGGTCAATGTGACGGTCGCCTACGATTTTCCCTTCGACGTGCAGATCCAGCTCGACAAGGTCGGCGGGCCGAGCGCCGGCATGATGTTCGCGCTGGGCATCATCGACAAGCTCACCCCGGGAGAACTGCAAGGCGGCGAGAACGTGGCCGGCACCGGAACGATCGACCAATCCGGCGCGATCGGCCCGATCGGCGGCATTCAACAGAAGCTCTTTGGTGCGGTTGAGAACGACGCAACCTGGTTTCTCGCCCCCGCCGACAACTGCGATGAGGTGACCGGCAATATCCCCGACGGCCTGACGGTCTTCTCCGTCGCAACCCTCGACGAGGCGCTCACCGTCCTCGACGCAATCAAAACCGGCGCCGATACGAGCGCCCTGCCGAGCTGCCCGGCCGGGTAGCACAGCGAAAAGCTCGCAATGATGACTCTCTCAGGAGCGCCTAAGTAAGATGGAGGTTGACCCTGATCACAGCGTTCTTTAGTGATCGCCCTGTACCTAATGACTGAGCGCAAGAGGCCAATACGTGAGTTCATCAGCAGCCGACAACGCCCCCCGGCGCGGCCGAGCCCCGCTAGCAATCACCGCAGCGATTATCGCGGGGTTGGTGATCCTGTTCTTTATCTTCGCCGGTCTGTATACCGATGTGCTGTGGTTCGACCAACTCGGGTTCCTGAGCGTGCTGACCACCCAGTGGATCGCGGGAACCCTGCTTTTTCTGATCGGGTTCGTCGCCATGGCTGTGCCGGTCTGGGTGAGCATTCAGCTGGCCTATCGCCTGCGCCCGGTCTACGCAAAGCTCAACTCGCAGCTCGATCGCTACCAGCAGGTCATCGAACCGCTGCGCCGCCTGGCGATGTACGGTATCCCCGCTCTCCTCGGCCTCTTCGCCGGTGTCGCTGCCGCCACCCGCTGGCAGACCGTGCTCATGTGGCTCAACCGCACCGAGACCGGGCGCGTTGACCCCCAGTTCAACCTGGACATCTCCTTCTACTTGATGGACCTGCCGTTCTACCAGGCCGTGCTCGCCTTCGCATCCGCTGTGGTACTCATCGCGGCGCTCGTCGCTGTTGCGACGAGCTACCTGTACGGTTCCATCCGGGTGTCCGGCCGTGAGGTACTCATCTCCAAAGCTGCGCGCGTGCAGATCGCCGTCACCGCGGCACTGTACCTGTTGCTGCAGGCCGTGAGCATCTGGTTCGACCAGTACTCCACCCTGACCAACCAGGGTTCCCTCATCACCGGCGCCGGCTACACCGATGTGAACGCCACCATTCCCGGCCGGGCTATCCTTGCCGGAATCGCCGCCGTCGTCGCTCTGCTCTTCATCCTCACGGCCATCATCGGCCGCTGGCGCCTGCCGGTCATCGGCACCGCCCTGCTAATCGTCTCGAGCCTGCTGATCGGCTCGCTCTACCCGTGGGTCGTGGAGCGGTTCCAGGTGGAGCCGAACGCCAAGGCGCTTGAAGCTCAATATATCGAACGGAATATTGATCTCACCCGGGATGCTTATGACGTCGCCGACATCGAGGAGATCCCCTACAACGCGAAGACCACGGCAGAACCGGGTGCCCTCCGCGCGGACGCCGCGACGACCGCGAACATTCGCATTCTCGACCCGGCCCTGGTCAGCGACTCCTTCCGCCAGCTGGAGCAGTTCCGTCAGTACTACCAGTTTCCCGACAACCTCAACGTCGACCGATACATGATCGATGGGGTGTCTCAGGATACCGTCGTTGCCGTGCGCGACCTCAACATCGATGGTTTGAATACCGGTAACACCTGGGTCAACTCGAAGACCGTCTACACCCACGGCTATGGCGTGGTGGCCGCCTACGGCAACCAGCGCTCGGTCGACGGGCAGCCGGTGTTCCTCGAATCGGGCATCCCCACGAGTGGTGCCCTCGGTAAGTACGAACCGCGCATCTACTTCGGTGAGACCTCGCCCGAGTACTCCATCGTGGGTGACAAAGATGGTGCTGACCCGATCGAACTCGACTATCCGTCGGGCGAAGAGGGGGCCGGCCAGACCTACACGACCTTCTCCGGCGACGGCGGACCGAAACTCGACAACGCGTTCAAAAAACTCATCTATGCGCTGAAGTTCCAGTCCGAGCAGATCTTCCTGGCCTCGTCGGTCAACGACCAGTCGGAGATTCTCTACGATCGTGACCCGGTCACTCGCGTGCAAAAAGTTGCGCCGTACCTGACGATCGACTCCGACGCCTACCCCTCTGTCGTCGATGGTCGAGTGAAGTGGATCGTGGACGGGTACACGACTTCGGCGAACTACCCGTACTCGTCGCCGGTGAGCCTCAGTGAGGCCATCGCCGACACGCAGACCCCGCCGCAGCCGTACGCCCTCGACAGCATCAACTACATGCGAAACTCGGTCAAGGCCACCGTCGACGCCTACAGCGGTGAGGTTACGCTCTATGCCTGGGACGACGAAGAACCGCTGCTGCAGACCTGGCAGAAAATCTTCCCCTCGACGCTCAAGCCCATGAGCGACATGAGCGGCGATCTGATGAGCCACGTGCGCTACCCGGCCGACATGTTCAAGGTGCAGCGCGCCATTCTCGGTCAGTATCACGTGACCGACCCTGGGTCGTTCTACTCCAAGGACGACGCTTGGATCTCACCGAATGACCCGGACTCCCCGCCGACCAACCCCACTCTGCAGCCGCCGTACTACCTCACCATGCAGGTTCCCGGATCCGACAAACCGTCGTTCTCGCTGTACTCGACGTTCCAGCCCGAAGCCACCGGTGAATCCAGCCGTAACGTGCTCTACGGCTACCTCGCCGTGGACGCCGATGCCGGGGCCGAAGACGGCGTGCGAGCGGATGGCTACGGTCAGCTCAGACTGCTCAACCTGCCCAAGGACGGCACCGTTCCCGGCCCCGGCCAGGTGCAGAACGTCTTCAACGCCGACCCCACCGTCTCGACCGAACTCAACCTGCTGCGGCAGGGATCCTCGACCGTGCTCAACGGCAACCTGCTGACCCTCCCGGTCGGTGGTGGCCTGCTCTACGTGCAGCCGGTCTACGTGAAGTCCACTGGTGAGACCAGCTATCCGCTGCTGCAAAAAGTGCTCGTGGCCTTCGGCGACCAGATCGCGTTCGAGGACACCCTCGACGGTGCACTCGACGTACTATTCGGCGGCGACTCGGGGGCGACGGCCGGTGATACGGGCGTGCCAGATGACGCCACGACGAACAACGGCGGCGAACCATCGACCGACCCCACCACGGGCAGCACGGATGTGCCGACCGGTTCGACGGGAGACGCCACGACGGATGCTGAGCTCAAGGCTCTGCTCGCCGTCGCCAAGACGGCGCTCGCTGAAAAGGCGGCGGCCCTGGCCGCCGGAAACTTCGCCGACTACGGCACGGCAGACGCCAAGCTGGAAGAGACGATCGCGAGCATGCTCGCCCTCCTCGGCGAGTAACTCCGCCCGCACGACCCAGACAAGCCCCCACCCGTCTCGGGTGGGGGCTTGTCTGGGTTATGCCCATGGTGTTTGATACCTGTAGAGGTTCAATTCTCGGCACCAATTTGCGATATAACTCCAAAGTGGTCGGCCGTGCTTTGAGGGTGTGCTAAATTTGTACTTGTAGCGCGGGGTGGAGCAGTTCGGTAGCTCGCTGGGCTCATAACCCAGAGGTCGTAGGTTCAAATCCTGCCCCCGCAACAGAGAAGTCCAGATCAGATTAAGGTCTGATTCGGCGCAAAACCGGCGTGGCCCTTGGCCATGCCGGTTTTTTTGTACGTCCGGTGGAGTTGCCCCAGCTTGCCTGCGCAGCAGGCGAGCGTTGGCACTCAGACGTCGGCTTGCGGGATGAGCTTCTCGGCGCGGTACCGGTCGAAGAGCGATGTGAAGGAGTCGATCGTGCGGTGGTGCGGGGTGAAACCCGCAAGACGACTCTTGGTGATATCGGTGAAGACTTCGATGTTGCGGCCCAGGTCGGCGTCGGTGTGCCACCACGATGCGATGCGCCCAAGATCCGATTCGACAAGGCCGTGTTGGGCGGCAAGTTCAGCCCAGACCGGTTCCAGGCCGGCCATCTGAACCTCAAGTGGGCGCGGCTCGTCGACAAATCCTTCCGGCTCGACCCCGAAGTAGGCGGCGATCTTCGGCCACATCGCACGCCAACGAAAGACATCACCGTTGACCACATTGAAAGCCTCGTTGACGCCGGCATCTGTTGTCGCTGCCCAGACCATCTGCTCGGCGAGGATCGTCGCATCCGTCATGTCGGTGACGCCGTTCCACTGGGTCGCGCTGCCGGGGAACACGAACGGGATATGCAGGTGCTTGCACAGGGCGGCCTGGGCGGAGAACGTCAGGCCCATGTTCATGAGGTTGCCGACCGCGTGGCCGATCACGGTGTGCGAGCGGTGCACCGACCAGGTGAATCCCTGGCGAGTGGATGCCGCGAACAACTCGTCCTCCTGCGCGTAGTAGAAGTTCGCCACGTCGAGTCGCGGTACGTCTTCGCTGAACGGGGTGTCGGGCATGTCGCCCTGCCCGTAAGCCTCGAACGGGCCGAGGTAGTGCTTGAGACCGGTTACCAGGGCAACGTGACGCACCGGCGCGTGGGCGAGCGCAGCGAGGAGGTCGCGCACCATGCCGGCATTGACCTCGATATTGAGCTCCTCGGTGGCCTGACGGGACCACGCCGTGAAGAAGACCTGCTCGGGCATTTCGTCGGCCAGCGCTCGGTTGAGGTCCGTGGCGGAGCGCAGGTCGGCCTGGATCCAGCGCACGCCGGGCAGCTTGCGACCGCTGCGGCGGGCCAGGGCCAAGACGCGCCACCCCTCGGCGGAGAGCTGGTCGACAACGGCGGATCCGGTGATGCCGGAGGCTCCGACGACGAGGGCGGTGCGGGTGTGGGGCTGAGTTGTAATAGTCATTACTCAGTGCAACCACCTGGGGTGAAGCGTATTCCGTGCCGGTAAGTCGCGAAGCCGGGCAGGCTCCTGCGCGCGGGAGTGTCGCTCCTGACAGGGACCAGCAGTATTTCCCAACGCCGTCGTCAACTGGACGGGCAGGACTCAGCTTTCTCCTAGCAAACTTCGATTACGCCATGCGACCATCCCGAATAGGTTCGAGGCATCATCCCAACTATAAGGAGAGAAAATGCCGTTCCTCACCGTTTCCACCCCAACCGATCCCGACGTCGAACTGCACTATGAGGACGTCGGCGTCGGGAAGCCCGTCGTGCTGATTCACGGCTGGCCCCTCAGCGGCAGATCGTGGGAGGGCCAGGTGCCCGCACTCGTGGACGCCGGCTACCGGGTGATCACCTACGACCGCCGCGGCTTCGGCCAATCAGCACAGCCGTGGAACGGATACGACTACGACACGTTTGCGGCCGACCTCAAGGCCGTGCTTGACACCCTCGATCTGCGCGACGCCACCCTCATCGGATTCTCGATGGGCGGCGGTGAACTCGCCCGCTACGTCGGCACTTACGGCACTGACCGAGTCGCCAAGCTTGTGTTCGCGAGCGCGGTGACGCCGTACCTGTGGAAGTCGGAGGACAACCCTGACGGCGGCGTCGATGCGGGACTGGCTCAGTGGTTCCACGACGGCCTGACCGGCGACCGGCCGGCATTCCTGCACGAATTTCTTCAGATGTTCTTTACCGCCGGTAAGCCGTCGTTGGTCAACAAGCCCAAGGTCAGCTCCGAGCAGATTGCCTACAACCTCGACATCGCAGAAATCGCGTCACCCAAGGGCACGCTTGACTGCACGACCGCGTTTGCGACGACAGATTTTCGCGACGACCTGACGAAAATTGCCGTGCCGACCCTGGTGATACACGGCGATTCCGACACGATCGTTCCGTTTGAGGTCAGCGGCAAGCGCACCCACGAGGCCATACCTTCCAGCGAACTTGTGCTGATCTACAATGCCCCGCACGGACTCACCGTTTCACACAAAGACGAGTGGAACCGGCATGTACTGGAGTTCCTGGGTAAGTAGCACCCACAAGGACGGCCTGTCGCTGGACGGTGACGGGCCTTCTTGGGGGCGTGGCATTCGCTTGTCAGGTGGTGAACGGCGACCCCTGCACGGATCGTTCTCCCGCCGCAATCGGATGACTTGGCGAGAGCGTGCCAACGGGGCCGATCGGTCACGAAAAGTGAGGTAAACTAAAACCACCAACGTAGACAGCTGGATCAGAAATCCTCAATCTGACCACGCTTCTTCGTAGGATGACCGCCATGTCGCGGTTTACGGCGCGGGGTGGAGCAGTTCGGTAGCTCGCTGGGCTCATAACCCAGAGGTCGTAGGTTCAAATCCTGCCCCCGCAACAGAAAAGTTGCGCCACAGGTGGCCCGCCCGTCGGAAGAATCGTCGCAACGATGAATCCTGCGGCTGATGGATCGCCAGAGAATGAAGAGACCAAGCCCAATCTCTCGACCGGAAGTAGGTCCGGTGACTTCGGCTTCGCTTCTCGGCCGATATTTGGCTCTAGTCTGTGGCGGTGCGTGGAATAAGCCAGTTGAGAGCATCGTGCACTTCCTGGACCTTCAGTGGTTTCGTGATGTAGGCATCGCAGCCGGCGTCTCTCGCTCTCGCTTCATCGCGCGCCGTCGCCATCGCCGTGAGGGCAATCACGGGAATGAAGGCCGTCACCGGGTCGTGTTTGAGTAGGGCTGTCGCGGCGAATCCGTCCATACCAGGAAGCTGAACATCCATCAGGATTACATCGGGAAGCTCGCTACGCGCCAGCAACAGACCGCTCTCAGCATCGACGGCTTCCATGGAGGTATGCCCTGCGCCACGCACGAGCAGCTTGGCCAGCCTCATGTTAATCGCATTGTCTTCGATAATCAGTATCTTGCCCACCGGTATCAGTTCCTTGAGCGTCGGGCGCCCGCGGACAGCGCACGCCTAACCTCATCCAGGAAAGCGTGCCGATTAAACTTATTGGCGCCGATAACGCTTACCGGCTGGGACGGGTCGCTGTCGACCGCTGCCGTCTCCTGATGGGTTAGCGCCTTACCCGTAACGACGAGCACGGGGATGTGCTCGGTCGTTGAGTCGTGCTGCAGGGCCAGCAAAACCTGATAGCCGCTGAATTCCTCCATCATGAGGTTCAGGAGAATCAAATCCGGGCGCAGCCGTAAGGCCATTTCAATGGAGTCCTCCTTAGAGGAGGCGCTTTCAATGACGTACTCGGGTCTGGTTAAATATTGGGCGATCACCTCAACGGTTTCGGGATCGTCGTCGGCGACGAGCACCCGGCGTGTACGGCGGGCGTCGGGACTGAGCCCGAGCGCTTCAAGCGCCTGCTGCAGGGCCTCCTGGCTAATGGGTTTCTCCAGCACGGCCGCCGCGCCGTGAGTCAACGCGAGACTCACATCGCCATTACCAGCGATGAGGACTATCGGAACGGCAGCGAACTCCGAGTATTCGTGCAGTCGAAGCAGGAACCCCCAGCCGTCGGCTCCGGTCAAGCGAACGTCGAGGGTGATGACGCTGAGCTGCTGAGTGCGTGAAATTTCCAACCCCTCCTTGCCTGTGCCCGCGACGATGACACGAAAATCTTCCGCCTCGAGCAGGACCTGCAGCATTTGGGCACCCTCAGCATCGTCGTCGATGACCAGGGCGACGTGTTGCTCCGGCGTATTGTCGTCTTCCGCCGTCTGCTGCCGACTCCTGCTCGGCGGGCGTGTTGGTTTGCTGTCCGGACTATCCGTCGACCGGGCTCGGGTGTCGCTGTCAGGTTTGATACTTGTCGCGTCTGCAGACGCCACGGCCCTGTCATCGATAGGTGGCGCCTGCGGTGGATTGCGGTCCTCGTCGGACGCCCCGCTCCTGACCTGAACGTCATTGTCATCACCGTTCGGCGCCGCGTTATGTGGACGCACCACCTCGCCGGCGACTATCGCTTGACCATCTTCCACCGCGCTCGGTGCGCCGCCGGGGGTGCTGTCGAGTCGAGGTGTGTTCCGGGCGACGGGCAGAGTCGGCGCTGGGCCCGAGGTTTCTCTACCCGTGAGAACGGCGTCGGACTCCAAGATCTTTATACCCGCGCCCGACCACTCCGGGGCTTGGTCGTCAGTCGGACCCAACGGAAGCCAGACGACGAAGCTGGAACCCACGCCCTCCTCGCTGGCAACGGCTACGGTCCCCCCTTGAATCTCGACCAGCTGTTTCACAGTGGCAAGGCCCAAACCGGTTCCCTCAAATCGTCGTGCCAAAGAGCTGTCGATTTGACTAAAGGCGAGAAAAAGCTTGGACAAATTCTCGGGAGAAATACCTATTCCGGTGTCATCAACTCGTATTTCCAAAAATGTGTCGACATCACTCTTTGGCAGGGGGAAATCATGAACGGGCCGCGATCCGTCGATCGTCCCTACTGCGTTTCGTGCCACTCGCTTCGCTGACAGTGTTACATCCCCATGGTCGGGAGTGAACTTGACCGCATTTGCGAGCAGGTTGTACACAATTTGTTTGACCTTGCGCCGGTCAAGCAGCGGTGTTCCGACACGGTCCGCAGCCTTGAAGGTGAGCTGGAGGCTGTGCAGAGCCGCCGTATCACGAACGATCGTGAGGCTTTCCTCCAATAAAAACCGGACGTCCACAGGTTCCAGCTCGATATCCACCATTCCCGCCTCAACTTTGGACAGATCGAGGATGTCATTGATCAGGGAGAGGAGGTGAAGGCCACTGGAATGGATATCTCCGGTGTACTCACGCTGCGATTCAGTCAAATCCCCGGCGAAGCCTTCCTTGAGGGCCTCGGAAAAACCGATGATCGCGTTCAGCGGGGTCCGCAATTCGTGGGACATCGTAGCCAGGAACTCCGTTTTCATTCGGTTGGCGCGTTCCAACTCGATATTCGTCTTCTGCAACGCGCGTTCGAAACGCTTACGTTCAGTCACATCACGGGCCGAGGCGAACACGCCCTGCACAACCCGATCTCGATCGTAGAATGTTGCCGCGTTATACGAGACGTCCGTATCATCGCCATTGAGCGCCCGAACTGTAAGTTCATAGTCACTGACCCTGCCCTCGTTGAGCGCTCGTTTGATGGCCGTATCTGCTCGGACGGGGTCGACGAAGAAGTTGCGACACGGAGCACCAATCAATTCATCTCTGGTGCGCCCCGTCAATTCAATCGTCTGCTGGTTTACATCCGAGATGATGCCGTTCGTATCCGTCATCATCAGCGCATCGATGTTGGACTCGATCAAAGATCGGGTATAGAACTGCTGATCCCGAAGCTTTTGATCGAGAGCGGACTGCGCGAGGGCTGCCTGATAGCGCGCCGTATTATCGGTGCTGATGAGCAAATAGCCGATAATTTCGGCGTCACTGTCCCGCAACGCCGAAACCGAAACGGTTGTCGGAAAGCGGCTACCGTCTTTGCGAATTGCCGTGAGTTCATAAACGTCTTCAATTCCCCGGCTCGCTTTGTAGACCATGGTTTCAAATCCCGGCTGAATTGTCTTACCGAAATCCGCGCTCAATTTCGCTGCCCGGGCAGCGATCTCTGCAGGGTCGTGCATGATTCCCGGAACCACCTTGTTGACTACCTCGTCAGCGGTGTAGCCGAGCATGCGTTGAGCGCCCACATTGAAAATCTGAATGACACCCTTCGCGTCGGTAGCGACACTGACAAAATTTGCGCTATTGAAGATCGCATTTTGCAAACTAACGGTTTGTTCCAGCAAATTCTTATCGGCCACGTCCTTTTGAGCGGTGGAATACTCGTCATTGGTGAGGGTCGGCTCTTCGGGGTCCATTCCCTCGTCAGTCGACTGGTTTGTAACTCCGGACTCTGTCATGCCCAGCACCTCTTCCGTAAACAATCGATTGGGAGCTTCAGGGCCACCGTGCCGAGGCGACCCTTTGCCCGCGGCAAGAAGTTCTCGAGTAATTTACCTCACAATGACCTCCAGTGCACCCCATTTGGGGGGCAACTTCACAAGACGCTCCGAAGTGAAGTGGTGCCGTAGCGTTGCAGACATGAGCAATGACGCCAAAGCAATCAATAACACCGAGCTGGCCAATACCGAGCCGGCCAATACCGAGCTGGCCAATACCGAGCCGGCCAATACCGAGCCGGCCAATACCGAGCCGGCCAATACCGAGCTGGCCAGTGCGCGAGCGGCAACCACGTTCGTGGCCGACCTTCTGTGCAGTCTTTCCGACGCCCAACTCGACGCGGATTCTCTCCTCCCAGGCTGGACCCGGCGTCACGTCGTAGCGCACCTGGCCCAGAACGCGCTGGCCGTCGGCCGTCTGGTGAGCTGGGCGGCGACCGGGGTCGAGACGCCGATGTATGAATCCCGTGAGGTGCGCGATCGCGATATCGATGAGACCGCACTCCTCGCCCCAAGCACCCTATGCGCACTGTTCCGCGACACCGCTACCGCTCTCGATGAGGCCTGGCTGGCCCTCCCGGAGTCGCGGTGGTCCTGTGAGGTGCGCGGCGGGCAGGGTCGCGTGGTGCCGGCATCCGCTACCCTCTGGATGCGCACCCGGGAGCTTTGGGTACACGGCGTCGACCTGAACGCCGGTGCGGGGTTCGACGCCCTCCCCGAGCGGATGCTGCGGCGCACGCTGGTCGACGTGGTCGCGTCGTGGCCTGCGGACCGCATCCGTCTCGATTTAACGGCGCCGACCGTGGAGAGCATCGGCGACCAGAACGCTCAGAACTCAATCTCCGGCAGCCTGGCCGACGTCACCGGGTGGGCCACGGGCCGCACAACGCTGGGAATTTCGTCGAGCGAATCACCCGTTCCGACGGCTCCCAACTGGCTCTGAAAGCACACGCGGCCACGATTGTTACTTCTCGACCAGGGTAACTTCGAAGGAATAGAGGTCGGGACGGTAGCAGTGCCGGCCGAACTCGATCGCGCGCCCGGAGTTGTCGAAGGCGGTGCGGTCCATCGTGAGCAGGGCGGAATTCTTCTCAATCTCGAGCAGGCCGGCCTCGTCGTTGGTCGACGTGCGGGCACCGATGTGCTGGCGTGCCACGCGCATCGTCACGCCGCGCGAACGCAGCACCTGGTACAGGCCGTGCGCGACGAGGTCAGCGGCTTCGATGCCGATGAATTCCTTGGGCAGCCAGTTTTCCATCACGGCTACTGGCACGTCGTCGGCCAGGCGCACCCGGCGCAGGTGGAGTGTGGGACTGCCCTCGTCGACGCCGAGACGCTCCGCTGTCCTCACATCCGCTGCCTGCGATTCGAGGGTCAGCAGGTGGGTGGAGGGCACCTTGTGCGTGTTCGTCAGGTCGTCGTAGAGGCTCGTCAGTTCGACCTTGCGGGTCACCTGGCCGTGCACAACCTGCGTGCCGATGCCGCGACGGCGCACGAGCAAACCCTTATCGACGATTTCCTGGATGGCACGACGCACGGTCGGGCGACTCAGGCCCAGCCGCTGGCCGAGGGCGACCTCGTTCTCCAGCCGCGACCCGGCGGGAAGCTCGCCGCTGAGGATGGCCTTTTCGATGCGTTGGGACACCTGAAAATACAGCGGAATAGGGCCGGATCGTTCCAGGTCCATGAACATCTCCATGGGTAAGGTCTTTTTGTCCTGCACGCTCATGGCACCCCTTCACTGTCGAGTGAACTGACCAGCCCAGGGCTTTGGCCAGTTGTCATGACAATATCAGGTCATGCTTTTGTTGATAGTAATTCAAGTACCGAGGCTGGCCACCGCAGCAACGGCGACACGAACGGATGCCGCGGCCTCGGCCGTTTCCGCCGCCGTCGTACCGGCGCCCAGCGTGAACCGCACGGCCGTCTGGGCCACGTCGGCCGACAGGCCCATCGCGGTGAGCACGTGTGAGGGCTCGCTGCTGCCGGCCGCGCAGGCGGACCCACTCGAACAGACGATGCCGCGCTGTTCGAGCTCGAGCAGCACCGCCTCGCCGCTGGTGCCCGGAAAGACGAAGGACGCGGTGCCCGGCAGACGCTCGGTCGGGTGGCCGGTGAGCTGGGCCGACGGCGTTTCGCGCAGCACGGTCTCGATGAATTCGTCGCGGAGGGTGCTCGTGCGGCTCACCGACGCGGCACGCTCCTCGACGGCGAGGCGCAGCGCCACGGCCAGGGCGACCGCACCGGCAACGTTTTCGGTGCCGCTGCGTTTGCCGCGTTCCTGGCCGCCGCCGTGGAGCAGTGGTTCGATCACCAGGCGCCCGCGCAGAAAGACCGCTCCGATGCCGGGGGGAGCGCCGAGCTTGTGCCCGGAGAGGCTCAGCGCGTCGACGCCGAGCCGTGTGACGTTCAGGTCGAGCCAGCCGCCAGCCTGCACCGCGTCGGTGTGGAACGGTACGCCGGCCGCGTGGGTTGTCAGGGCGAGCTCGGCGAGCGGCTGCACCGTGCCGACCTCGTTGTTGGCGTAGTGCACCGAGACCAGGGTGGTGTCGGGGCGGAGCGCGCGGGCCAGGCCGGCGGGATCGACGCGGCCGGCGGCATCCACCGGCAGCACGGTCACCTCGAAACCGTGCAGCCGGCGCAGGTAGTCACACGATTCCAGCACGGCTTCGTGCTCGATCGGGGAGGTCACCAGGTGGCGGCCGCGCGGGGCGCCGAGGGCTATCCCCTTGATGGCGAGGTTGTCGCTTTCGGTGCCGCCGCTGGTGAAGGTGACTTCGCCGGGGCGGCAGCCGAGCGATCGGGCCACGCTGGTGCGCGCCTCCCGTAGGGCGGTCGCCGCCGCCTCGCCGACCTGGTGATGGCTTGACGGGTTGCCGAAACCGCCGGTCAGGTGCGGCCACATGGCTTCGAGCGCCTCCCGACGCACCGGGGTCGTCGCGGCATTGTCCAGGTAAATCATGGGTTCACAGAGCGAACCCGGCCGGCGTGTTCACCCGAATGGCGATATCGAGGCCCAGGTCGAGGGAGTGCACGCTGTGCGTGAGCGCCCCCACCGAGATGACATCGACACCGGATGCCGCGATCTCGCGCACCGTCGCCAGTGAGACGCCACCGCTCGCCTCGACGGTGGCCCGCCCGGCGACCTGTGTGACGCCTTTCAGCAGGTCTTCCGGGCTGAAATTGTCGAGCATGATCGTGTCGATACCGGCGGCGAGCACGTCTTCGATCTGGTCGAGGCGGTCGACCTCCACCTCGAAGTGGGTGGTGTGCGAGAGCTTCGCGCGCACGGCGCGCAGCGCCTCGGTGAGGCCGAGTGGACCGGCGGCGAGCACGGCGAGGTGGTTGTCCTTGGCCATCACGGTGTCGGAGAGGCTGAACCGGTGGTTGTGGCCGCCGCCGTCGCGCACGGCCGCTCGTTCCAGGGCGCGCAGGCCGGGGGTGGTCTTGCGGGTGTCGACGATGCGGGCCTGGGTGCCGGCCGTCTCGGCGACATATCGGGCGGTCAGGGTGGCGATTCCGCTCATCCGCTGTACGAAGTTGAGGCCGATGCGCTCGGCCTGCAGGATGCCGCGGGCCGGGCCGGTCACCTCGGCGAGCGTGGCGCCCGTGCTGAACGGTTCGCCGTCGGTGACGAACCGGTGCACCTCGATGCGGGGGTCGGTCAGCGCGAACGCGGCGGCGAACACGGCGCCGCCGCTGAACACGCCGGGTTCGCGCGCCTCGAGCCTGGCCGTCGCGACGGCGTCTTCGGGAATGAGCACGGCCGAGGTGAGATCGCCCCAGGGGGCGTCCTCATCGAGAGCAGCCTGCACGACGACGGTGATGGCGTGGTTGGTCAGCATGCGATGGCCTCCCGGGCCGGAACGAGTTCGAGGGTTTGCGAGACTGAGCGGGCCAGGTCGGGCCGGGTATCGGGAAAGTCCGAGCGGAAGTGCGCGCCTCGAGACTCTTCGCGCGCCAGTGCTGCGGCCACGAGCAGCCGGCCGAGGTCGAGCAGGTTGCGGTCTTCGAGGGCGGCGACCGAGGTGCTGCTGGCGGGCGGCGCCGTGCACTCGGCGAGGCTGGCCGCGGTACTCGTGAGACCCGCGCCCGAGCGGTGCACGCCGGCGAAATCCCAGAGGAATCGCTGCAGTTTTCGGCGATCGACCAGCGTTGCGAGATCGGCTGGCGATGAACCTGGGGCGGTCTCGGGGAGCAGGCCCGGGATCGTGCTGGTCGAGAGCGAGTGGGGGAGATCTGCCGGCCGGGATGTGCTCGCCCGCCCCGGCTCGCCGAGCGCACGCACCGCGCGGTCGGCGAACACGGCCGCCTCGAGCAGGGAGTTGGAGGCGAGCCGGTTGGCGCCGTGGGCTCCGGTGCGGGCGACCTCACCGACGGCGAAGAGCCCGGGCAGGGAGGTGCGGGCCCAGGCATCCGTTTTGACGCCGCCCATCCAATAGTGCGCGGCCGGTGCCACCGGAATGGCAGCGACGGCCCAGTCGAGTCCGGCCGCCCGGCAGGCGGCGGTAATGGTGGGGAACCGGGTTTCGAGCAGTTCGCGGCCGAGCGCGGTTGCGTCCAGCAATACCGGGGCGCCGCCCTGCCGTTCCATCTGGCGGGCGATGGCGCGGGCGACGACGTCGCGCGGCGCGAGTTCGGCGTCGGGATGCTCGGCGAGCATGAAGCGCTCGCCGCGGGAGCCCAGCAGTACGGCGCCTTCGCCACGCACCGCCTCCGACACGAGGGGGGTGCCGGGTGCTGCGAGGGCGGTCGGGTGAAATTGGTAGAACTCCAGATCGGCGACGGATGCCCCCGCCCGCCATGCCGCCGCTACCCCGTCTCCGGTCGCGACCGAGGGGTTGGTGGTGTGCGAAAAGAGGGCGCCGGCTCCGCCGGTGGCGAGGATGACGGCGTCGGCGTCGATGTTGTGCTGCACACCGTGCGGGCCCAGAACGCGGGCGCCGCGCACTACGCCGTCGTCGACCAGCAGATCGACGAGCATGGTGTGCTCCCGCACGTCGATGGCGGCTCGGCGTCGTACGGTCGCCACGAGCGCCGCTTCGACCGCAGCTCCGGTGGCGTCGCCGCCGGCGTGCACCACCCGCGAGCGGGAATGGGCAGCTTCCAGCCCGCGGGCGACACCGGATTCGTCGCGGTCGAAATCCACGCCGAAGCGGATGAGATCGCGCACTCGCGCCGGTCCCTCGGCACAGAGCACCCGAACGGCGGCGGGGTCGCACAGCCCGGCGCCGGCGCGCAGCGTGTCGAGCACGTGTGCGTCGACGGAGTCGTCCCGGAACAGGGCTGCGGCGATGCCGCCCTGTGCATAACGGGTGTTGCTCTCGGGCAGCACCGACTTCGTGACGAGCACGACGTGGTGGCCGGCATCCGCTGCACGCACCGCGGCGAGCAAACCTCCCAGGCCGCTGCCGATGACGAGGATCGAGAGGGTGTCAGGCGCGGTCCTGTCAGGCGCCGTCATCTCAGGCGCCGACCAGGATCGGCGGCCGGGCCGCCAGCATCCGTTCGAGGGCTACCCGCGCATGTCCGGCGATGTCGGCCGACACGGTGATCTGATTGAGCACCCGGGAGGGCGCTTCGCCGCCGCCGACGAGGGCTTCGAGCACCCAGGCCAGGTAGCCGGCGTGGATGCGGTACATGGTTGAGCAGGGGCAGATCACCGGGTCGAGGCAGAAGATCTTGTGCTCGGGGTGCCTGGCGGCGAGGCGGTTGACCAGGTTGATCTCGGTGCCGATGGCGAAGGTCGTTCCGGCCGGGGCGGCGGCGATGGCCTTGGCGATGTAGTCGGTGGAGCCGGCCGCGTCGGCGGCGTCGACCACAGCCATCGGGCATTCCGGGTGCACCAAGACCCGCACGCCCGGGTGTTCGGCGCGCGCGGCGTCGATCTGCGGCACGGTGAAACGGCGGTGCACGCTGCAGAAACCGTGCCACAGCACGACTCGGGCGGCGTCGAGCTCGGCGGCGGTGTTGCCGCCGAGCGGCTTGGTCGGGTTCCACATCGGCATCTGCGTCAGCGGAACGCCCATGGCCTTGGCGGTATTGCGGCCGAGGTGCTGGTCGGGAAAGAACAGCACCCGCTGGCCGCGTTCGAAGGCCCACTCGAGCACGGTCTGCGCGTTCGACGAGGTGCAGACGATGCCGCCGTGCTCGCCGCAGAAACCCTTGAGGGCTGCGGAGGAATTCATGTAGGTGACCGGAATCACCGGAACCCGGCCGGAGGCATCTGCTTCGCTGCCGTAGAGCGCTTCGAGCTGCTCCCAGCACTCGGTGACGGAGTCGATGTCGGCCATGTCGGCCATCGAGCAGCCGGCGGCGAGGTTCGGCAGGATGACGGCCTGCTCGGGCCCGGAGAGCAGGTCGGCGGTTTCGGCCATGAAGTGCACGCCGCAGAACACGATCGCGGCCGCGTCGGGGCGGCTCTGGGTGGCCTGGGCAAGTTGAAAGGAGTCGCCGACGAAATCGGCGTGGCGCAGCACTTCGTCGCGCTGGTAGAAGTGGCCGAGAACGACCACCGAGTCGCCGAGCACGTTCTTGGCTTCAACGATACGGGCGCTGAGTTCCTCGGGTGACGCGGTGCGGTAGCGCTCCGGCAGCGCGCCCTGCCGGGGGGACCCGGCCGGAATCACATCGCCCATCGACGAACCCGGGCCGTAGCCGGGCGCGGCCGCGTCGAACTCCCACGGCGGGGCGGCCAGGTCGGGGCTGCAGGTGCTGCCGGCGCCCTGGCCGGTACCGATGAGACGAATGGTGGTCTCGACCGAGGGAATCGTCATGGCCGTGCTCCTTGAGAGATGGTGAGAAGAGAGAAAGCGGGTTAGAGCGTCGGCCCGGGCGGATCGTGCTCGCTGGCCCGATCGTCATACCGATACAGCCGCGCTGGCCGATGCCGGGCCCCGGCCACGTGCTGATCGGTGCTGATCACGCTGCCCGACGCCTCGATCGAACGGCGAAAATTGGCCGGGTCGAGCGCCTTCTGCAGCACGGCCTCGTGCACCTCGCGCAGTTGCGCGAGGGTGAACGTGTCACCGAGAAAGGCGTGCGCGATGCGCGAATACTCCACCTTGGTACGCAGCCGCCACAGGGCGTATTCCACGACGCGGTTGTGGTCGAAGGCGAGCGGCGGCAGCGCGTCGGCCGCGAACCAGCGCACGTTCTCCCCAACGGATGCCCGCTCCGCAACCTCCGACCGCACCAGCGCCCAGTACACCACGGAAACCACCCGCAGTCCGGGGGAACGGTCGATATCACCGAAGGTGTAGAGCTGCTCGAGGTAGCGCGGGGAGAGGTCGGTCGTTTCGCGCAGGGTGCGCGCGGCGGCCGAGGCGAGTTCCTCGTCAACCGGCAACCAGCCACCGGGCAACGCCCAAAGGCCGAGAAAAGGGTCGCGGGTGCGGCGCACCAGCGGCAGCCAGAGAGTCTTGTGCCCCGATTTCTCGTCGGGTCGCAGGGCGAAGATCACCGTGGATACGGCCAGGGTCGCCTGAGCGCTGCCGCGTGAGAGCGGGCTCTGCTCGGTCAGGTGATAGTCCAGCACGGAAATCCAGTCGTAAAGGTCGAGGTGACTTTAACTGCTGGTCCCATCATATAGTCAAACTGACTCAAACACCGGGTATGACGAAAACGAATTATGCCTCGCGCGCGGCGGCAGCACGGGCACCGGCCCGGCTGATGCCCATGCCGGTGACGCCCCACAGCGTCACCCGGGCCATCGCTTCGACCGCGATGCGGGGACTCATCTTGGACGACCCGCGCACTCGCTCGACGAAAGTGATCGGCACCTCGACGACGCGCAGGTCGGCACGCACCGCGTGCAGCAACATCTCAATCTGAAAGCAGTAGCCGAGGCTGTCCACGCTGTTGAGGTCCATACGTTCGAGCGCGTGGGCAGAGTAGACCCGGTAGCCGCCGGTGGCGTCCCGCTGCGGAAGTCGCAGCAGTAGGCGGGAGTACAGCGATCCGCCGCGGGAGAGGGCCCGGCGATGCCAGGGCCAATTCTCGATGGCGCCACCGGGCACCCATCGTGACCCCATCACCACGTCGGCCGTGGTCGCAGCCGCCAGCAAGCTCGCGAGTTGCTCCGGCAGATGGGAGCCGTCGGCGTCGAGCTGCACGAGTTGCGTGTAGCCGCGGTCGAGGCCCCAGCCGAATCCGTCGAGGTACGCCGCGCCGAGGCCGGTTTTCTCGGTGCGGTGCAGAACGTGAACGCTCGAATCCTGGGCTGCGATGCTGTCGGCGAGTGCGCCGGTTCCGTCGGGGGAGGCGTCATCGACGACCAGAATGTGCACCAGGGGCACACTCGAGCGCAGCCGTTCCACGATCGAGGCGATGTTCTCGGCCTCGTTGTAGGTCGGGACCAGTACCAGGGTGGTCGGCACAGGAATGGGCATGGGGTTACCTCGTCATTTCAATGATGCGGGTGCGATTGACCAGTGTCGTCTCGGCGACGTGGAATCCCTGGAGCGTGAGCGTGTGGACATCCGTTTCGCGGCGCGACTCGCCACTGCCCGAGTATTGCAGCAGCCAGATGCGGTTCAGGTCAGTAATGGCCGGCAGCACGTCGCTCAGCGGAGCCACCTCGTCCCAGAGCCACCCCGTGTCGGCGTAGCGCCGGGTGAGCGTCACGTCGTGCAGGCCGACGAAAGCATCGGGGTACACGTGCATGGCCAGCCGCGGTACCCGCGACGGACGCACGCTCTGGTCGAACACGACACCGTCACCGGGCGTGGCCCTGGCCGCGATCACATCGGCAACCTGTCGCCAGTCGCTGCCCTCATTCTTGCCGAAGTCACCGCGCTGCACGGCGTAGGCCGGCACGATCGCGGTCAGAAGCGCCGCAACAGCCAGAGTGCGCACCCAGTTCGTGGCGAGTGCGGCCACACCGACGGCTATCACCACGCCCACCGCGGGGGCGCACAGTGAGAGGTAGCGCAGCGAATACATCGGTGTGACCAGTTGGGTGCCCACGAGCAGAATCGCGCTGGGCACCACCAGCCAGACCAGAAAAATCGTCAGTCCGGCGCGCCCCGGAAGGTTCTGGCTGCGATGCGCGCCGGGGCGGCGCAGAAATACCGCGAGAACGGCCACAATGATGAGCGACCAGGCCATGATCGCCACGGGAATGGTGTCGAACCACTGCATGACCGCCGCCTCGGTCACCGTGACCGTCGGTCGTCGGCCGATGAACGCGATCTGTTCGCGCTGCGACGTTCCGATCAGAATGATCGGGGCGGCCAGCAGCAGCCCGAAGACGTTTGCCGCAAGCCAGGCAGCCACGTTGCGCCAGAGTGGATGCCGGCTCGCCGCCAGCACCACGATGACCGCGTGTACCGGAAGCAGCAGTGCCAGGAAGAGGAAGACGTACATTCCGAGGGCGAGCAGCACGGAATAACCCAGCCACAGCATGACAAGTCGGCCGCGGCCGGCGGTGCCGCTGCGCAGCGTGTGCACGAGCAGCACGGTGAGCCAGACCGCGATGGCCGTCGCGATGGCGGTGGACCGCGCCTCGACGCCCATATAGGTGACCCGGGGGATCAGGGCGAAGATCAGTCCGCCGCCGATGGCTACCCGCGATCCCATAAAGAACCGAGCCAGAACGACGGTCCCGGCCGCGGCGATCCCGATCGCGATCGCGCTCGGCAGCCGGGTGGAGAGTTCGGAGGCGCCGAACAGATCGATCCAGCCGTGCAGGAACAAGTAGTACAGGCCGTGAACGGCATCGACGCTGTCAAGCAGGCCGAACAGGGAGGGAAGCGATCGCTCGGCCGACATGATGCTCGCCGCCTCATCGCCCCAGAACGACGGCTGCCAGGACCACGCGACCGAGATCAGGAAGGCCGCGAAGCCGACCAGCCCGGCCGACCGCCCCGGTGTCAGGCCCCGCATCCGGCGTCGCCGCAGCACGACGGGTGCTGCGAGGTGTGGGGCGAGAACGGAGGTCACCATGCTAACTTACCCAGCATTGGTTAACGGGAGCCTTCGAAACCCCCGGAGTTGTCTGCAAACACCAATCCGGTCGCAGGTCGGCCCCGGCGTGGGAGGGCCAGCTAGGCTTTCGCCATGACTCCAGTCGTTGATCCGCACCCCGCCGACGTGCACCACGCAGACGCGGTCGGCGTGGCGGTCGCCCAGTTCGCCCCGAGCAACGACCGGGCGCACAATCGCGCGATACTGCGGCAGCTGGCGACGACCGCCGCCGCTCGCGGAGCCCGGCTCGTGGTCTTTCCCGAGTATTCGGCGTTCTTCGAACCGCGACTCGGTCCGGCGTTTGTCGCCGCAGCCGAAGCGATCGATGGCGATTTCGTGACGGCGCTGGCCGAACTGTCCACCGAGCTCGGAATCCACATCGTGGCCGGCATGCTCGAAACGTGCGAGGATCCGACCCGGTTTTCGAACACCCTCGTCGCCGTCGATCCGGCCGGTCAGCTGGTGGCAACCTATCGCAAACTTCACTTGTATGACGCGTTCGGTGACCGCGAATCGGAGTGGGTGCTGCCCGGTGCGGTGACCGACCCTGAAACGTTCGTCGTCGGCGGCCTCGTGGTGGCGCTGCAGACCTGTTACGACATCCGCTTTCCCGAAGTTACCCGGCGACTCGTCGATGCGGGAGCCACCCTCGTGCTCGTGCCGGCGGAATGGGTGCGCGGCCCGCTCAAGGAGCAGCACTGGCGCACCCTGCTGACCGCTCGGGCGTTGGAAAACACCGTCTTCGTTGCCGCCGCCGATCACACCCCGCCGATCGGGGTCGGTACCAGCCTGATCATCGACCCGATGGGGGTTGCTGTCGCGAGCCTCGGCGAGGCAGCGGATGTTGCCGTCGCGTTCCTGGCGCCGGCTCGTGTCGCCGCGGTGCGTGCGATCAATCCGGCCCTCGCGCTTCGGCGGTTCGCCGTCGTTCCACGCTGATCCGGCCGGGCTGCGAATAGGCCGGGCTGCGAACAGGCCCGGATGCGCACCGGCTAGCGTTCGGTGACGCTCGCCTTGGTCGCGCGGGTCTGAGCGGCCGCTCGGATACCGATGGCCGGTTCCACCTTGGGCGGCAGGTCCGCGTCGACCGCTGCGCTTTCCTCTGCGGTGACGACGAGGCCCTGTGAACTGTTGGCGGAGCGAGTGAGCTGGGCGACCCAGTTCGGATTGATGGTCGGCGCGTGGCCGCCGGCGAACTTGAAGTACAGCGGAATAGCCGGGTGCAGCCAGGCAGAGCTTCGACCGTCGCCGACCACGGCGGCATCACGCCAGGACAACAGAAAGCTCTCACCGCGGCGCAGCTTCTGAACGATGACGAGCTGCAGGTGGGCCAGCATCCGATCTTCAAATTCCACGACGACACGGTCGTACGTAAGAGAACCCATGATTGCCACTTCCATTTCATTGCGATCGGTTGCGCTGAGTGAGAACACTGAGGCCGGAACGAATGAAAGCGAAGCGTGCACTTTGGTGTGGAACCGGGTACTGCTATTCACTGTCCTCCGTTCGGGGGACAAATACAAGGAATTCAGCAAGTACCCAGCACGTGCGCGGCGGACACAATCGGCAGGGGAGCTGCGAATTCCAGCTGGATCAGCACTTCCAACGGGCGTTCGATTTGGCTGAAGTGTCCAGCCCCGGGAATGGTGCTAATCCGACAGGTCGAGATCGCTGCGAGCATCCGCTCGTCGTCGGCGGCAGTGACGAAGACGTCGCGCTCTCCGTGCACGGAACGCACCGGGCAGCGGATCCGGGCCCAGGAGGCGGCCGCGTCGTAGGTGCCAGCCTGCGCGGCGGCCAGGACGAAGGCAGCCGGGCGTACCTCCGTGCCGAGCGCGGCGACAACGGTGGCGTCGATCGCCCGCGGCTGGCTGAAGAGGGGAGCGACCAACCCGCGCAGCAGACCAAGGCCCGAGGCCGCCCGCACCAGGCCGCGACCGATCAAACCGGTGACGCGCAGCATCCGCATGGTCAGCAGCAGTGCCGTGAAGGCGGGCATTACCGAGAACCGGCGAATGGGCTGGCGAACGCTGTCGATGATCGAGAACGATGTGGCCGAGACCAGGCCGACGGATGCCGTCGCCCGCGTTTCACTCGCCGCCAGTTGCAGGGCGATGAACCCGCCCATCGAATGACCCACGACATTCCATTGCGCGTAGCCGAGGGAACGGGCCAGATCGGCGACCAGCTCGGCCATCCATTCCACGCCCAGCGGCGACTCGTCGGCGGGCGCGGGCGAATCGCCCCATCCCGGCAGGTCGGGAATGATGAGATCGGTCAGGTCGCGCGCGGTCGCATCGCCGGCCTGCAGCAGGGGAGTCCACGTCGTCCACGACCCGGCAGCGCCGTGCAACAGGATGGTCGCCGTCGTGCTGACGGTGCGGCGACCGTGGCGCACCCGAACCGTTCCGCCCGTCAGTCGCATGGTGCTCGTAGTCAGGCCGAAGTGGCGGGCGTCAGCATCGAGCGGGAACGGACTGTAGCCCAGCATGGTCGCGGGCGGAGCCGGCTTTGGCCGGGGCGGCGTCGGAACCGGCGCCGGAATCGGCTTCGGAGAGTCGGGTTCGCCGACGGACGTGACGGCCCGGTCTTGGATGATTGGCTGGGTCGAGCGGTTTCGGATCGCTGGTCGGGTCATCAGAATGCTCATGCCTGTAGTTCGGTGCCGCGGTCACAGCGGATTGCCCGCCTGCACGGCAAACCGGCACGGCCCGATGGGAAATGCCGACACGGCGACAAACGCGCAGCCGATTGGCAGGCAGGAATATCGAGTGACTCCAGTCCGTTGCCGCCTGTGGAGACGCACAAACCTGTTGCCTCCCCACGACTGCGAATTATGAAAGAAGTGCCCGTGAAACTGTTTTCCCCGCTGACCCTGGGCGACCTCGAACTTCCCAACCGTCTCGTCATGGCGCCGCTGACCCGCATCCGCTCCGGCCAGTCGGGTGTTCCCGGTGAACTCGTGGCCCTGCACTACACGCAGCGCGCCTCGCTCGGCCTGATTGTCAGCGAAGGCACCTACCCGAGCCACGCCGGCCAGGGCTTTCCCGGCCAGCCCGGACTGGTCGAGCCCGAACAGCTGGCCGGCTGGAAGGCTGTGACCGACTCGGTGCACGCCGCCGGCGGTCGCATCGTCGCCCAGGTCATGCACGCCGGTCGCGTCACCCACGAGTCCACCAACGGTGGCTTCCCGGTTGTGGGTCCGAGCGCAATCGCCATCAGCGGCACCACGCGCACCTACGACGGCAAGCAGGACTTTCCCGTGCCGCACGCGCTGACTGACGACGAGCTTCCCGGCATCATCGCCGAATTCGTGCTCGCATCGAAGAACGCCATCGCTGCCGGATTCGACGGCGTCGAGCTGCACGGTGCCAACGGCTACCTGCTGCACGAGTTCCTGTCGCCTGCCTCCAATGTGCGGGACGACGCCTTCGGCGGCTCACCAGAGAACCGTGCCCGGTTTGTCGTCGACGTGGTGACCGCCGTCACTCAGGCGATCGGCGCCGACAAGGTGGGCCTGCGCATCTCACCCGAACACAACATCCAGGACGCACGTGAAACGGATGCCGCTGACCTTGTCGCCACCTACGGCGCCCTCGTGGATGGGATCGCCCCGCTCGGACTGGCCTACCTGAGCGTGCTCCATGCCGATCCGCGCGGCGACCTCGTGCAGAACCTGCGCGCCCGGTTCGGCGGGGTCTTCCTCGTCAACAGCGGATTCGGCGCCATCACCGCGCGCGACGAGGCCCTCGGCCTCGTGCGGGACGACATTGCCGACGCCGTTGTTGTCGGTCGTGCCGCCATCGCCAACCCCGACCTGGTGCGTCGCTGGCGCGACAACCTGCCGGTGAACGAGCCCAACCCGATTACCTACTACGCCGACGGCGCCCGGGGCTACACCGACTATCCAGCCCTGGCTTCGTAACCCCGCGTCCCCCCCCCCCCCTCACGTGGGTGGGGTGCATAACTCCTGCAATTCGTCTGGCGGCGGTGCAAGTTCCGCGTCATTGCGGCGTTGAGAACCGGCTGGCGCAGAAAGTGCAGGAGTTATGCGCGGGGCAGGGCCGCCAGCTGGGCCGAGGCCTGCTCCAGCAGTTCAACCTTCTTGCAATAGGCGAACCGCACCAGGGGCGCGTACTCGGCCCGGTGGGTGGGGGAACAGAACGCGGTGATCGGTACCGCGACCACTCCGGCCAGCTCCGGCAAACGGCGACAGAGCTCGGCGCCGTCCGAAAAGCCGAGAGGGGAAGCGTCGGCCACGATGAAGTACGAGCCTTGAGGCACGCTGATGTCGAAGCCGGCCCTCTGTAGCCCGGTCGCGAGTACGTCCCGCTTGTGCTGCATCTCCGCGGCGATTGTGGCGAAGTAGGCGTCGGGCAGGTCGAGCCCCACCGCGATGGCCGGTTGAAACGGGGCAGCGTTCACGTAGGTGAGAAACTGTTTGACCGCCAGGATTGCCGTGACGATGGCAGCGGGGGCACTGAGCCAGCCGACCTTCCAGCCGGTAAGGCTGAACGTCTTGCCGCCCGAGGAGATGGTGACCGTGCGCTCCCACGCTCCCGGGAGGGTCGCGATGGGAATGTGCGGCGCGCCGAAGGTGAGGTGTTCATATACCTCGTCGGTGACGATGATCGCGTCGTGCCGGTGGGCGAGCTCCACGATCAGCTCGAGGGTGGCCCGGGGAAAGACCGCGCCGGTGGGATTGTGCGGATCGTTCACGATGATCAGCCGGGTGCGGTCGGTGACGGCGGCGCGCAGCGCATCGAGGTCGGGCTGAAAGTCGGGGGCGCGCAGCGGCACGGTACGATGGATGCCGCCCCCCAGGCCGATCAGTCCGCCGTAGGCATCGTAGAACGGTTCGAAGGTGACCACCTCGTCGCCCGGTTCGATCAACGCCAAAATCGTGGCGGCAAGCGCCTCCGTGGCCCCGGCAGTGACCAGGACTTCACTGCCCGGATCAACGGTCAGGCCGTAGAAACGCTGCTGGTGCCGGGCGATCGCGCCAAGCAGCACCGGCTGGCCGCGGCCGGGCGGATACTGGTTCATCCCGTCGCTGATCGCCTGGCGGGCCGCCTCGAGCACCAGAGCCGGCCCGTCTTCATCCGGAAAACCCTGGCCGAGGTTGATCGCCTGGGTGCGCACCGCGAGCGCGCTCATCTCGGCGAAGATACTCGCTGCGACGCTGCCGTCCTCGGCGAGCAGCCCCGCCCCGCGCGCTGTGCGTCGCCAGGCGCCGGAAATATTGCGTGTCTGGTCTGCCGGTGAGGAGTGCTGCATGGGTTCCAAACTATCGCCTCGGCAAGGTCTCGGCTCGATCATTGAATGCTCTCAGGGCGTACATACCGAACGTTCAGGTTCGGGCGCAAAGCTGGCAACGCTTGGAAGGAGCACCCGATGACCGATAACACCAAGGATTCCGGCACCACCCCCGATCCGGCCGATGATGCCGCCGCGTTCGCCGTGACTGAGTCCGGCGAGGCAACCCCACCCACTTCGCCGGCCGCCCCGACCGGTCCGCCGGCTCCGCCCGCGCAGCCCGCCGACGCACAGCCCGACGCACAGAGCGCCGACGCCGCACCGGTCCGAAACACAGCAGACCAGGCGCAGACCATCGCCTACCCGACGGATGCCTTCGGTCGACCGATCGAGACCCCCACAGCGTCGACGTCCCCCTACGCTCCGAGTGTCGCTCCACCGACCTACGCCACCGCGAATACTTACCCCACCGACTCCTCTTCAACGGACGCCTACCCCGGGCAGCCGTTCCCCGCCGCCAAATCCCGGGAGCCCGGTCGACGCAAGGGCAGCGTGGCTCTGATCGCCGCGCTCGCCATCGGCGCCCTCGTCGGCGGATCGTCCGGAGCCGGCATCACCGCCCTCATAATGAGCAACCAGAACAATGGCGTGCCAGTCAGCCAGGCGGCCGGTCCCAGCAATGTCGTGGTCAATGACAGCACGAGCGTCAACCAGATCACCGCCGTCGCCGCAAAGGCCTCGCCAAGCGTTGTTACCATCGACGTCGCCAATGGTGCCTCCGGCGGTACCGGATCCGGCGTCATCCTCACCGAGGACGGCTATGTCCTCACCAACACGCACGTCGTCACCCTCGACGGTGCAGCGTCGGACGTGACCATCGAGGTCAAGAGTAATGACGGCAAGCTGTACACCGCCACACTCGTCGGAACCGACCCCATCTCCGACCTCGCCGTGATCAAACTCACCGACGCCAGCGGCCTCACCCCGATCAGCTGGGGGGATTCTTCCGAGCTCAACGTCGGCGACAGTGCCATCGCCATCGGTGCCCCCCTCGGTCTGTCCGGCACGGTCACCGACGGCATCGTCAGCGCTCTCAACCGCAGCATCACCGTCGCGAGCTCGGCCGCGCCGAGCTCGCCCGACGAAACGGTGCCCGACGAGGGCCAGAGCCAGAACCCGTTCTTCTTCGACTTCCCCGACCAAAACGGTGAACAATCGCAGGGTTCCCAGTCGGCCACCGCCAGCATTGCGCTCCCCGTCATCCAAACGGATGCCGCCATCAACCCGGGAAACTCCGGAGGCGCCCTGCTCAACGGCCAGGGTGAGCTGATCGGCATCAATGTTGCCATTGCGAGCGCCGGCACCACCACGGCATCGTCGGCGGCGGGCAGCATCGGTGTCGGCTTCTCCATCCCGTCGAACTTCGCCAAGCGCATCGCTGATGAGATCATCGCCAACGGAGCGGCCACCCACGGCCTGCTCGGGGCGAGCGTTAAGGACGCCTCGAGTTCCACCAGCAGCACGGTGGGCGCCCTCATCGTCGAAGCCACCTCGGGTGGGGCGGCCGAGAAGGCCGGTCTGGCCGAGGGAGACGTGGTCACCAACTTCAACGGTGTGCCGATCACCGATTCCATCGACCTCACCGCGCAGGTTCGGGTGCTTCCGGCCGGCGGGACCGCCGACCTCACCTATGTGCGGGACGGCAAATCGATCACCGTCTCGGTCACGGTCGGCGAGCTCGCCAGCTAAGCACGCGCTCCTTCCTGCGCTCTTCCCAGCACGACCGCACAGAACGCGTCGCCGGCTCGCCGGCGGCGCGTTCTGCGCGTGTGGCACCGGGCGTTCACCCAATTGCCGGGCTGGTAGGCTCGGTCGTCCTACCCAATAACCGGAAGGCTGGCCAGCCAGGTGCACCAACGCGGTACAGGACTTCCTCCCGGAGTGTCGTATGTGATGCCCGTGCTCAACGAGGCGACGCACGTACGGGCCGCCGTCGAGAGCCTCCTGGCTCAGGACTACGACGGACCGTTTGAGGTGACCCTCGCACTCGGGCCGAGTATCGACGGAACGACCGAACTGGTCGAGGAAATGGCCGCTGTCGACGCGCGCATCCGCGTGGTACCCAACGATGTCGGCTCGACCCCGGCCGGCCTGAACATCGCCATCCGCGCCTCCCGGTATGCCGTTGTCATTCGCGTGGACGCCCACTCCGTACTGCCTCCCGACTATGCGCGCATCGCGGTCGAGACGCTCGAGCGTACCGGCGCCGACAACGTCGGCGGCATCATGGATGCCCGCGGCATCAGCGCTTTCGAGCGGGCCGTTGCCCGCGCCTACGGCACCCGCATCGGCCTCGGCGGCACGCCGCACCACGTCGGTGGCGCGGAAGGTGCCGCCGAAACCGTGTACCTCGGCTGTTTCCGCACCGAGAGCATCCTGAAGGTCGGACTGTTCGACGAGGGCGTCAAACGCGGCCAGGACTGGGATTTGAACCGTCGTCTCCGCGAAGCCGGTGGCCAGGTCTGGTTCACCCCACTCTTGCGCGTGCTCTATCGCCCCCGGCCGACCCTGGCCCAACTGGCCCGGCAGATGCTCTCCACCGGGCTCTGGCGTGGCGAGCTGGCGCGGCGCTATCCGGCGGCCAACGGCATCCGTTACTTCGTGCCGCCCGCCATGGTGCTCGGTGTCGCTGTCGGCCTGCTCCTGGGGATCGGGGGGATCGTGCAGGCCATGCTCGGTGCTGTGCCGTGGCTGCTGCTCGGGCTGGTCGTACCCGCCGGTTACCTGCTCATCGTCGTTATCGCGACGATCGCGGTGGCCAGGCCGGACGGATTTCGTGCGTCACTGCACTTTCTCGTAGTCTTGCCCTGCATCCACTTCTGCTGGGGAATCGGATTCGTGCTCGGCTATCTCAAGCTCACCACCAACATCACGGCACACACGGGAAGGTGAGCAGATGACCAGTTCGCCCCAGATCTCGCCCAACCGGCAAGACCGACCGGAGTCGATCGCTCAGCTGCGTGCCGTCGCGCAGCCTCCCGAGGTGCGCCTGCGCGCCAACGCGGAGCACTGGACGGCGAGCCTGTACCTGCGCGACCTGTCGCCCTACCTCACCTGGATGCTGCTGAAGACGCGGATCTCGGCCAACGGCGTGACCGCGCTCATGATCCTGGCCGGCTGGTCGACCGCCGGTGCATTGCTGATCCCCGGAATTTGGGGCGCCCTGCTCGCCCTCGCGCTCAGCCAGGTTCAGATGCTCATCGACTGCAGCGACGGCGAAGTCGCGCGGTGGCGCGGCACATCATCGCCCGCCGGGGTATTCCTCGACAAGGTCGGTCACTATTCAACCGAGTCGCTCATCCCGATCGCGCTCGGAATTCGCGCGGCCGCCTACCCGTTCGAGTCGCCGAACGATTTTCTGTGGACCAGCCTGGCGCTGCTGCTCGCGCTCATCATCGTGCTGAACAAAGCCCTCAACGATATGGTGCACGTCGCCCGGGCCAACGCCGGCTTGACGAAACTCGCCGACACCCACGGCGAGAAGACACCCACCTCAAGCGTGATCGCCCGGGTGCGCCGACTCGCCCGTTTTATGCCCTTCCACCGGCTGTACCACTCGGTCGAACTGACCATGGTCATCTTCGCCGCGGCCGTCCTCGGGCTGTTCCTCGGGCAGCCGCTGGTTGACCGGGCCGTACTCATCGTTCTGGTGCCGCTCGCATTCTTGTCGCTCATCGGTCATTTCGTGGCCATTATGGCGTCCAAGCGTGTCCGTTCCTGAAGCTGACGCCGACCTGCCCACCGTCGGCGTCGTGGTGCTCACCCAGGGCACCCGGCCGGCGGATCTTGATCGGGGCATCCGCTCGGTGCTGGCTCAGCAGGATGTGACCCTCGACGTGGTCTGTGTCGGCAACGGCTGGCAGCCGGCCGACCTGCCCGTCGGCGTGCAGGCGCTCTCTCTGCCGACCAACCTCGGCATACCTGCCGGCCGCAACCGCGGGGTGTCCAGGGTCACCGGAGACTACCTGTTCTTTCTCGACGATGACGCGAGCATTCCTGACCCGCATTTTCTTCGGGACGCGATTGCGCAGCTGCGCGCCGACCCGACCATCGGGCTGCTGCAGCCGCGGGTCGAAGACCCGACCGGGGTTCTGTCGCCGCGGCGCTGGATTCCCCGCATTCGCAAGGGTGAGGCCACCACGCCCGGACCGGTGTTCTCGGTCTGGGAGGGCGCGGTGCTGCTGCCGCGCGTCGTTTTCGACGCCACCGGCGGCTGGGCTGAACCGTTCTTCTACGCCCACGAAGGCATCGAACTGGCCTGGCGGGTCTGGGATCAGGGTCGGGTCGCCTGGTATGCCGGCGACCTCGTCGCCCATCATCCGGTCATTCTGCCCACCCGGCACGCCGACTACTACCGGCTGAACGCCCGCAACCGGGTCTGGCTGGCCCGCCGCAATTTACCGGCCCTGTTTGTGCCGCTCTACGTGGGTTCCTGGACGGCGATCCAGGTGCTGCGCTGGGCGCCCGCCAACCGGCCCGCCCTGCGCGCCTGGTTCGGCGGCTGGCGCGAAGGGTGGCGCAGCGACCCGGGGCCGCGGCATCCGCTGCGAGCGCGCACGGTCTGGCGCATGACCCGCGCGGGGCGACCGCCGATCATCTAACGAAAGGTAGTCTGGTTCGGTGGTAATTCGGAAAGACGTCAGGCGTGCAGTCAAACTGGTCAAGGATGTTGTGGCCTCCCGCAAGGCCCAGCACAAGCTCCGCGGCCCGCTGAAATCAAGAGAGCTCCGCGCCGACAACCACTTCAAGATCGCCGTGTACTTTGCCGACGGACCGGTCAACATGTACCAGATGCGGCAGTGGTATCAGCCGCTCGCCACACTCGCTAAGACCTGGCCGGTACTCGTGCTCAGCCGCACCGGCGGCGGCACCCTCAAACTCATGGACGAGTCGCCGATCCCGGTTGCCTACGCGCGCACGGTACCGCAGCTCGAACAGATCGTCGCCGAGCAGGACATCCGCATCGTGTTCTATGTCAATCAGAACCCGCGCAACTTTCAGATGATGCGGTACGGGCGCTGCTGGCACGTTTTCATCAACCACGGTGAGAGCGACAAGATGTACATGATCACCAACCAGTTCAAGGCCTACGACTATTCGCTCGTTGCCGGCGACGCCGCACTGGCCCGACTCGACCGGGTGCTTTGGGACTACGACTTCGACAAGCGCGCCCTCAAGATCGGGCGCCCCCAGGCCGACTACTTCAGCGGGGAACTGCCCTATCGGCCCGATGAACGCCAGGTCGTGCTCTACGCGCCCACCTGGGAGGGGGACCGGGCCGCCGCCGCCTACGGCTCCGTGGCGACCCACGGGGTCGCGCTCGTCACCGCTCTGCTGGCCACCGGCCGGCACCGGGTCATCTACCGGCCACACCCGCGCAGCGGCGTCGTCGACCACCGCTACGGTGCCTCCAACAAGGTCATCATCGCTGCCATCGCTGCGGCGAACGCCCGCGATGTGACCGCGCAGCACGTTTACGACTTTGGCCCCGACCTCGGCTGGCAACTCGCCGCAGCGGATGTCGCCATCGTCGACATCTCCGCCATGGTCTACGACCGCCTCGCCACCGGAAAACCGCTCATCATCACCCGACCGGTGAACCCGACGGCCGTGATCGATACCAGCGGCTACCTCTCCGACTGCGAGTGGCTGCCGGCCGAGCAGGCCGCCGATATCGTGACGCAGGTTGAACGGCTCACCCACGATGACGCTGCGGTGGAACGCCTGCAGGGCTGGGTACAGCGCTATTTCGGCGACACCACCCCCGGCGTCGCGACGGAACGACTGCACGCGGCAGTGCAGCACCTGATGGACGAGTGGGACAGGTTCGCGGCCATGCACGACGCAGACATCGCGATCATTCCCGATCCCGCGTTGATTCCCGACCAGGAATAGTCCGAAGCGCTACGACCCGGCAGGCTCCGTCGGCTCTGAAACGGATGCCGGCGGCTCGGCCGCTCCGGCCCGTACCGACCGGCCTCCGCGCTTTTCCCGCACCGAGATCTCCCGCACGCGCAGGTCCAGATCCGGCTGGAATCCGGCTGGTGCCGGACCGAAGGCGAGCCGTGACGCGTGCATGACCTTCTTACCCAGAATATGGTTTCCGGCACCGCCGATCACCGCTCCGATGCCGAACGGCAAGGCCTTGCCGAGCAGGCTGGCGCTGCCCCGGGTGGCGAACTGCCGCAGGAAAGCACTCTTCAGCCGGTCGGTGAGCGGGCCGAGAATAGCCCGGGGCAGACTGTTGGTGATGAGTTCACCCCAGTACGTGGTTCGTGCCGTTCCCGAGCCGGTCACCTGCCCGGCGAGCTGGCGGACCAGGTCGCTGCCCTCCCGACCCAGCATCATGGTCATGACGAGGGCACGGGCGCGGTCGGGGTCGTCAACGGCGATGCCGTGCACCTCACTCACCGACTGGGTGAACAGGGCCGTCGCTTCGAGAAAACCGGCGGTCTCCACACCGGAGAGTGCGAGGGTGATTCCAGTCCCGACGCCGGGAATGACCGCGGTGGCGCCGACGGCGGCACCGCCGGTCGTGACCGCTGCGACGTAGCGCTTTTCCAGGATGCGCACGATCTGCTCGGGGGAAGCATGGGGATTGCGACGTCGGATGCTGCGAATGTGCGCGAGCACAACGGGCCGGTGAATGGCCAGGATCCGATCGAAACCCTTGACGAATCCGGTTGGTAGTGCGCCGCCCTGCGGAGTGCCGCCGGTTGACGACAGCATCGGTGTACTCTTCCTGGCCATTAGTCGCCTTCCTCGCGCCCGTCTACAAATACTATCTTTCACGAAATGTCCACCCGCTAGTCAAGACGCCCCTGTGCCGCTACAACTGAGGAATGCTTTCGCCTAAGTCAGAAGCGTCCCGACTGCTCGGACTCCGCCTGCGCGAGCGCCGCCTGGCGCTCGCGCTCAACCAGCAGGACGTCGCCCTGCTCGCCGGACTCAACGTGTCCAATTACGCCCGAATCGACCGCGGGCGCGGCAATCCCACGATGTACACGCTCATCCGAGTTGCGGCCGTGCTGCAACTCGAAATCAGCGAGCTCGTTGCCGGTCTGGCCGTCGAGCAGCTGCCGCCGACCCACGACGGCTACCTCGCGATCGAATTTCGTCGGTCACAGGACAGTCAGGTCCGTCGACGACTCGATGAGGGTCAGGCCGGTTTGATGCCGTAGTCGGCGTTATACCGGGCGAGCACGTCGGTGATCGGCGCGTCGAGCACCAGATCACCCTTGTCGAGATAGAGACCCCTGGTGCAGAAGCGCCGCAGGTCGCGCTCGTTGTGCGAGACGATGAACAGCGTGCGACCGCCGGCCAAAAGTTCCTCGATGCGACGGTAACATTTCTCCCGAAAGGCCTTGTCGCCGACGGCTAGAACCTCATCGACCAGCAGGATCGGTTCCTCCAGCCGGGAAATCACCGCGAAAGCGATCCGCACTTTCATTCCGCTGGACAGATGCTTGTACGGCGTATCGATGAAATCGGCGATCTCGGCGAATTCGATGATTTCGTCAAAGCGTTCGGTGATCTGCCTGCGGGTCATCCCGTGCAGGCCCGCCGTCAGGTAGACGTTGTCGCGCACGCTCAGGTCGTCGACGAAACCGCCTGTGATCTCGATCAGCGGTGCCACACCCTCGGTGACGCGCACGGAACCTTCATCGGGCAGCACGACCCCGGTGACGAGCTTGAGCAGGGTGGACTTACCCTGCCCGTTGCGCCCGACGACGCCGATGGCCTCGCCCGGTTGCACGGTGAAGCTCACATGCTGCAGGGCCCAGAACTCGCCCGGCCGGCTGCGCCTCCTGCTCGCACCGAACAGATCCTTGAAATTGCGACGTCCTCGCCGATTCCGGCGAAAGCGGATGCCGACATCCTGCAGCGAGATAACCGGCGTTACTGTCGGCGGCGCTTTCACCTGCGTCATCAGATCTCCTTCAACACGGCGCGTTCGGTGCGGCGGAAGACGAGCAGTCCGAGCCCGAGGAAGACGAGGGACATGATCACGCTGATCCCGACGGCAAACCAGTCGAGCTGTTCGGGAAAGAAGGCTGCCCGATACAGACTGAAAATACCGCTGAGCGGGTTGAACGCCGCCCAGAAGTGCAGCTCGGGCGGTAGGTCGCTGGTGCCATAGATGATGGGGGAGGCATAGAACAGAAAACGCAGGATGAGCTTGACGGCCCGTTCCAGGTCGCGGAAGAACACCACGAGCGGGGCGACGAGAAGCCCGACACCCGCGGTCAATATCGCCTGGATCACGATGGCGAGGGGGAAGAACACGGCGTCGACGTTGAGTTCGGCACCGTACAGGAGCGCGAACAGCACCAGCACCGGGATGGACGCCAGAAACTCGATGCCCTTGGACAGCACCAGACGGTTCACCCAGATGGTGCGGGGTATCCGCGTCGAGCGGATGAGCTTCGCCTCGCGCAGAAAGGCTCGGGTACAGTCGGAGACCGCACCGTTGAACCACATCCAGGGCAGCAGGGCCGCCAGCAGGAACACGATGTACGGGTCGCTGCCGGCGCTGCGGTCAAAGACCTGGGTGAAGACGAACCAGTAGATGCCGGCCATCACGAGCGGGTCGAGGATGGACCAGAAGTAGCCGAGCACCGAGGTGGAATAGCGCACCCGCAGGTCGCGCTGCGTCAGCAACCACAGCGAATGCCGATACCGGGCGATCGGCGTGCGCTGTTCGGGGCGCACCTGGGCGTAACTACTCACGCGGTCTATCGTATGGGAGCGCGGGGAGCGTTCCGCGCCAGCCTGGCCGGTGACGAAACCCCGACGCCGTGGCTTAGGTCTTTCCGGCGGCACAGGGGTTTCCGGCGGAACAGGGGTTTCGGATGGTGCCGGACCGGGTCGGTCAGACGAACAGGTTGGCGCGCTCGAGGTCCTCGGCGAAGTCCACCTCGACGGCGTAGAAGTCGGAGATGTTGACCGGCTCCACCAGCATGCGGTTCTGTTCGATCGCGAGCTCGATGCCACGCTCAAAGTAGTCCTGGTCGGCCACCTTGTTCAGCTGACGGATGAGGGTAGCCTTGTCAGCGCTCGATACGTAGTTGATGCCGACGGCTTCGCCGAGGCCGCCCTTGACGGTCTTCGAGAGCTCCTTGATGTAACCTTCGGCACTCGTCGTGTACTTGACCTCTTCATCGGACACCTTGTCGGTGTTCACGGTGACGAAGGATTGATCGCGAGCCATCATGGCCGCAGCGCGGTCGAGGATGGCCGGGTCGAAGACCACGTCGCCGTTCATCCAGAGCACGCCACCGGGTTTGGAGGCCTGCAGGGCACGCAGCAGGCTCTTCGAGGTATTGGTCTGGTCGTATTCTTCGTTGTAAACGAAGGATGCCTGCGGGAACGCTTCGATGATGTGCTCAAGCTTGTATCCGACGACGATCGTGACCTTGGCGGCTTTGCCGAAGGCGTGTGCGATGTTGTCGAACTGCTGCTGCATGATCGTGCGGCCGTCATTCAGCTCGGTGAGCGGCTTCGGCAGTGAGCGCCCGAGACGGCTGCCCATACCGGCCGCCAGAATGACCACCTGCGTTTTAGTTGCTCGCGCTTTGACTGCGTGCGTCGTCACGATTATCTCCTCAAGAATGGTTAGGGCTAGGCCGCAAAACCCCATCAGTACTGAAGAGTTTGCCCAGGATTCACCCACATGTTCACGTAAAGACACACCGTTATGTCATCCTCACCATAACCCGTCGGGCTGTTCCGAGGGAAGAAACGGCTCAGCACGTGTCCATTTCGTGACCCGGCGTGGAGCGCACTCACAGGTTGAAACGGGTGCTTCTGGCCCGTCCGCACGCCCCGGTCGGCGGTCCTTGGTAGGTTAGCGGAGTGACTTTTGTGCCGCCCCACTCCGAATCCGGCGATGACTCCGTCACGGGCCGTGCTGCCGATTCGCAAGCTCAGCCCATTGGCGCGCCAGGGGTCGCTACGCCACCCGTCGCCAAGCCGGCCGTTCGTAAGCCGGCCGTTCGTCGGCCGGCGGTTGGTAAACCGACCGGTGCTAGACCGACCGTACGTGCAACGACGGCGGCCAAGTCAACAGTCGCTAAGCCTGCTGTTGCCAAGCCTGATGTTGCCAAGCCTGCCGTTGCCAAGCCTGCCGCAGCCAGGACGACGGTGACCAAGCCGACCGTAGCCGCGCCGACCGTAGCCGCGCCGACCGTAGCCGCGCCGACCGTAGCCGAGCCAACGGCGGCTCAGCCCACGGTGATCGGAGCAACCGCTGGGCAGCCGCCCGCCGAAGCCGGAGTTGCCGAGCCGGCGGTGCGGAAGCCGGCGGTGCGGAAGCCGGCGGTGCGGAAGCCGGCCGTGCAGACGCCGGCCGTGCAGACGCCAGCGGTGCGGAAGCCTGCGGTGCGGAAGCCGGTTGGGTCCGAATCGACATCGGCGACAAGCGCGGGGGTACCGACGTCGTTTGGTGTTGTTCGGGCCACGGCGCAGGTGCTCGCCGAGAACGCAACCGACGAGACGACACGTCCGTACGTGACCCGCGACGCCCTGGTGACGACCCCGCCGCCCGCGACGGTCGCGGTCGTGCGGCAATCGGTCGATACGTCGGCAGCGACACCGACGATCGGCACCACGTCAACAGCGAAGCCGGTGCCCCAGCCGACACCGGCTGTCGCAACACCCGTAGCGGCAGCCCCGGCACCGATTGTCATCGAAGCTCGCGGTCTGGTCAAACGCTTCGGCCACACCGTTGCGGTGTCGGATCTGGACCTGACCGTTCGGGCCGGATCGTTCTACGGCATCGTCGGACCCAACGGTGCCGGAAAAACCACGACCCTGTCGATGATCACCGGGCTGCTGCGTCCGACCGCCGGAACCGCCCTCGTGCACGGCATCGACGTCTGGGCCAGGCCCAACGAGGCGAAGCGGGTGATCGGCGTACTTCCCGACCGGCTTCGGCTCTTCGATCGTCTGACCGGCGCCCAGCTCCTCTATTACGCCGGCACCCTGCGTGGTCTCGACAATGATACGGTGCGCAGCCGGTCGGCTGACCTTGCCGCGGCGTTCGGCCTCGAAGATGCCCTCAATCGTCTCGTCGCCGACTACTCGGCCGGCATGACCAAGAAGATCGCCCTGGCCTGCGCGATGATTCATTCCCCGCGCGTGCTGGTGCTCGATGAGCCGTTCGAGTCGGTCGACCCGGTGTCGGCGGTCAATGTCACGGAGATTTTGCAGAAATATGTGGCTGCCGGAGGAACAGTCGTGCTGTCCAGCCACGGCATGGACCTGATCCAACGGGTGTGCGATCACGTCGCCATCATCGTGCAGGGCCGCGTGCTCGCCGCCGGCACCGTCGACGATGTTCGCGGCCAGAAGACACTGGAGGATCGATTCGTCGAGCTTGCCGGTGGGCGCAAGGTCGCGGAGGGCATGGAATGGTTGCACAATTTTTCGGACTGAAACTCCGGCTCCTCGCCAATCTTTTTCGTCGTAGTCCCTGGCAGGTCGTCGGCCTCGTGCTCGGTCTGCTGTACGGCCTCAGCGTTGCCGTTTCCCTGCTCATCGCCCTGATCAGCCTGCGCTTCGTCGGAGACCCGGTCATCATCCGCGATGCGCTCACGGTGGCCGGATCCATCGTGATCCTCGGTTTTCTGGTCATCCCGATCGTGGTCGGTATCGACGACAGCATGGACCCCCGCAAGTTCGCCTTTCTGGGAATCCCGAACCGGTCCCTCTCGCTCGGCCTGGCCGGTTCGGCGTTGATCGGAGTTCCGACCCTCACGCTTTCGATCGTGCTGCTCGGCACCGTTGTCACGTGGTCGCGCGGCGTCGGGCAGACCCTGCTCGCCCTGATCTCGGCCGCCCTGATCCTCGTTACCTGCATCCTGCTGTCCCGGGTGAGCGCATCCGTTGCCGCATTTCTGCTGTCGACCAGGCGATCACGCGAATTCACCGGGCTGATCGGTGTCGTACTCCTCGTGTTGGTCTCCCCGATCGTCGTGGTGCTGCTCAGCACGGACTGGGGCCGTCACGGCCGCACCCTGCTCGGCACCCTGGCGGCGGTTCTGGGCTGGACGCCGCTCGGCGCAGCCTGGGCCGTTCCGGGAGACGCCTCCACTGGCGCCTGGGGCGCGGCGATTCTGAAGCTGCTCATTGCCGTGGGATCGGCCTACGCCCTCTGGCTGATCTGGCAATTCGTCGTGGCCCGCATGCTCGTGTCGCCCGGGCGCGAAGCGGCGGCGAAGCAGTATTCCGGGCTGGGCTGGTTCGACCGGCTGCCGCACAGTTCCGTCGGCGCGATCGCAGCCCGCACCTTCACCTACTGGGCGCGGGACTCGCGCTACTGGGTGTCGCTGATCATGATTCCGATCGTGCCGATCATCGCGATCCTGCCGTTGAGCTTCGTCGGCGTGCCGTTGCACGACCTCGCCCTGGTGCCAGTCCCGCTCATGTGCATCTTCCTCGGCTGGACCATGCACAACGACGTCGCCTATGACAGCACCGCGATCTGGCTGCACGTGGCGTCGGGCACCAGGGGGGCGGCTGACCGGATCGGACGCCTCATTCCCGCTCTTTCCGTCGGCATCCCTCTGATTGGAATCGGCTCCGCCATCAGCATTTCGGTCTATGGGGACTGGTCGGTGCTTCCGTCGATGCTGGGCGTGAGTACCTGCATCCTCCTGGCTGGTCTGGGCTTCTCCAGCTACACCTCGACCCGTTTTCCCTATCCGGTGACCAAACCCGGTGACAGCCCGTTCGCCCAGCCTCAGGCCTCGGACACCGCCTCGGCTCTCGTGCAGTCGCTCACCTTCATCGGATCGATCGTGGTGGCGCTGCCGGCGCTCGTCTTCGCCTACCTCGGACTCGTCGAGGACCCGGTCTGGCATCTGCGCGCGCTCGGTGCCGGCCTGGGCCTGGGCCTGGTAGCCGTCGTCGTGGGCGTCTGGGTCGGCTCGCGTGCCTTCGACCGGCGCGGACCGGAAATGATCGCTTCCGCTCAGCGCGCCTGACTCAAACGGGCCGAGTGCCTAGACTGGTGCCATGAGTGAATTTCGTGCGAGCATTGCAGAACCCGGCCAGCCCGGCGGCGGAACGTCCACGCTCGACCGTGAACTCGAAGAACTGCTGAACCAGGAGCAGATCGAGCCCGGCGACCACGAACGGTTTTCGCACTACGTGCCCAAAGACAAGATTCTCGAATCGGCCATCTCGGGCAAGCCGGTCAAGGCGCTGTGCGGCAAGAAATGGCTGCCGGGCCGCGATCCCGAGAAGTTTCCGGTGTGCCCGACCTGCAAGGCCATTTACGAGAAGATGAAAGCCAAGTAGTCCATCACCGGTAGGTCGTGGGGATGACGGCCTCGCCGCGCCCCAACCGGAACGCCTCGATCGGCAGTTCCTGCATAACGGATGCGTTGTGCGCGCGGGCGCGCAGCGTTCCGGCCGGTCCCAGATAGCGTTCATCGACGGCGCCGTCGACGATCAGTGGAACCAGCAGGGCGCGTTCCAGTCCGCTGCGGGAATCGAATTGGGCGTCGGGACCGTCCCCGAGCACCACGATCTCTTCCTGGGCGGTACCGACGGCGTCCACTCGGCGCAGCGCGCTTTTACGGCCGCCGATGGACAGCTTCGCGGTCGACGTCTTGGCGACGGAGATCCAGTCTTCGCCGTGACCCTTGTGGGCGACGAGCTTGTAGACCAGTCCGGCAGCGGGCTCGCCCGACCCGGTGACCACCGAGGTGCCGACGCCGAAGGCATCCACCGGGCTGGCCGACAGAGCCGCGATGGCGAACTCGTCGAGGTCGCTCGTAACGGTGATCTTGGTGTTGACCGCGCCGAGGGCGTCGAGCTGTGCCCGGGCCGCAGCGACGACGGTGGGCAGATCACCCGAGTCGATGCGTATTGAGCCGAGTTCCGGCCCCGCGATCTTCACCGCCAGGGCGATTCCGGCCGGCACGTCGTAGGTGTCCACGAGGAGAGTCGTGGCGGAACCGAAGGCATCCACTTGCGCCTGGAACGCGTCTTCTTCGGTGTCGTGCAGCAGAATGAACGAGTGGGCGGCTGTTCCCATGGTGGGCAGGCCCCACTGGCGGCCGGCCTCGAGGTTGCTCGTCGACGCGAAACCGGCAATGTACGCGGCACGAGCGGCGGCGACGGCTGAATGCTCGTTGGTTCGGCGTGAACCCATTTCGGCGATCGGACGACCGAGGCTCACCGACACCATGCGGGCGGCGGCGCTGGCGACCGAGATGTCGTAGTTGAGCACGCTGAGTATGAGGGTCTCCAGAATGACGCCCTCGGCGAAGGTGCTCTCCACCAGCAGCAACGGTGAGCCGGGAAAGTACGCTTCGCCCTCCTGGTAACCCCAGACGTCGCCGCTGAAGGCATAGTCGGCCAGGTAGTCGAGGGTTGGGGTGCGCACGACGTTGTTCTCGGCGAGCCAGGTCAGTTCTTCGGTCTCGAAGCGAAATTGGCGGATCAGCTCGAGCAGACGACCGGTGCCGGCGACGATGCCGTAACGACGGCCGGTGGGCAGGCGTCGGGCGAAGGCCTCGAACATGCACTCCCGATCGGCGGTACCGCTCTGGATGGCGGCGTCCACCATCGTGAGCTCGTAGCGGTCGGTGCGCAGGGCGGGCGGCCGGGCGGCCGTTCCGCGGGGCGCCGGAACGGAGAAAGCGGGGGACGGGGTCACCCGGCACAGCTTATCCGCTTGGCGGGCTAGGCTTGATCTCCGTGACGGATGCACCGATTGGTATTTTCGATTCCGGAGTCGGCGGCCTGACCGTCGCCCGGGCGATCAAGGACCAGCTGCCCAACGAATCCATTCTCTATATCGGTGACACGGCCCACTCGCCGTACGGACCGAAGAAGATCGCCGACGTGCGTGGATTCGCCTTGGATGTGCTCGATGATCTCGTGGCGCAAGACGTGAAGATGCTCGTCATCGCGTGCAACACAGCGTCGGCGGCCATGCTGCGGGATGCCAGGGAACGCTACAGCGTGCCCGTGATCGAAGTGATCCAGCCGGCCGTGCGACGTGCCGTTTCAACGACCCGTAACCAGCGCGTGGGCGTCATCGGCACCCTCGGCACCGTCAACTCTCGTGCCTACAACGATGCCTTCGCCGCAGCGCCCCAGATTGCCCTAATCAGCCAGGCCTGCCCACGATTCGTCGAGTTCGTCGAAGCCGGCGTCACGACCGGCGCCGAGGTGCTGGCCGTCGCCGAAGAATACCTGGCACCGCTGCGTGCAGCCGAGGTCGATACCCTCGTGCTCGGATGCACCCACTATCCGTTTCTGCGCGGCGCCATCTCTTATGTCATGGGAGAAGGCGTCACCCTGGTCTCAAGCGACACCGAAACCGCCAACGACGTCTACCGAGTGCTGGTCGGCCAGGGCCTGGAGCGCGCACGCACGAGCCCGCCCAGCTACCGTTACGAGGCCACCGGCGACAGTGCCGAATATTTTCTCGCCCTCGCCCACCGCCTCATGGGACCGGAGGTCAGCCGGGTCGACCTGATCGAGACCGGCACCCTCAACCTCAGCGCGCTGGCAACGCCCACCTTTTCCCCGCTGCACCCGAACCACTAGGAGTACACCGTGACTGAGATCCTGCGCGCCGATGGCCGCACCAACGACGCACTGCGCCCGATCACCATCGAGCGCGGCTGGAGCGACCAGGCTGAAGGTTCGGCGCTGATCTCCTACGGCCGCACCAAGGTGCTGTGCACGGCGTCATTCACCAACGGCGTTCCGCGCTGGATGAGCGGTAAGGGCAAGGGCTGGGTCACCGCCGAATACTCGATGTTGCCGCGTTCGACCAACAGCCGTATGGACCGCGAATCGGTCAAGGGCAAGATCGGTGGCCGCACCCACGAGATCAGCCGGCTGATCGGTCGCAGCCTGCGCGCGGTCGTCGACATGAAGGCGCTGGGCGAGAACACGCTCGTTCTGGACTGTGACGTGCTGCAGGCCGATGGCGGCACCCGCACTGCGGCCATCACCGGCGCGTATGTCGCCCTCGCCGACGCCCTCGAATGGGGACGCACGAAGAAATTCATCGCCCAGAAGGCGCAGCCGCTTCTCGACAGCGTCTCGGCTGTCTCCGTCGGAATCATCGCCGGGGTTCCGATGCTCGATCTCGCCTATACCGAAGACGTGCGTGCCGACACCGACATGAACGTCGTCGTGACCGGACGCGGCAAGTTCGTGGAGGTGCAGGGCACCGCCGAAGCTGCACCGTTCGACCGCAGCGAACTCGACACGCTGCTCGACCTCGCCCTCAAGGGCGCCGTCACCCTGACGGAGTTTCAGACCGGTGCGCTGACCATGGCTCGGGAGCGTTGAGCGTGCAGATCGTTCTCGCCACGCACAACGCCCATAAGGTCGAAGAGTTGCGGCGCATCCTGGCTCCTCAGCTGCCGGGCGTGGAGGTGCTCGCCTATGACGGCCCCGAACCCATCGAAGACGGCACCACCTTCGCCGAGAACGCCCTGATCAAGGCGCGCGCAGCCGCCGCCCAAACCGGGCTACCGGCGATCGCCGACGACTCGGGCATCTGCGTCGATATTCTCGGCGGGGCTCCCGGCATCTTTTCGGCGCGCTGGTCCGGGCCGGCCAAAGACGCCGGCGAGAACCTGCGCCTGCTGCTCTGGCAGCTCAGCGACGTTCCCGAGCAACACCGCGACGCCCACTTCACCTGTGTGGCGGCACTCGCCCTGCCCGATGGCACCGAGCGGTCCGTGACCGGTGAGTGGCCGGGGCAGCTTCTGTTCGAACCGGCCGGTGCCAACGGCTTCGGCTACGACCCGATCTTTCTGCCCGAGGGCTACGCGATCTCGGCCGCAGAGCTCTCGGCGCACGTCAAGAACCAGGTCAGCCATCGGGCGATCGCCTTCGAGGGCCTCGTTCCGATGCTGCGCGAGGTGCTCGGCTCGTAGCCGTCGAGCGCTGAGAACGGCACTCATTCCCAACTAGACGCGCGGCTGGCGAGCGACCCGGCGCAGCCCTAACCTTGAGCCATGGGCCATGATCACGCGCACGGCACCGGATCGAACCGGCGGCGATTGTCGATCGCAATCGGCATCGTGGCAGCGGTGCTGCTGCTCGAGGTGATCGGAGCCTGGCTCACCGGTTCGCTTGCCCTGCTCGCCGATGCCGGCCACATGCTGTCCGATCTGTTGGGGTTGATCGTGGCGTTGACCGCGACGATGGTGGCGGCGCGGCCGGCCACCGACCGGGCCACCTTCGGCTTTCAACGCGCCGAGGTTTTCGGTGCCCTCATCAACGGGCTGATCCTCATCGTCGTCGCCGGTGTCGTCTCCGTCGCAGCGATCACTCGGCTGATCAGTGCGAGTGACGCCGAGGTACTCGGCACCCCGATGCTCGTCGTCGCCGTCATCGGGCTCGCCGCCAATCTCGCCGCGATGGTGCTGCTCCGTCCCGCCGCCGCCAAGTCGATCAACATGCGCGGCGCGTACCTCGAGGTGCTCGGCGACGCGTTGGGATCGGTCGCCGTCATCGTCGCCGCCATCATCATTCTCACCACCGGCTTCGCCCAAGCGGATGCCGTCGCCTCGCTCGTCATCGCCGGGATGATCGTGCCGCGCGCCTACCTTCTGCTGCGCGACGTCGTTCGGGTGTTCAGTCAGTCCACCCCGGCCGACACCGACGTGACGGAGATTCGGCGTCACCTGCTCGGTACCGCCGGCGTCGTCGCCGTGCACGACGTGCACGTCTGGGCCATGACGAGCGGGGCCCACGTGTTCACCGCGCACATCGTCGTCGAGCCGACCGTACTCGCGGCCGGCACCGACGCCCTGCTCGACGAGCTGTGCGGGTGCCTCGCCGTGCACTTCGACGTCGCCCACTCCACCTTTCAGCTGGAACCGGCCGAGCACGCCGAGCACGAAGACCACCAGCACCGCTGACTGATTCAGAGGCTGACCCGATCAGGCCTCGTGACGCCCGTCATGGTTGGTGTTGAACGTCTCCGGGTCGAGCAGGTGGCTGCCCGTAGCGGCGGTGAGCTGTCCGCGGAGCCGACGCGCCTTCACGACCGACAGCACGTAGTGGTACACCGTGGGAATGAGGGTTATGACGACCGCACCGAGCAGAATCAGGTCAATGTACGTCGTGACAAAATCGGCCACGGGCGGAATATAGCCGAGAAAGTATCCGGCAAAGGTCAGTCCGGCGCCCCAGAGCAGCGCCCCGATCAGGTTGTACAGGGTGTACTTGCGGTAATCCATATGGCCGACGCCGGCCGCCACCGGTGCGAAGGTACGCACGATCGGCACGAACCGGGCGACGATCACGGCAACGCCGCCGAAGCGCACAAAGAACGCATTGGTCCGGTCGACGTTTTTGATGCTGAACAAGCCGGATTCTTTACGCTCGAAAACGCGCGGACCGAATTTATGCCCGATCAGGTAGCCGACTTCACCGCCCAGAAACGCGGCAAATCCGATGGCCAGGGCAACCCACCAGATATCGATCTGGATGACACCGGCGGCGGGAAAAGCCAGCAGGCCCGTGATGACGAGCAGAGTGTCTCCGGGCAGCAGAAAACCCACGAGCAGCCCGGTCTCCGCGAAGACGATCGCGCAGACGACAAGAAGGGCCCACGGACCGGCCGATTCAATGATCTGGGTCGGGTCGAGCCAGGGGATCAAAGCGGTGTGAATCACGGAGTCAGCTCCTGTTGGCGTGCGGGCAGACGATCGGGTTACGACGGCGGGTGGCGAGACACAGGGTATCGCCTAATCGTGAGAAAGTGCCCGTCGTCACACCCCCGAATCGGGGTGGTCAGGGAACGAAGAGGGGTGCGTCGTCGCAGGCGGCGGCATCCGCTCTGCGCTGCGCGCGGTCGAGGCGCCAGGTGCGAAACCCCACCACGATCGAGGCCGTGATGAGTACCCCCGCGATGATGTAGGCCGCACTCTTGACGCCGGGAATCGTCGCCGCGTAGTAGCCGGTGAGGGTGAGCCCGACCCCCCAGGACAGTGCGCCGAGCAGGTTGCTGGAGAGGAACTTGTAATAGTTCATGCGGCCGACGCCGGCGACGACGGGAACGAACACCCGGGCCCACGGTATGAACCGGGCGACGACTACCGACCACCAGCCGAATTTGCGATAGAACGACTCGGTCTTGAGGACCGCGGCCTGGGTGCGTCGGCCGCCGTGCCGCTCCAGGTAGCCGCGACCGTAGTGGCGGCCGAGCAGAAAACCCACCTGGTCGCCGAGGAACGCCGCAATGCCGGTGCCGATCACCAGGATCACAATGTTGATATTGCCGGTGGAGGCGGCGACGAGCCCGGAACCGAACAAGAGCGAGTCCCCGGTGATGAACGGTATGAACACGCCCAGAAAGAGTGCCGTACCGGCGAACACCAGACCCCAAATGAGCAGGTAGAACAAAACGGCTCCCGTGTGCGAGAGAACGTCGTTCAACGTGCTGTCTAGTGCTGAAATCTGGACCATGTGCGGGAGAGGGGACTTGAACCCCCACGCTCGAAAGCACAGGAACCTAAATCCTGCGTGTCTGCCAATTCCACCACTCCCGCCGGTGTGGTCCTAGTCTACGTGGCTGGGTCTGCCGTCGCCGAGCAGCGCTGCCGAGAACGATTCCATCTGGGCGCGAATCATTCCCACGAGCGCTGCCACCGCCGGCAGTCGCAACGACTCGCTGCGCACGACCATCCAGTACGGCAGCCGTTCCTGAAACTCCTTGGGCAGCAGACGCACCAGATCCGCATGCTGATCGGCCATGAAACAGGGCAGAAAACCGATTCCGGCACCCGCCCGGGTGCCTTCCACGTGCACGAACACGTTGGTGGAACTGAGCGACTCACGCATCGCTGGCACCAATCGCCGCGGCGCGTCGAGATCGTCGACCTGCAGCATGGAATCCACGAAATAGACCAGCGGATGCTCGGTCAGCTCGGCAATCGTGGTCGGGGTGCCGTGCCCCTGCAAGTACCGGCGGGAGGCGTACATGCCGAGGTTGTAGTAACCGAGCAGAATCGACTCCGCCCGGTGCACCTGAGGTTCGCCGACGACGATTTCGATGTCGAGTCCCGAACGGTGCTGCAGGGCGCGCCGGGTGACCGTGACGATTTCGACCCGCAACAGCGGATGCCGTCGCTGCAGAGCGGCAACGGCCGGAGCAGCGATGTAGGCGCTGAAGCCGTCCGTAGCCGACATACGCACGACGCCGGAAAGCTGCTGGGCGTCGTCCTCGGAACCGCGCAGCAGAGTCACAGCAGCTTCCACCCCCTCTGCCGCGGTGCGGGCGCGCAGCCCCAGCTCGGTCAGCTCCCAGCCGCCCAGGGCGCGGGCCAGCAGACGACCGTCGAGAGCCTTTTCCAGGGCGGCGATGCGCCGGGACACGGTGGTGTGGTTGAGCCCCAGGCTCTCCGCCGCGGTCGTGAATCGCCCGGTGCGCGCGACGGCCAGAAAAATGAGCAGGTCATCGGGAGTGGGGGCGGTGCCAGCCGGCGGAAAGGTCATATCTGCAATTATGCACATGGGCTCTGTCGTTTTGGCTCTTGTTGCCCGCCCGTCCTGCGGGAATACTCAGTCAAGTCGTGCTTCTGTTAGAACGACCAATTTCTTCCCGCACACCTCTCAGGCCAAGTACGTGTCATCGACGACACAAAGGAGACAGACAATGAGTGTCAATCAACGCGTGGGGACTGCCGGTTCCGGTAAGGCCGCTCGCAGCGCCGGTAGTGAAACCGAAAAATCCGGCCTCAAGAAAATCGTCGCCGCCTCCATGGTCGGAACGGTCGTGGAGTGGTACGAGTTCTTCCTGTACGCCACTGCCGCGAGCCTGGTTTTCGGCACCGTCTTCTTTCCGAACGCCGGCAGCGAACTCGACGGAATTATCGCGGCCTTCCTCACCTACGCGGTGGGCTTCATCGCCCGCCCGCTCGGTGGCATCGTGTTCGGCCAGATCGGTGACAAACTCGGCCGCAAGCACACCCTGCAGGTGACGATCATCATGGTCGGTGCCGCTACCTTCCTCATGGGCTGCCTGCCCGGTTTCGACACCATCGGTTACTGGGCACCCGCCCTGCTCGTTGCCCTCCGTTTCATTCAGGGCTTCGCCGTCGGTGGCGAATGGGGCGGCGCCGTTCTGCTTGTCGCCGAGCACAGCCCGAACGCCTCCCGCGGTTTCTGGTCGAGCTGGCCCCAGGCCGCCGTTCCGGTGGGAAATCTGCTCGCCACCCTCGTACTGCTGACCATGACCTGGATCCTTCCGCCCGAACAGTTCCTCAGCTGGGGCTGGCGGGTAGCGTTCTGGCTCTCCGCAATCATCGTCGTGATCGGCTACTACATCCGCACGCACGTCAGCGAAGCACCGATCTTCCTCGAGGCCCGTGCCCAGGTTGAGGCCGAGAAGGCCGTCAACTACGGCGTGCTCGAGGTCGTGAAGAAGTACCCCAAGGGCATCCTCGGAGCCATGGGACTGCGCTTCGCCGAAAATATCCTGTACTACATCATCGTAAGCTTCACGATCGTCTACCTGAAGACAGTGCACGAGTACGACACCGGCCAGCTCTTGGTCGCCCTGCTCATTGCCCACGTCGTGCACTTCATCGTGATTCCGCAGGTCGGCCGGCTGTCCGACCGCCTCGGTCGCAAGCCCGTCTACCTCGCCGGAGCTGTGCTGGGTGCCAGCTGGGCATTCTTCGCCTTCCCGATGTTCGACACCCTGAACCCGGTGCTGATCATTCTCGCCGTGACGGTCGGCCTCTGCTTCCACGCCCTGATGTACGCCGGTCAGCCCGCGATCATGGCCGAGATGTTCCCGACCCGCATGCGCTACTCGGGTGTATCCCTCGGCTACCAGGTCACGTCGATTCTGGCCGGATCGATGGCACCGATCATCGCCGCCGCACTGCTGCAGGAGTACAACACCTGGGTTCCGGTCGCGATCTACATCATGATCGCCTGCGCCATCACCGTGGTTGCCGTGGTCACCCTCAAGGAGACCAAGGGAGTGTCACTGCGCGAGGTCGACGCCGTGGACGCCCGCAAGCACGGGCTCGAGCCCGTCGGCACGGGCAACTGACCCGGCTCAAGTAACCCGGCTCGCAGGAGGCGGGGTGTCGACGGCACCCCGCCTCTCGCCGACCCTTCCCGCAGCGATCACGCGATCAAAGGAACACCATGACTGACCTCACCGACGCCATCAGCACTAGCACCGTGCCCGTCCGAACGGCCGAGCAGCCCCTCACCGGGCGTCGCGCCCTCGTTACCGGTGGTGCGAGCGGCATCGGCGCCGCCGTTGTTCGGGCGCTGGCCGCCCGCGGCGCGCACGTCGTGGTCGCCGACATCGATACCGCGGGTGCCACCGCCCTGGCCGACGAGGTGGGCGGATCAATCTGGACCGTCAACCTGATGGATACCGACGCCCTCACCGACGACACCCTCGCGACCGCGCTGCACGGCGTCGATATTCTGGTCAACAACGCGGGAATCCAGCGCATCAACCCGATTCAGGATTTCAATCCGGCCGACTTCCACAACATTCTCACCCTCATGCTCGAGGCACCGTTCCTGCTGATTCGGGCGGCGCTGCCGCAGATGTACGCGGCAAAGTTCGGGCGAATCATCAACGTGTCGTCGGTGCACGGCATTCGAGCCTCCCCGTTCAAGAGCGCCTACGTTTCGGCCAAGCACGGGTTGGAGGGCCTGTCCAAGGTGACTGCCCTCGAGGGGGGCGCGTACGGGGTCACCAGCAACTGCGTCGCTCCCGGCTATGTGCGCACGCCGCTGGTGGAGAAGCAGATCACCGACCAGGCCCTTGTGCACGGCATTCCGGAGGCCGAGGTACTCAGCAAGATCATGCTGACCGAGAGTGCGATCAAACGGCTGGTCGAACCATCCGAGGTCGGCTCCCTCGTGGCCTGGCTCGCCTCCGACGACGCCGCAATGGTCACCGGATCGAGTTACACGATGGACGGCGGATGGTCGGCCCGCTAGCACAAGCGCTGCCTTAGGTCGCAACGGATGCCCCGGCATCCGTTGCGACCTATTTTTTGCCGTCGGTATTTTTGCTGGTCAGGGGGCCAAGACACAAGCCCTGTGGAGAGATCGCACGAAGATCGGTAAATAAGGCCATCATGCGGGGATGACCGAAGCCGTTCGTATCATCACAGATCAGGTGCGCCAGCGGGTGCGCCGCGAGGGCGTCGACCTCGCGGCCAACCACGCATTGGTGGAGCAGTACGTGCGGGACGAGTTGCGCCGCTACAGTGAGCGGGCGCTCGGCGGGAGCGCCCCGATGATCGCCGACGAGCAGCAGGCCACCCGCGAGGTCGTCGCCGCGCTGACCGGATTCGGCGTACTGCAGCCGTTTCTCGACGATCCCGAGATCGAAGAGATCTGGATCAACGGCCCAGCGCGGGTGTTCGTGGCACGCGACGGGGTACCCGAACTGACCACGCTGCTGCTCGGCGAACAAGACGTTCGTGACCTGGTCGAGCGGATGCTGCAGGCATCCGGTCGCCGAGTCGACCTCTCGTCCCCCTTCGTCGACGCCTCGCTGCCGGACGGTTCCCGGCTGCACGTGGTGATCCCCGACATAACGCGCAAATACTGGGCGGTGAATATTCGCAAGTTCACCCGGCGCATCCGTGATCTGAACCAGCTCGTCGGGCTGGGCGCCCTCACCCAGCAGGCCGCCGATTTTCTGCGAATCTGTGTGCTGGGCGGCCAGAACATTCTGGTGTCCGGAGCCACCCAGACCGGCAAGACCACGATGCTCAACGCCCTGCTCTCCTCGACGCGGCCGGGCGAACGTATCGTAACGGTGGAGGAGACCTTCGAACTCGACCTCTCCGCCCGTGACGTGGTCGCGATGCAGTGCCGGCAGCCGAGCCTCGAGGGCACCGGGGAGATCACCCTGCGGCGGCTGATCAAGGAGTCACTGCGGATGCGTCCAGACCGGCTCGTGGTCGGTGAGGTGCGCGAAGCCGAAAGCCTCGACCTACTCATCGCTCTGAATAGCGGACTGCCCGGCATGTGCTCGATTCACGCCAACAGTGCCAGGGACGCGCTCGCGAAGCTCTCAACGCTGCCGTTGCTGGCCGGTCGCAACATCGACTCGTCGTTTGTGCTGCCGACGGTGGCCGGCTGTATCGACATCGTGGTGCACTGCGAGATCGATCGGCACGGCCGCCGCCGGGTCACCGAGATCATCGCACCGAGCGGCCAGCTCGCCGGCTCGACCATCGAGGCGAGCCCCCTGTTCCTGTCGCCACACGGCCACCTCGAACCGACCGGCTCCCACCCCACCAAACTCGCCAAGTTTCGTGCGGCCGGCGTCGACCCGGCATCGGTGTTGCGGCAGGGAGCCGCATGACTCTCGTGCTGGGGTGCCTACTCGGGAGTGGGCTGGTGCTGGTGCTCGCCCCGTTCCTTTGGCCGGCGAATTCTGCAACCAGGCGGGCCGGAGTGGGGGAACGGATGCGGGTGCGCCTGGCTCAGGGCGGGCTGCGGGCGGTGCCGGTGCCCGCGTTCCTGGCGCTGTCGGTGATCGTGGGGGTGGCATCCGCTGCACTGATGCACGGAATCTTCGCTGTTCTCGCGCTCAGTGCGGTCGCCGGACTGGCCGGGCTGCTGTTGCCGTGGCTGATCGTGTCGTGGCGGTCGGCAGCGCGGCGTCGGGCCAACCGCACCGTGTGGCCCGATGTCGTCGACCACCTGGTGTCGGCGCTGCGTTCCGGGCTGGCCCTGCCCGACAGCGTGAGCAGCCTCGCGCAGGCGGGGCCGGCCGCGACCCGCACGGCGTTTGCGCAATTCGAGCGCGAGTACCGGGCCACCGGCAACTTCAGCTACTGCGTCGACGAACTTAAACGTTCCCTCGCCGACCCGGTCGCCGATCGCATTCTGGAGACCCTGCGCATGGCGCGGGAGGTCGGCGGCAGCGACCTCACCGTCGTGCTGCGCAGCCTGGCCGCCTGGTTGCGCCAGGATGCCGCCGTGCGGCTCGAAGTGGAAGCCCGCCAGTCCTGGGTGGTGAACGCGGCCCGGTTGGGAGTCGCCGCGCCGTGGATCATTCTGGTGCTCCTCGCTTCGCGTCCCGAAGCGGCCATCGCCTACAACTCGCCCGCCGGTGTCGTCGTGATCGCGAGCGGCCTCGCGCTGTCGGTCATCGCGTATCGCGTGATGATCGCCCTCGGTCGCCTGCCCGAGGAACGCCGGTGGTTCTCGTGAACCGGCGCGGCCGATGAGCGCCGCGCTGGGTTCGTCGGCCCTGGGGTGGGCCGTGCTGTGCGGGAGCGCCCTCGGAGTGGGGCTGTGGTCGCTCGTGAGTCTGACGCCACGGCTGACCCGGCCGCGCCTGATGGACCGGGTGGTGCCGTACATCCTCGACATTTCCCCGGAAGCGCGCCGCGTTCAGGCTCGGCGAACGGTGAACCCGATCCCGGTGCTGGGCAGCCTGTTCGCGCCGCTGGTGCGTACGCTCACGCGGGGGCTGTCGAGTCTTCTCGGGGGCAGCGACACCATTGCGCGACGCCTGCACCAGTCGGGGTCGGCGAAGACAGCCCTGGAATTTCGCTCTGTTCAGCTCGTCTGGGCCCTGCTGGCCTTCGCTGCCGGAACGGTGATCACCCTCGTGGTGCTGCCGGACCTGCTGTTGCCCGCCCGCCTTGCCCTACCGTTCGTGGCCTCGTTTGGTGGCGCCATGCTGCGGGATTGGCTGCTCCAGCGGGCAGCGGCCGCACGACTGGCCCGCATGCGCAGTGAACTGCCGACCATTCTGGAATTCCTCACCCTGTCGTTGTCGGCGGGGGAAGGCATCCTGGATTCGATCCGCCGGGTGTCGCGCACGAGTTCGGGGGAGTTGTCGCGGGAATTCGCCGGGGTGGTCGCCGACGTGCACACCGGGGTTCCGATCGCGGCGGCGTTGCAGACGCTGTCACGGGACATCCAGCTGCCGGAGGTGACCCGGTTCGTCGACCAGGTCACCGGTGCCCTGGACCGGGGGTCGCCGCTCGCCGAGGTTTTGCGGGCGCAAGCGCAGGATTCCCGCGACCAGACCAAGCGCACGCTGCTGGAACTGGCCGGCAAAAAAGAAGTGGCGATGCTCGTGCCGCTGGTCTTCCTGATTCTTCCGATGACCGTTCTGTTCGCTGTTTTCCCCGGACTCGTTGTGCTTCAGGCCGGGTTCTGATTTCCACAGCACCATCCACCCCTCAAGAAAAGAGAATGAGATGACCCGAATGATGCTTCGCTTCAACCGCCTGCTTCGCGATGAAACGGGCGATGTACCCGGCTGGGTGCTGATCACCCTGATGACCGCTGGTTTGGTTCTGATCATCTGGGCACTCGCCGGCCCCGCCCTCAGCGGGGTGTTCCAGCAGGCCATGGACCGCGTCAGCAGTTTCTGACCTTCGGCATGTACCCGCATTGCGAGCGGATGCTGCGCCTCGCCCGGCTGCGCCTTCACCGGCAGCGCGGCGAGGCGGGGTCCGTCGTGGCCGAATTCGTCATGGTGGTGTCGCTTCTGACCTTCCTGACGCTCATGGTCATGCAACTCGCCCTCGCGCTGCACATTCGCAACACCGTGCTCGACGCCGCCGCCGAGGGGGCCCGCTATGCCACGCTCGCCGACAGCAACCTGGCAGCGGGAGCCCAACGCACACGCGACCTGATTACGACGGCCATCGGGGCGAGCTATGCCTCCGAGGTCACCGCCCAGCACGGGGTGAGCGCCGGATACCCGACGGTCGAAGTGCGGGTGAGGGCGCCGCTGCCGCTGATGGGACTGCTTGGGGCCCCACGCGGGTTGGAGGTGGTCGCTCGTGCCGCGGTCGAAACGCTCGAGTAGCGGCTCGGAATCGGGTTCGGCGTCGCTCGAGTTCATCACGGCGGGCCTGATCCTGCTGGTTCCGCTGGTCTACCTGGTACTGGCGCTATCGGCGTTGCAGGGTGGTGCGCTCGCCGTGGAGGGCGCCGCCCGACAGGCAGCCCGCGTCTATGTGCAGTCTCCGGATGCGGTCACCGCCACCGCGCGGGCCCACCGTGCGGTGGCGTTCGCGCTCGAGGACTACGGCCTCGACCCGGGTGATGCCGAGGTGCAGATCGACTGCGCCGGCGGTGCGAGTCACTGCCTGACCCGTCGGGGCCTCGTGACGGTCACCGTGCGCATCGGCATCACTCTGCCGCTGGTCCCCGACCTGCTCGCCGTGAACCAGAGCGCGAGCATTCCAATGACGGCGGCGTCGACCCAGATCGTGTCAAGGTTCGGCGGCCTCGGATGACCGGGCGCCGACCGCACACATCGAACCAGGACGGATCCACCCTGCTGCTCGTCATCTTCTACGGCTTTCTGGCGCTCTGCCTCGTGCTCGTGGCCCTGTCGGCGACGTCGCTCTATCTCGAACACAAACGGTTGCTGAGCTTCGCCGATGGGGCCGCGCTCGCCGGATCCGAGGCGTTCACCCTGGATGCGGTGCAGGTCGGCGTCGCCGGGCCACGGCCCCGGCTGCGTTCGGATGACGTGGCGGCCGCGGTCGATGAGTATCTGCGCCTCGTGCCCCACGACTCGTTCGAGGCGCTGTCGGTGACGAGCGCGGCATCCGCTGACGGGCAGAGCGCGTCGGTGACGCTGCGCTCGTGGTGGCGCCCGCCGGTACTCACGCTCGTGGTCCCCGACGGTGTGCCGCTCGAGGTGACGGTGGTCTCCCGTGCGGTGTTCCACTAGCCGGTCCCGGTCCGCGAAGTAGGTGCACGCAAAGTGGCACTGGTAATTTCAGGATGAAAGCGTACTATACACAGACACGTAGTCGACATGAAGCCTCCTACCTCGTAGGAGGCTTCACGCTTTGGTACCGACGTCGACCCTCGTGCCAGCCCCGGTCCCCGGTTGGTAGTGCTGGCGACCCTCGGTCGTCGTTCACCCGGGCTGGTCGCCGCCGGATGACGTGGCCCAGAATGGCGGCTGAGTACCACCGAGATCGGCTGCGAAATGATGAATGTACTACTGGACGATCGGGTTGTCGAACAGCTCGACTTCGACTCTCTTCTGCCCTGCGAGGGCGTGCATCACGATCGCGGATTGAGCGGTCACGATCCGGCCGAATCGGGCGGCTACATGGTGATTTCCCCCTGCTGCGGCCCCAAGGTGATCCAGTGCTGCTCGCGGGTTGACGCCATGCGGGTCTCCGGTGTGCTCTATTGCGGTGCCTGCCAACACGAGCACCTGACGAGCGAATACCAGTTCGTTCCGCTGGCGCTGTAGGCGGCCTCCGCATTTCTCGAGCGGATGCCGCGAGCGGTACTGTCGAGAGGTGCCCGGACGGCGCCGACAGGAGCAGTGTGCGTACCCAGCGGGAGAAGTTGAGCGGCGCCGGAGCGCAGCTAGCCACCGAGGTCAGCATCAACTTCGGGTCGTCACTGGCCGGACTGCTCATTCCGGTCGTCGGCTCGCCCCTCGTCGTCGCGGCCCGCCAGATCGTCATGGTCATTGTGGTGCTGCCGTTGGCCCGGCCCCGCCTGAGAAACCTGACCTGGGCCCACACCTGGCCACCGTTGGCCCTCGGTGTCGTGCTCGCCGTCATGAACCTCAGCTTTTACCAGGCCGTCAGCATGCTCGGACTCGGCGTCGCGGCGACGATCGAATTTCTCGGGCCGTTCGCTCTCGCCCTGGTGACCAGCCGCCGCATCCTGGACTTCGTCTGCGCAGCGGCCGCCGCCGGGGGCGTGTTCTTACTGACCTGGTCGGACGGCACGCTCGACCCGCTCGGCATCGTGCTCGCGCTCACCGCGGCGGCCGCCTGGTTCTGCTACATCGTGCTGACCCGCCGCGTGGCGACGGAATTCGCCGGGCTTGAGGGCATCTCGATCGCGAGCGTGGTCAGCCTCATCATCGTGGTACCGATCGCGCTGGTCACCCTCGATCTCTCGGTCTTCACCTGGGGCGTGGTCGGGCTGCTGGTACTCGTGGGTATCGTGTCCTCGGCCTTTCCGTATACGCTCGACACCTACATTCTGCGACGGATCAGCCCGCGGCTGTACGCGATCATCACGAGCTTCGGCCCGGTGATCGCGGCCGGTTTCGGCGCTCTCGTGCTCGGCGAGACCTTCACCCTGCTGCAGCAGATCGCCATCGTCGTCGTCTGCGTCGCCGCCGGAGCGGCGATCGCGACCCAGCGCGACCGCCCGACGTCTGACCTCGAGCTGACCGCGACCGCGATCCCCTAGGGCGGGCTCCCCGGCATCCGCTCGTCGGCGGGCTATTCGACGCGCAGGCCGAGGTGGGCGGCGAGCAGCGGGGCGAGCAGACTCAGCTGGGCATCGTCGATCGTGGCACCGCGCAGGCCCTCGAGGCCGTGCACCGCCGAGAAGTCGCTCGAGCGCAGGTCGACGTCTTTGAGCCTGGCCCCGCCCGCATCGAGCGTGCCGATGCGGCAGTTCTGCAGTTCAAGGCGTTGCACGGTGGCGCTGCCGAGATCGAGCTCCTCGATGATGCAGTTGCTGATGAGCACATCGGTGAGGGTCGCGTTGCGCAGGTTCACGAAGTCGAGTTTGGAGCCGTCGATGTGCACCGAGCGCAACGTCGCCTCGTACGCCTCGACCGAACCGAGCCGGGCGTGCTCGATGCGCACGTCCCGCCAGCTGGAGCGCGGCGCGCTGAACACCGGCGCGTGCAGGTCGGCCAGGAGACACTCCGAAAAGGATGCCCCGCGCAGCCTGGTCTCGTGCAGGGAGGCTGTGCTGAATTCACACTCGCCGAAGGAGATGCCGGTGAGGTCGCGGCCATCGAGGTCAACGTTTGTGTACCGCTCGGCCTCACGGGCATCGCCGGAGCGCAGGAGGGAGCCGTCGGCCTCGTCGAGGTCGGGCAGCGTGATGCGGTCGATGGAGGCGTGGCGGGTGCGGGTGCTGGGCTTCGCCACCCTTAGGCGAGGGGTTCAAGCACGAAGACGGGAATCTCGCGGTCGGTCTTGACCTGGTAGGCGGCGTAGTCGGGGAACGCGGCCACGGCGCGTTCCCACCAGACGGCCTTCTCGTCGCCGGTGACCTCGCGAGCACGCATGTCCCACTTCTGCGGGCCGTCCTGCAGCTCGACTTCGGGGTGCGCCACGACGTTCGCGTACCAGACCGGGTTCTTGGGGCTGCCACCGAGGGAGGCAACGGCGGCGTACCGGCCGTCGTGCTCGACCCGCATGAGCGGGGCCTTGCGCAGCTTGCCGCTCTTCACGCCGACCGTCGTCAACACGATGACGGGCATGCCGCGCAGGGTCGTGCCCTCCATACCGCCGGACTTCTCGATCTGGTCGACCTGGTCGCGCACCCACTGGGAGGTGCTTGGTTCGTATTCTCCGATGAGGGGCATGGTCGCTCCAACGCCCGGGCTGGCGAGAACATTCCGCGCCAACGTCGCTGGCGGGTCGTGGGCCGGCGCGTCCTGGGCTGGCGGGTTATTCTCGTGGCTAGTTCAGGAGATCCGGCCGTGCGGCCAGTCCTCAGGTGCGGGACTACGGGCCGGGCCGACAAGATGCGACAGATTTTCCTGAATTAGCCACAGGGGACGGGCCACAGGGGACGGGCCACAGGGGGAGGGGAATGAGGGGGGAGCGAGGGGGAGTGAGGGGAAGAGAAGAGGCTGAGTGAGGGAATGGGGCGGGGCGGGGGATGAGAGGGCGGGGAACGGGGAGGCTAGAGCAGGCTGCGTGGGCGGTGCGGGGCGAAGCGGGGGATGTAGCGGCCGAGCAGCACGGCGCCGAACAGTCCGAATACCCCGATGATGCCGCTCGCGATCGACAGCGAGGCGAGCGCGGTGATGCCGGCCACGGCGAGCGGAGCTGCGGCGCTGCCGAAGTCGGCGGTGAACCGCCAGGCACCAAGGAACGGCGCCGGATGCCGCTGCGGAGCGAGGTCGGCGCCGAGGGTCATGAGCAGGCCGCTGCCGATGCCGTTGGCCAGGGCGAGGAACATCGCCACGCCGATGAACCAACCCACGGTGCTCGGCAGGTCGTGCGTGAAGGCGAGCGCGACGTGGCCGAGGCCGAGTCCGATCATCGACGGCACGGCGCTCCAGATGCGGCCGAAGCGGTCCATGATCTGGCCGCTGACGTAAAACAAGAGAAAGTCGATGCCGCCGGCGATGCCGATGATCAGGGCCGTGTCGGGCGCGCTCACCCCGATGCTGACCGCCCAGAGCGGCAGCATGGCGGTGCGACTGGCCCGCATCGCGCCGACGAGCGCGGCGCCGGTGCCGAGGCGCACGAGCACGCCGCGGTGGGCGCGGATGGTCTGAAAGAGACCGGCAGCGGTGCCGGACGTGGCGGCATCCGGTAAAGCGGATGCCGCGTTCTCCGACCCAGCCTGCTCCGACCCGGAACGTTCCGACCCGGTCTGCTCCGAGCCAGCCCGCGCCGGACCGGAACGCCCAGACCCGGCCTGCTCCGAGCCAGCCCGCGCCGGACCGGCACCCGGAGTCGCCAGGCCCCGGGTGGGATCGGGCAGGATCACCAGCGTCGCGACGGCGAGAACGCAGCAGACGATGAACACCCAGAACGCCGCCTGGGTGCTGCCGGTGAGGTGGATGAGCGCGGCGGAGAGGAACGGGCCGACGAACCAGCCGGCCCGAAAAACTCCACCGAGGGTGGACAGGGCGCGGGCCCGGTAGACCAGCGGCACGTAGCTCGTCATGAAGGCGTGTCGGGCGAGGGCGAAGACGGCGGTGGCGATGCCGATCAGAAAGATGCCGAGGCCGAGTACGAGCGGGCTCGGCGCGACGATGCAGATGATGACGGCACCGATCGTGACCAGCGAGGCATAGATCATGGAGTTGCGCTCGCCGATGCGGGCGACGATCCAGCCGCTGGGAATGTCGCCGACCAGTTCGCCGAACATGATCATGGCGGCGATCACCCCGGCGACGGCGAGCGTGGCGCCGAGGTCATTGGCGACCAGGGGAATGAGCGGAATGATCGCGCCCTCGCCGACCGAGAACAGCAGGGTGGGCAGAAACGCGGTCAGGGCGATGGACCGCAGGTTGAGGGGGCGCTGCATATTGCTCATCAGAGTCGATGCTACGCCAGCCCGGTAGGCTGAACAGAACATGATTGACTTGGATTTCTCAGTACAGATCGCCGCGCTGCGGACCACGTTCGGCGACATCCGCTCGGTGATCGACATCGATCGACTGCGCGCGGACATCGACGACCTCAGCGGTGAGGCCGGCATGCCCGATTTGTGGGACGACACCGAGCACGCCCAGAAGGTGACCAGCGATCTCAGCCACCGGCAGTCGCAGCTCGCGCGCATCGAGAGCATCACCACCAGGCTCGACGACCTCGAGACCCTGGTGGAGATGGCCAACGACGGCCAGGGCGACCAGGAACTGGCCGACGAGGCAACGGTGGAACTCGCGAGCCTGCAAAAGCTGCTCGGCGAGCTCGAGGTGCAGACCCTGCTCAACGGTGAGTTCGACGAACGCAACGCCGTCATCACCATTCGCGCCGGCGCCGGGGGAGTGGACGCCGCCGACTTCGCCGAGATGCTGCTGCGCATGTACCTGCGCTATGCCGAGCAGCACGACTGGCGCACGAGCGTGCTCGACATCAGCTACGCCGAAGAGGCCGGCATCAAGAGCGCGACCTTCGAGGTCGACGCCGCCTACGCCTTCGGCACGCTCAGCGTTGAGGCCGGCACGCACCGCCTGGTGCGGATGAGCCCGTTCAACTCGGCCGGTAAACGCCAGACTTCCTTCGCCGCGGTCGAGGTAGTTCCGCTGATCGAACAGACCGAGTCGATCGAGGTGCCCGACGGGGATATCCGCGTCGATGTGTTCCGTTCGAGCGGCCCCGGCGGCCAATCGGTCAACACCACCGACTCCGCCGTGCGCATCACCCACCTGCCCACGGGCACGGTGGTGAGCTGCCAGAACGAGAAAAGCCAGATCCAGAACCGGGCGGCCGCCATGCGCGTGCTGCAGTCGCGCCTGCTCGTGCTCGAACGCGAGAAGGAAGCCGCGACCAAGAAGGAACTCGCCGGCAACATCACTGCCAGCTGGGGCGACCAGATGCGCAGCTACGTGCTCGCGCCCTACCAAATGGTCAAGGACCTGCGCACCGAGTACGAGGTGAACAACCCGAGCAACGTGTTCGACGGTGACCTGGACGGATTCATTTCGGCCGGCATCCGCTGGCGTAAGAAAGCACCGGAAGACTAAAGGGCTTGCTGAGGCTTGGTCCCTGCGGGTATGTCGCTGTAGGGAAAACGCCCGCGGATGCCTAGGCTCTAAGAGCTATGATCCGTTTTGATCACATAACCAAGAAGTATCCCGGCACCTCTCGGCCGGCACTGAACTCGATCGACGTCGAGATTTTGCGAGGCGAATTCGTCTTTCTGGTCGGCGCCTCCGGATCGGGCAAATCGAGCTGCCTGCGGCTCGTGCTCAAGGAGGAAAAACCCACCAGCGGCAGCATTCACGTGCTGGGCCAGGACCTGCGGTCGATCTCCAACCGCAAGGTGCCCTACTTTCGCCGCAACATGGGTGTGGTCTTTCAGGACTTTCGTTTGCTGCCGAACAAGACAGTGTTCGACAACGTCGCCTTCAGCCTGCAGGTCATCGGCAAGAGCCGCGGCTTCATTCAGGAAGCCGTACCCGACACCCTCAAGATGGTGGGACTGGCCGAAAAAGCCCAGCGCCTGCCACACGAGCTCTCCGGTGGTGAACAGCAGCGCGTGGCCATCGCCCGCGCCATCGTGAACAAACCGCAGATTCTGCTCGCCGACGAGCCCACCGGAAACCTCGACCCCACCACGAGCGCCGAGATCATGTCACTGCTCGCGAGCATCAACGCCGGCGGCACCACCGTGATCATGGCCACCCACGAGGCCGGCATCGTCGACAAGATGCAGCGCCGGGTGATCGAACTGGTCAATGGAGAGATCGTGCGTGACGAACGCCAGGGCGGCTACGCCACCGCGTCCATCCCCACCATTCTTCCCTCCTCCACTGCTACTGCCACTGCCGCTGCCACTGCCGCTTCCACTTCCACTGCGTCAGCGGATGCCCCTGCCGGCGCCCCGGCGCCGGCCCTGCCGGTCTACGCCCGGCCCGCGGCTGCTGCCGAGCCCGAACCGGCACTGACCCACCCCTCGGCTCCCGTTCCGGAGACCTCCGTGTCGCTGCACCAGGCCGCTGCGGCCGCGGTCGCCGCGGCGACCGGACCGGTCGCGCCGGCCCCGGGTACCCCGCTCGCTGCACCATTCGCCGCCTCGCCGCAGCCTTCGACAGCCGAGGCGGCCCCGGCCACCCCGGCCACCCCGGTGCCGCCGATGACGCGCCCGGTGCTGCCGGTCGCCGCGAACGATGACCCGGAGCAGCTCACGCTCGCCGAGAAACTCGGCCTGCGAGCGCCGGGAGAGAAACCCGATCAAACGGGCGAGCAGAACGTGGGGCCGACCCGATGAGGATCGGACTAGTGCTCTCCGAAGCCGCGAACGGCCTGCGGCGGAACGCCTCGATGGTCGTCTCCGTCGTGCTCGTGACCTTCATCTCCCTGACCTTCGTCGGCGCCGCCGTGCTCATGCAGATGCAGATCGGCCAGATGAAAAACTTCTGGTACGACAAGGCGCAGGTCGGCATCTACATGTGCTCCGATATCTCGCCGGGGGAGACCTGCACCGGCGGCGATGCCTCGCCGGAGCAGATCGCCGCCGTTGAGGCGCAGCTGAAATCGCCGACCCTCGCGTCATTCATCGACAATTACTACTTCGAGACGCACGAGCAGGCCTTCGAGAACTTCAAGAAGCAGTTCGCCGGCAACCCGGTCGCCGACTACGTCACGGCCGACCAGCTCAACCAGACCTTCTGGGTGAATCTGCAGGATCCGGCCCAGTCCGCGGTGCTGGTGGAAAGCCTGTCGGGAGTTGCCGGCGTCGAAAATGTTGCTGACCAGCGTAAATATCTTGACCAGATCTTCTCCGTGCTCAATGTGGCGAGCTACACGGCCATCGGTATTGCCGGGTTGATGCTGATCGCGGCGGCGCTGCTGATTGCCACAACCATTCGGTTGTCGGCGTTCTCGAGGCGTCGGGAGCTCGGAATCATGCGGTTGGTGGGTGCGAGCAACCGCTTCATTCAAACGCCGTTCATTCTGGAGGGCGTGTTTGCCGCCCTGCTCGGATCGCTGCTGGCGGGAGGCGCGATCGTGGCACTCGTCTACTTCTTCGTGCAGGGCTACCTCGGGGCCAGGCTCACCGGCTTCGCCCTGGTCGGCATGGACGATGCGCTCGTCGTGGTGCCCATCCTGCTCGTGGTCGGTGCGGTGCTCGCCGCGTTCTCGGCCAACTTCGCGATCACCCGCTACCTCAAGGTCTAGTCCTCGAGCGGATGCCGCTAGACTGGTGGGCTGTCTGCCTGATCGGCCGGCGGCATCCGCTTGACGAATCTGAATCGAGGTGAACCATGCCCAGGGAACGTGGCGAAAAAGTCGTGGCGACCAACCGCAAGGCCCGACATGACTACCTCATCAGTGACACCTACGAGGCCGGGATGGTCTTGAGCGGCACCGAGGTGAAGTCCCTGCGAGCCGGCCGGGCGACCCTCGTCGACGGTTACGCCTTCATCGAGGGCGGAGAAGCCTGGCTGGATGCGGTGCACATTCCGGAATATTCCGGCGGATCGTGGACCAACCACCCGCCGCGCCGCAAGCGCAAACTCCTCCTGCACAAGAAGGAGATCGTGAAGATCAGCCACAAGACCAAAGAGGGCGGCTACACGCTCATTCCGCTGCGCATCTACTTCGCCGACGGACGGGCGAAAGTGGAGATTGCCGTGGCCAAGGGCAAGAAGGAGTACGACAAGCGCCAGACGCTGCGCGAACGCACCGACAAGCGCGAATCGGACCGCGCGATGTCGGCGCAGCGCCACCTCGGCGACTAGCCAGCTCGCTCGGTCTGTTGTAAGATGGAGGGCTGCACCGAAATGTGCGGTTTGGTAACTGAACAGCGTGTGACACGAACCCATCGCCGGCCCGGTGTTTATCAACGCGGTGTTGATTTTGACGCGGGCTCCGATGTGTATGGGGATGATCGGTTTCGACATTGTTTGCGCAATTGTGAGAAGCGGGTCGAGGATGCAGGGTTATCTCGTAAACGATCTCTGCAAAACAATAAGTGCCAATTCAAAGCGCACTGACTTCGCTCTCGCTGCCTAAGCGAAAGCACTAAAGAAGTCCGCCAGACCGGGAATGCTCTCTACCCGGATCCTGACGCCATTTAGAGAGATTGCTTCTACATTGAGCCACGGGGTGTAGAGGGACTTAAACGAAGGCTGGGCCTGTCGGAGTAGATGCCAGTGGCAAATTCCGGGGCCGAGAAAGCGACTTCACTGGATACACCCGTAGAAGGCATATGACCACAGCAGTGGACCGGGGTTCAATTCCCCGCATCTCCACCATCGGTTCTGTCACACGCTGTTTTGTGGCTTTCATCAGGCCGCTCGCTGACCATTAGGTTCAGTGGGTGGCCTGAGCTGTTTTACGCGCCCTCAGCGCAGGCGCAGGCCGATCGCGGTCCGGATCGGGTCGCGCTGGCCACCGGAGTGCACGATCGAGTCGCCGTCGACGGTCAGCTGACTCGCGTGACAGCGGAGCGCCGCCACGACGGTCTCGTGCTGGGTCTCAAGGTCGAACCAGTCGGCATCCGCTGCGGGAGCGTCAAGGATTTCGGCGAAGGGGATGCCGAGGCTGCGGCTGGCAGCGATCGTGGCGACGTGCACGCGCACGTGGTCGGGATGACCGTAACCGCCGGTTTCGTCGTAGCTGATGACGAGGCTCGGTCGCACGTGCTGCAGAATCGCCACGAGATCGGCGGTGGCCTCATCGAGGGGCGCGCGGGCGAGTGCATCCGTGTCGGAATCGGCGGCAGGTCCGGCCACCCCGGGGCGGATCCACTCCATGCCGGAGTCGCGGTAACGGCGCGCGGGTAACCCGGGCGCGCGTGCCGGCGCCTCGCCGAGCCAAAACCCTTCGCTGACGCCGAGGGTGAACGCCGCGCGTTCGAGTTCACGCTCGCGTTCCTTCGCCAGGGCCGGAGTGCCGGCGAGCACCGAGAGCGGTCCGGCGACGACCTCCCCGCGCTCACCCCGGGTGGCGGTGACCAGGCTGATGCGGATGCCGCGGCTCGCGAGAGACGCGATCAGCGCGCCGGTGCTGATGGTCTCGTCGTCCGGATGCGCGTGCACGACCAGCACCGACGTGACAGCATCGAGCAGGCTCATGCCTCGATCAATTTCTGGCCGGCCGTCTGATCCGGCGGCAGGTTCGGGTCGACCAGATCGTCGTGGTGGATGGCATCGACGAGGGTGTGCAGCGGTTCGCCACTGCCGCCCCACTGCAGCGAGATGATTTCGGCGGCGATCGATACGGCGGTCTCCTCAGGCGTGCGGGAGCCGAGGTCGAGGCCGATTGGGCTGCGCAGCCGGGCGAGCTCGGTGTCGGTCACCCCGACAGCCCGCAGGCGCTCCAGACGGTCGAGGTGGGTGCGCCGGGAACCCATCGCACCGATGTACGCCACGGATGGTCCGTGCAGGGCGGCTTCGAGCAGGGGAACGTCGAATTTGGGGTCGTGGGTGAGCACGCAGATGACCGTGCGCGGGTCGATGAGCCCGCCGGCGATCTGCTCGCGCAGGTAGCGGTCGGGCCAGCTCACCACGATCTCGTCGACACCGGGAAACCGGGCCGCGGTCGCGAACACACCGCGCGCGTCGCAGACCGTTACGCGGTAGCCGAGGAAGGTTCCGAGCCGGGCCAGGGCGGTCGCGAAGTCGATCGCACCGAACACCAGCAGACGCGGGCGGGGCGCGTAGCTCGCGAAGAACACCCGCATCCCCGCGCCGCGCCGCTCGCCGTCGGGGCCGTAGGTGAGGGTGGTGTTGCGTCCGGCGGCGAGCAAACCCTGGGTGTCATCGCCGATGGCGTGGTTGGCGCGGTCCGACCCGAGGTCGCCCTCGAACCCGTGCGGCCGCACCACGAGGTGGTGGCCGAGCCAGGCGGCATCCGGATGCTCGATCACCGTGGCGACCCCCACCGGCCGGCCGGCGTCGACGTCGGCGTGCACTCCCTCGAGCAGGGCGAAGGTGGCCCGGGAGACGGGCTCGACGAAGACATCCAGGATGCCGCCGCAGGTGAGCCCGACGGCGAAGGCGTCGTCGTCGCTGATGCCGTAGCGCACGAGCACGGGTACGCCGTCTTCGGCTACCTGGGTGGCGAGTTCATAGACAGCGCCCTCGACGCAGCCGCCAGAGACCGAGCCGACCACGGTGCCGTCGGCGCGCACCAGCATCGAGGCGCCGGGCGGGCGCGGCGCGGACTGGAAGGTGCGTACCACCGTCGCCAGGCCGGCTGTGGCGCCGTTCTGCCAGCCGGTGAAGAGGGTATCCAGAACTTCACGCATGTCCGTCTCCCTTCGGTTGCGGGTCAGCGGCCGGACGCGCGCCGACCAATTCGGTATGCGATGAACGCTACCGTGGCCAGCAGCCCCAGGAGTTTCACCGGGTCGCTCAACTGGTCGGTGATGACGCCCTTGACCAGGCTCATCGCGTCGAGGCTCGGCGCGGCGGCCGGGTGGGAAAGGTGCGGGGCTGACCGGTTCGGCGCGGCCCGGTGTCCGCCGGCGGGTGCGACGCGGGGAGGGACCGGGCGTGGCGGCAGGCCGGGCTGCGGCGGGGCATCCGCCTGCACGCCGGGAAGTGTGTCCGCGGCGGGGGCATCCCCGGGCGGAATGTCGGACATGTCGGTGACCGCCCGCGGGGCGGCCTGGGCGAGGGTGGCGGGGTCATCGACATGGTCGCCGACCGGGGTCGCAGCGGCTGGGCCGCCGACGGAATCAGAGTCGCCGCCTTCGATGAGATCCTGCAGGTTGGCCGCGAACAGCGCCATCATCTGATCGGTGACGCTGCTGATGACGCCCTTGCCCATGGCGGCGGCCTTACCCGACAGCGACAGGTCGGCGCTGACCGTGCCCTGCGTGACACCGTCGGTTTCGACCAGCACGAGCGTGACCGTGGCCTGGGCGGTGCCCTGCCCGCGCGTCTCCTGCGCCTTGCCGGAGAACACAGCGCGGTGGCCCTCGGCGTCGCGTTCGTCGACGTTCATCTGGCCGCGGTACGCCATGGTCACCGGGCCGAGTTTGACCTTCATACCCACCTGGTAGTTGTCGTCGGAGAGCCTGTTCAGAATCTGCGCACCGGGCACACAGCCAGCGACGCGTTCGAAGTCCATCAGGGTGGTCCACACCGTGTCGACGGGGGCGATGACGGTGAAGGTGCTGTCGAGTTGCATCAGGGTGTCCTCTGCTGGATGGTTACGGATGGTCGAATGGATGCTAAGGGGTCGCCGCGAATCGCCGCCGCCACCTCGGTGAGGGCCGCGTAGCTGTGCCCGCTGACGAAGGCGTCGCAGTAGGGCAGGGCGGCGGCCATGCCGCCGACGAGCGGCCGGTAGCCGGCGGCAATCTTGCGCGGATTCACCCAGACGATGCGGTGTGCGAGCCGGCGGAGGCGCGCCATCTGGGCGTCGACGTCGGCCGGGTCGTCCTCCGCCCACCCGTCGGAGAACACGACGATCACGGCGCCGCGCGCCAGGCCGCGCCGCCCGAAATCGTCGATGAATCGACGAATGCTGGCCGCCAGCCGGGTGCCGCCGGCCCAGTCGGTCGCGGTGACGGCCGCCTGCGCGAGGGCCTGGTCCGGGTTGTGCAGGGCGAGCTGGCGGGTCAGCCGGGTGAGCCGGGTGGAGAACACGAAGGCTTCGGCCCGGGCGCCGGAGGCTGCTCCCTGCAACAGCGAGAGGTACACCCGGGTGTACGGTTCCATCGAACCCGACACGTCGCAGAGCAGCACGAGTCGGCGCGGGCGTGGGCGGCGACGGGCGTAGTACAGGGTGATCGGGTCGCCGCCGGTGCGTTGCGCGGCGCGCACGGTGCGTGCCACGTCGAGCCGGTCACGGCTGTGCGGCGACGGATGCGTGCGGCGGCTGAGCCGGGTCGGGGTTGACAGCACGATGCGGGCGATGAGCTGCTGCAACCGGGCGAGCTCCTCGGGGTTGAGGTCGGCGAACGCCATGTCGTGCAGGTGTTCGTCGGGGGACGCCAGGGCGAGGATGGCGTCGCGTTCCGGGCCGTCGTTCTCACCGTCGGCGGAGTCGGAGCCGGGCAGCGGGGCTGGCGGGCGATCGGACTGCGGTTCGGGAGCTCCCGTCGGCCGGTTGGTTGATGGGGCGGCCTTCGTGTGCGTCTCCGACCCGATCGCCGGGGGAGCGTTGGGGTCTCCGCGACTCTCGGCCGGGTCGAGCCGACCGTCGAATACGGCGCTGAACACCGCGTCGAAGCGGGCGAGGTACTGCTGCTGCGAAACGAAGACGATGCGGCAGGCCCAGTACAGGGCGGCCCGGTCGGTCGGCGGGACTAGTCGCAGTGCTTCGGCCAGCCGCGCCGCGCGGTCCGGCGACACCGGCAGGCCGGCCCGATGCAGGGCCGTGCTGAAGCCGGCGGCGAGGGCGGCAGATTCGATCCCAGGCGCGAGAACACGGTCAGCCATGCGCGTCCTCCGCCACCCAGGCACCGCCGCGGGCGGTAACGGAATCGAGGTCGTCCCGATTCTTCAGAACCGTGCCCCAGGTCTGCTCGACCGCGCGGCCGCTGAGCTCCTCGATGCCCAGAACGGCGAGGGCGCTCACCCAGTCGATGGCCTCGGCGATGCCCGGCGGTTTCACGAGATCGAGCGAGCGCAACCGGGTGATCGCCGCTGCGGCCTCGGTCGCGAGGGCCTGCGAGCTGCTTGGCACCCGGCGACGCACGATCTGCGCGATCCGCTCGGGCCCCGGGTAGTCGATCCAGTGATACAGGCAGCGCCGGGTGAGGGCGTCGTGCAGGTCGCGGGTACGATTGCTCGTGAGTATGACGATCGGCGCATGCTGCGCCGTGACGGTTCCAAGCTCGGGAATGGTGACCGCCGCCTCGGCGAGCAGCTCGAAGGTGAACGCTTCGAACTCGGCGTCGGCCCGATCGATCTCGTCGAGCAGCAGCACGGCCGGCCGCGGGCCGGGGTGTTCGATCGCCTGCAACAGCGGGCGGCGCAGCAGATAATCACGCCCGAACAGCTCGGTCTCGGCCAGGGAAACCCCGCGCGCCTCCGCCAGGCGGATGCCGAGCAGCTGCCGCGGATAGTTCCACTCGTAGAGCGCTTCCCCGGCGCTGATGCCCTCATAGCACTGGAGCCGGAACAGTGCGGTGTCGAGCAACCGGGCGAGTGCCTTGGCGATCTCGGTCTTACCGACCCCCGGCTCGCCCTCGAGCAGCAGCGGCTGCCGCATGCGCACGGCCAGGAACACAGCGGTCGCGAGTCCCTCATCGGCGAGGTAATCCTCGGCGTCGAGGGAGCGTTGCAGGGCGGCGACGGACGGCACCAGCTCGGGCACGGTCACCATCGCCGGCACCAGCAAGCGCCGGCCGGGCCGCTAGCGCGCGGTCGCATACCGCTCCGGTTGCCCGAGAAAAGCCGTGCGGCAGCCCGCCGAGCAGAAATACACCGTCGAGCCGTCGTACTCCACCTGCAGCGACGTGGGCAGCGCGGCCACCGCCATGCCGCAGACCGGGTCGATCGCAGTCGCAGCCGCCTTCTCATCCACTTCCGCACCAAGCGGATGCCCGCGCCCGGCCCGTTCCTGCACCAGCTGCGCAAAAATCGACACGGCGACCTCCCCGGGCGTGCGCGCCCCGAGGTTGAGGCCGGCCGGGCTGAACACTCGCGCGCGCTGCTCCGGCGACACGTCGAGCGAGGCGAGCACGGCCGCGCCGCGCTTCGGGCTCGCCACGAGTGCGACATAGGGCACCCCGGCGGCCAGGGCGGCGAGCAGAGCCGGCTCCTCGTCGCGGCCGTGCGACGCGACGATCAGGGCGGCGTCGCCGGCCTCGAGGGAAGCGGAGGCGCCATCCGCTCGTATCAGGTCGAAGCCGACCAGCGGTGCCAGCGCGGCAAGCGCCTCGGCGTCGGGGGTCGAGCCGACCACGACGAGGCGCGGCAGCGGAATGCGTGGTTCCAGAAAAATTTCGATCGCACCATTGCTCACGCAGGGGTTGGAGACCTCGACCGCGCCGTCCTCGATGATGCTCGACGGCACGCCGGCGACGACCTTGAGCAGCAGCGGCTGGCGGCTTTCGAGAACCTGCAGGCTGTAGAGCCGAACGGATGCCTCCACGCACGTTCCGCCGACGAACCCGTCGATCTCGCCGGTCGCCCGCACGAGCGCCGTGTCGCCGGCGTGCGCGCTCGTGGGGCGCTGGGCGCGCACCACGGTCGCCTGCACGAACGGTTCGCGGCGTTCGATGAGTTCCTGCGCGAGGGTCGGATGGGTGACGGGCACGTTACACCGGCGGTCTCGTGCGGCCCTGCATTGCCTCCCACACCCGGGCGGGTGTGCACGGCATGTCCATGTGCACCACGCCGAACGGGGCGAGGGCGTCGACGACGGCGTTGACGACAGCCGGCGGCGAACCGACGGTGGCCGATTCGCCGACCCCCTTGGCACCGATCGGGTGGTGCGGCGACGGGGTCACGGTGAAGCCGGTCTCCCAGTCGGGCACCTCCATGGCGGTGGGAATCAGGTAGTCCATGAAGGAGCCGCCGAGGCAGTTGCCCTCGGCGTCGAATTCGATGATCTCCATCAGCGCCATGCCGACACCGTCCGTGAGGCCGCCGTGAATCTGTCCCTCGATGATCATCGGGTTGATGCGGGTGCCGCAGTCGTCGACGGCGATGAAGCGGCGTACCTTCACATGGCCGGTGCCCGGGTCGACGTCGACCACGCAGATATAGGCGCCGAACGGAAAGGTGAGGTTGGGCGGATCGTAGGTGACCTCGGCGTCCAGGTTGCCGTCGATGCCCTCCGGCAGTGCCACTGTGCCGTGGGCGCCCATTGCGATCTCGGCCATGGTCTTACCCACGCTCGGGTCACCCTTGACAAACCAGCGGCCCTTCTCCCACTCGAGGTCCTCCGGCCGGGTTTCGAGCATTGCTGCGGCGATGAATCTGGCCTTTTCGCGCACCTTGCGGGCGACGAGTGCCACGGCCGCGCCGCTGACCGGGGTGGACCGGCTGCCGTAGGTGCCGAGGCCGAACGGGGTCTGGTCGGTGTCGCCGTGCACGACGTCGATGTCTTCCGGCGGGATGCCGATTTCCTCCGCCACGATCTGCGCGAAGGTCGTTTCGTGGCCCTGCCCCTGGCTCTGCACCGAGATGCGCACCACGGCTTTACCGGTGGGATGGATGCGCAGTTCGGCACCGTCTGCCATGCCGAGGCCGAGAATGTCCATGTCCTTGCGCGGTCCGGCGCCGACCGTCTCGGTGAAGAACGAGATGCCGATGCCCATCAGTTCGCCGCGTTCGCGTTTCTCCTTCTGTTCGCGGCGCAGTTCGTCGTAGCCGGCCATCTTCATCGACAGCCGCATGGTGGGTTCGTAGTCGCCCGAGTCGTACTCCCAGCCGGTCTTGTTAGGGTACGGAAACTGCTCCTTCTTGATGAAGTTCTTCAAACGCAACTCGGCTGGATCCATCTCAAGCTTGCGGGCCAGGATATCGACCATCCGCTCGACCAGGTAGACCGCCTCGGTGACGCGGAACGAGCAGGCGTAAGCCACCCCGCCCGGGGCCTTGTTGGTGTAGACGCCGGTGACGGTGCAGTGGGCGGCGGCGAGGTCGTAGCTGCCGGTGAAGATATGGAAGAACCCGGCCGGATATTTGGTGGGTTGGGCGGTGGCGTTGAACGCGCCGTGGTCGGCGAGAACGCTGGTGCGAAGTGCCAGAATCTTGCCGTCTTTGGTCGCCGCGATCTCGCCCTGCATGATGTAGTCGCGGGCGAAGGAGGTGCTCATGAGATTCTCGGAGCGGTCCTCGACCCATTTCACCGGTTTGCCGGTGACGATGGAGCCAACCACGGCGAGGATATAGCCCGGGTAGATGCCGACCTTGTTGCCGAATCCGCCGCCGATGTCGGGGGAGACCACCCGAATCTTGTGCTCCGGAATGCCGGAGACCATGGCGAACAGGGTGCGGTGGGCGTGCGGGGCCTGGGTTGTTTCGTACAGGGTGAGGCGGCCCTCGATGGGGTCGAAGTCGGCGACGGCGCCGCAGGTTTCCATCGGCGCCGGGTGCACCCGCGGATAGACGATCTCCTGTTTCACCACGACGTCGGCGCTCGCGAAGACGGCATCCGTTTCGGCTTTATTGCCGGCTTCCCAGTCGAAGATGTGGTTGTCGGTGCGACCCTCGAGGTCGTCGCGAATGACGGGGGCGTCCGGATCCATGGCCTTGCGGGCGTCGACGACGGGCGCAAGGACGTCATACTCGACCTGGATCAGCTCGAGGGCGTCGCGGGCGGCGTAGCGGTCTTCGGCGACGACGAACGCGACCTCCTGACCCTGAAAACGCACCTTGTCGGTCACCAGCACGGCCTGCACATCCATCGAGAGGGTCGGCGCCCAGGCCAGGCCGAGCGCCTGCAGGTCGCTTCCGGTAATGACCGCGAGCACCTTGGGGTGTGCGAGCGCCTCGGTCGTGTCGATCGACACCAATCGGGCGTGGGCGACGGGAGCGCGCAGAATGGCGCCGTGCAGCATACCGGGAAGCACGATGTCGTCGACGTAGTGGCCTTTGCCGCGCACGAAGCGCGGGTCTTCCTTGCGCTGCATGCGGCCGTGGCCGATGGGCCGATCGTGGTCGCCGGCGGCCGGGTTCGACGGACGGTCCTCAAGGATGGTCATGCGTGCACCTCATCTTCTGTGGTTTCGGCGGTTGCGCCGGCGGGATGCGCGGCGGCCCACTGGATAGACCGCACAATGGTGGCATAACCGGTGCAGCGGCAGATCTGGCCGGAGATGGCCTCGCGAATTTCGAGCGGTTCGGGGTGCGGATTGTGGTCGAGCAGGGCGCGGGCGGTGAGCATCATGCCGGGGGTGCAGAAGCCGCACTGCAGCCCGTGCTCCTCCATGAAGCCTTGCTGCACCGGGTCGAGGGTGGCGCCGTTGGCGAGCCCCTCCACGGTCGTGATCGTGTGTCCGTCGGCCATGGCGGCCAGTACGGTGCAGGATTTGACCGGCTGGCCGTCCATGAGCACGACGCAGGTGCCGCAGTTGGTCGTGTCGCAGCCCCAGTGGGTTCCGGTGAGTCGCAGGTCATCGCGAATGAAATGCACGAGCAGCACGCGCGGTTCGATCTCGCGGGTAACCTCGGTGCCGTTGATGGTCATGCTGATCTGCATGAGGGCTCAGCCTTCCTGGAGTGTCAGGTCGAAAACGGATGCCGCGGCGCGGCTGCACGCGACTCGCAGCACCCGGCGGGTCAGTTCGTCGGCGAGGTGCCGCTTGTAATCGATCGGGCCGCGCTGGTCGGCGAGGGGATCGCAGGCGAGGGCAGCCAGGCGGCCGGCCAGAGCGAAGAGTTCCTCGCCGGGAGCCTGGCCGACCAGGACGGCTTCGACCTCGGTGACGTTCCGGTCGAGTCCGACCGCGGTGAGCCCGACGGCCACGTGGCTGATCGTGCCGACGGCGGCGAGCGTCACGCTCGCGCCGGCAGCGACGACGGCCCAGTCGCCGACACGTCGTTCGACCTTTTCGTAGGCGCTGGCCGAGCGGGCGCGGATGGGAATGCGCACCTCGATCAGCAGCTCGTTCTGGGCGACGGCGGTCTCGTACGGGCCGCGATGGAAGTCGGCCATGGACAGCATCCGCTCACCATTCGGCCCGCGCACGACGGCGACGGCTTCGAGCACGTGGCAGACCGTGGAGAGGTCTTCGGCCGGGTCGGCCTGGCAGAGCGAGCCGCCGATGGTGCCGCGGTTGCGCACGATCGGGTCGGCGATGACCCGTTCGGCGTCGGTGATGATGGGGAACAGCCGCCGCACGTCGTCGGACTCGAGCAGGGTGGTGTGCCTGGTCATGGCGCCGATGCGCAACACCGGGCCGTCGACCAGCAGATAGTCGAGCTCGTACAGATCGTTGATGTCGATCAGCCAGTCCGGGCGGGCCAGGCGCAGCTTCATCATGGGCAGCAGGCTGTGACCGCCGGCGACCACGCGGGATTCCGGCCCGTGGCGATCGAGCAGAGCCAGGGCGTTGTCGACCGAACTGGCGCGGACATAATCGAACGGAGCCGGAATCTGCACGGGCTTCTCCTCACCGAAAGAGGGTGTGCGCATCGTTGCGCGACACCGTCGTGCCACAGCTTGGCCCTCGCTCCTATGACTGTCAACATCGACCTAAGCGAAAGGTTATGAGTGTGCCATCGTTGGGTAAGGCGCGGTACCCGCGCCGGTCGTGCAGCAAGATGGGTCAGGGAGAGAAAACGACATGGCTGCGACGAGGCTGCGAAAGTGGGCGCCGGGGATCGACACGGCGTTCGGCTATCGGCGTGCCTGGCTGTTCCCCGACCTGCGTGCGGGCGCGGTACTCACCGCTCTGCTCATACCGGTCGGTATCGGCTACGCCGAGGTGGCTGGGCTCCCGCCGGCAGCGGGCCTGTACGCCACGATCATCCCTCTGGCCGCCTATGCCGTGTTCGGGCCGTCGCGCATTCTCGTGCTCGGCCCCGACTCGGCACTGGCCCCGATCATCGCTGCCGCGATCGTGCCTCTCGCTCTCGGCGACGATGGGCGCGCTGTCGGCCTCGCCGGGCTTCTGGCGATCATGGTTGGAGTGATCCTCGCTCTGGGCGGAATTCTGCGCCTCGGGTTCGTGACCGACCTGCTCTCCAAACCCATCCGCGTCGGCTACCTCAATGCGCTCGCCCTGCTGGTCATCCTGTCGCAGCTGCCAGCCCTGTTCGGTTTCTCCATCACCACGGACTCGGCCCTGGGCGACGTGATCGGGATCGTCGCCGGAATCATCGGGGGCCAGGTCAACCTGACCGCCACGGTCTTTGGTCTCGGTTCGCTCGCGGTCATTGTCGTGCTGTCCTGGCGGCGAGCCCGGATTCCGGGCGTTCTCGCGGCGGTCGTGCTCGCGACGGCGGCTACGGCAGTCTTCGGGCTGCGGGATGCCCTGCCCGTCGTCGGTGCGCTTCCCCAGGGCCTCCCCGCACCCGCTCTCGCCGGCCTGAACTGGGCGGATGCGGCGGCTTTGGTGGTTCCGGCGTTCGGCATCGCGCTCATCGCCTTCGCCGACACCGCCGTGCTCTCCCGATCGTTTGCGGCCCGCCGCGGAGAGAACGTCAACGGGAGCCAGGAAATGCTGGCGATCGGCGCGTCGAATATCGCAACCGGCCTGCTCGGTGGATTCCCCGTCTCGGCGTCGTCCTCGCGCACCCCCGTCGCCGAGCAGGCGGGGGCTCGCTCCCAGCTCACCGGAGTCGTTGGCGCCGTCCTCGTTTTGGCCTTTATGCTGCTGGCGCCCGGTCTCACCGATTTCCTCCCCTCGGCGGCCATCGCGGCGGTCGTCATCGTCGCCGCTGCCGGGCTCATCGATGTGACAGGGTTCATCGCACTCGTGCGCATGAACCGGGTCGACGCGCTGCTCTCGCTCGCGGCCTTCCTCGGGGTGCTTGTGGTCGGTGTGATTGAGGGTATCGCCGTGGCCGTCATCCTCTCGCTCGGCGCCTTCGTCAGCCAGGCCTGGCGGCCCTACCGGGCTGAGCTCGGCCGGATTCGCGGTCTGCGCGGCTACCACGACCTGTCGCGGCATCCGGAGGGCGAACGGCTACCCGGCATCGTCATCGTTCGCTTCGATGCGCCGCTCTTTTTTGCCAACGGCGGTATCTTCGACGACTATGTGCGGGCCACGGTCACGGCCGCCGGCAGCGGGGTGCACACGGTCATCCTTGCTGCGGAGCCCATCACCGACATCGACACCACGGCGGTGGAAGAGCTGCTCGAACTCGACGATTTTCTCGCCTCCCGCGGCATCACGCTCATCTTCGCCGAGATGAAAGGCCCGGTGAAAGACCTCTTGCGTCATTACGGGCTGAGCCGGCGGTTTGCTGCCGAGCGGTTCGCGGGCACGGTTGGAGAGGCGGTCGATGAGGCCACGGGAACGCTCCGCGGTGACCTCGACGGCACCGCATGGGACCCGGACGCCTGACGCGGCCGGCCGGCTCGTGCTGCTTGCTCCCCGCTGCCGAGGCTGCCAGTATCGACCTAAGCGAAAGGTTATGAGCTGTGGCAATGACGCTGAATCAGCTGAGGACCTTTGCCCTGGTGGCCCGACTCGGGTCGCTGCGGGCCGCCGCCGCGGCGCTCGGAATCAGCGAACCGGCGGTATCGTCGTCGCTTGCCGCCCTGCGCCTTGACCTCGGGGATGCCCTGGTCGTGCGGTCCGGGTCCGGCATCGCCTTGACGGCCGGGGGCCGGGCCCTCGCCGATCATGCCCAGGAGATCGTCGGTCTGGCCGACCAGGTGCGTTGGGAGGTCGCACATGCCGCGGAGTCTGCGGCGAGCTTGCGCGTGGTCGCCACTGCGGGCTTCGCCGAACACGCGGCTGGCCGACTGTTCGACGCTTTCACTCGCCGGGTGCCCGGCCAGGCTGGCGGTATCGACGTGGTGGTCGAATCCGCCGATGATGTGGGGTCGTTGTTGCAGGATCACGCCTACGACGTGGCGCTTGGCTCCCGTCCGCCGCAGGGGACGCAGCTCGACGTGGTGCCCTTCCTGCGCTACCAACGGGTGCTGGTCGCCGCGCCGGAGCATCCGCTGGGCCAGAGGCAGCGGTCGGTGCCGCTCACCGACCTGCTGGGGGACCTCTGGTTCACCGGCCCGGCCGGGGTCGAAGAGTTCACGGCAGAGAGCAGCTGGCTCGCAGCCGCATTTCTTGCCTCCGGGATCGGTGCTCCGGACATCGTGCCGCTCAGCAGCGAAACGGATGCCCTCGGTGCCGTTCGCGCCGGCGAGGGGATCATGCTCGCGTTTAGGCACATTGTGCGGGCCGAGCTTGCGGCCGGGTCGCTCGTAGTGCTTTCGGTGCCGAACACGCCGGTCGCCGGGCTGTGGTGTGCGAGCACCCTCGATCACGGTCGGGCGACGGCCGCCGCGCGCACGTTGCAACGCTTCGTCACAACCGCCGAGGCGACCGCGGCCATGCTCGCGCCCGGCGGCTCACGTGGTGTGGCCCGGCGCGGTTCCAAGGTGCACGTGGCGCTCTGGAGTTGATAGCGCCACGTGGCCCTAGCGGGCCAGGTACTCGTCGTGCTGCCGATGCGCTTGCGTTACCTGTTCCCGGATCCGGTCGATGTCCTTGACTTTGTCGCGGTATTTCAACTCCATGGCCAGAACCTGCGCTTCCTCCTCGGTCAGCAGCCGGTAGATCCGCTCGCGCTCGGCGGGATCAGCGGTGTAGTCAAGATCCAGGTAGCTCACCGCGTGGCGGCGGGCGTTGTTGACGGCAGTCTGGGCCTTGCCCGCCTTGCTCAGCAGCGAGGCCACCACGGTGACGATGAGGGTGCCGATGATGACGGTCAGGGACAGGCCGGTGCTTATTTCCACGACCGGCACCGGTTCGCCGCCGTTGATGAACGGCAGGTTGTTTTCGTGCAGGGCATGAAGCACGAGTTTGACGCCGATGAACGCCAGGATTGCCGCCAGACCGTAAGACAGGTAGATGAGTCGGTCGAGCAGCCCGTCAATCAAAAAGTACAGCTGGCGCAGCCCCATCAGGGAGAACGCGGTGGCGGTGAAGACGATGTAGACGTTCTGGGTCAGCCCGAAGATCGCGGGAATGGAATCCAGCGCGAACAGGATGTCCGTGCCGCCGATCGCCACCATGACCAGCAGCATGGGCGTGAGCGCCTTCTTGCCCTCGTGCATGGTGAACAGCTTGTCGCCGTCGTAGTGCTCGGTGGTGTGGAAGCTCCGTTTGGCCAGGCGGATCATGATGTTGTCCGCTTGGTTGTCGCCGTGAGCTTCGGGCTTGAGCAGATTGCCCGCGGTAATCAGCAGGATCAGGCCGAAGATATAGAACACCCAGGCGAACGAGTTGATCAGCGCCGCGCCCAGAAAAATGAACCCGGTGCGGGCGATCAGGGAGAAGACGATACCGAACAGAAGAACCTTTTGCTGGTCTTCGCGGGGTACCCGAAAGCTCGCCATGATGATCAGGAAGACGAACAGGTTGTCCACAGACAACGCCTTCTCCGTGATGTAGCCGGCGAAATACTCCGACCCCATGGTGCTGCCGCCGAAGATCAAAACCAGGATGCCGAACAGGATGGCCAGACCTACGTAGATCGAGGACCACAGGGCCGCTTCTCTCAGCGCGGGAACGTGGGCCTTGCGGATGTGGAAGAAGTAATCGAAGGCGAGCAGCGCCAGGATGACGGCGATGGTGGAGACCCAGACGAGGGGCGAAACGGTCATGAACCTTGCTTCCCTGTGAATAGCCGCGGACGTTTGCCATACGATAACATCCGCTCCCGGGTGGTCGGCCCAGGAAGGTGGGGCTGCAGGAGGTCGGGTTACGCGCGGCGGGACCAGGCCTTCCAGAAGTGAGCCTCGGCATCCGCTGCCCGGAGCTGTTCCAGGGCGTGCAGGCGGCCGTAACTGAAGGTGTTCTCGCCGCGGAGATAGGCCTCGACCCCGCCGCGCTGCAGCAGGCGATCACGGGCGATGACGCTGTCGTGCTGGTCACCGAGAATGGTCTGCAATTTCTGCGCGAATCCGCTCACCCGGGCGGCACGCTCCGGGTTGAGCGGATGCGCCGTCTCGGCGGCGTAGCGCAGCCGCTTGGCGCGCTTGCGCACCGCGTGCAGGGCGAGGTCGCGCTCCGGCCCCGGCACGGTCTTCGCGGCGTGGCGCACGGCGCTTCGCAGTTTCTTCCACTCCTTCTTGAGCAGGGCGGGAACGACGACGCGGGCATCCTGGCCGGCCGCGGCGGTGAAGAGCGGCGTGGCGACCAGGGCGTCGGGAACTTCGAGGTCTTCGAGCGCGTCGAGCAGCCGAAAGTAGCGCCCGCTGTCGAGGGCGGCGACGAGTATGCGACCGGCGCTGCCGGCATCCGTCCCCGAGCGGGTTTCGAGGCGTTCCCGGATGGGGCCGAGCAGCAGGGCCGGGGCCTCGTGGTCGAGCAGGCTGGCGAGGCGGTGGTGCAGCACCTCTTCGTCGCGGGCGCCGCCGAGCACGGCGGCGAGCCAACCCAGTTCGGTGCGCAGGTGCTGCACGACAGCGGGATCGACGAGGGATTCATAGGTGGCCAGCACCGAACGCAGTCGGCGGGTGGCGACCCGCATAGCGTGCACGGAACCGGCGCGTTGTTGGCGAATCTCCGGATCCTGCGTGCGAATGACGCTGATCTGCTCGCGCAGGCTGGCCAGCAGCACAGTGGCGGCCGGCCTCGTGGGGGTCGGGCGCTTTCGGTTGGGTGCTGGTGTCGCCGGAAACCGGCCGCCGAGGGTACGTGCCAGTTTCGAGGGGTGCTGCGAGACCAGGATGCCGGCGCTCGCGAGCACGGCCTGTGCCGCATCGAGCAGGTCCTCGGGTGCGTCAACGAGTTCGAGCTCCCATTCACGCCAGGCCGCGGATGCGGGTTCGTGACCGAGCCGTTCGGCCTGCACCCGGTCGTCACAGAACACGGCGAGGGTTTCGCCGCCCGCTCCGACCAGGGCGCGCACCACGCGGGTGGTGTTTAGACGTGCCACGGGTATCAACGGGGAGTCACGCACGTAGACCCGCACGAGCTGGGCGAGCGATTCGGGCACGGCATCCGCTTCGTCCTGAGAATGCTTGCCGAGGGGTGCGTGGACTTCTCGGCGGCGCCCGCCGCCCTGGGGCAGTTTGAGGTGCCACCCGGCGTCGTCGCCACCGGTGCGTCGGCGCAGTGTGATGTGCGCGACCGTGAGTCTGAGGTCACTCGTGTCGAAGTAGACGGCTTCGAGGTCGTGAATCATCGGTTCGGCCACGGCGTGTACGCCCGGCAGCTCGGTCAAGCCGGGCAGCACCGCCAGCTCGTCGACGTCAAACTTGCGTTCTATCTCGATACCACCGTTAGCTTCCACTGTTCCAACCTAGCGCGGGCACGCCAGGTTGGAACCTGCGTGCGTCAGGCGTTGGCGAGCCACAGGTCGGGGCCGAAGATCTCATAGTGGATGCGGTCGGCCGGCACGCCGGACTCGAGCGCCTGGGAGCGCAGGCTGCGCATGAACGGGAGCGGACCGCAGAGGTACACCGAGGCATCCTCCGGGATCGTCACGTTGTCCAGCGACATGAAGCCCTCGTGGTGGCCCTCGCTCGGGATCTCCAGCCAGAGCTCGAGTTCGGCCGCCTCCAGCAGGGCGACGTCCTCGTTCATCTGGTCGCGCAGCGCCCAGCGTTCGAGGTTGCTCTCGGCGTGCAGCACGAGCACCTCACGCTTCGAGCCGGTGTCCACCAGGGAACGCAGGATGGAGGCGCTGGGGGTGCAGCCGATGCCGGCCGAGGCAAGGATCAGCGGGCCGGTGCCGTGGTCGAGGGTGATGTCACCGCACGGAACGGAGAGGATGAGTGTGTCGCCGACCTGAACGTCGCGGTGCAGCACGGGGGAGACCTCGCCGTCGGCGTCGAGCTTGGTGGTGAAGACGCGGGTGGTCGCCGTGCCGGCCGAGAGGGAGTACTGACGCACCTGGCGGATTCCGTCGGGCATGACGGCGGTGACGCTGACGTACTGGCCAGGCAGGGCGGGCGTCACGGGGGTGTCGTCGGCGGGTTCGAGGGTGAACGTCACGGCGTCGGTTCCGGCCGCTTCCTTCTTCACGACGATCCAGGGTGCGAGTGGCTTGTCGCTGGCGAGTCCGGCGTAGAGGCCCTTCTCCATCTTGATCAGGGCGTGGGCCATCAGCCAGTAGACCTCGGTCCAGGCGGCGGCGATTTCGGCCGTGATGACGTCGCTGAGCTCCTCGGCGATGCCCTCGAACAGGTACTTGTAGACGATGTCGTACTGCTCGGGCTGAATATCGAGGGAGATGTGCTTGTGGGCGATGCGGGAGAGCATGGCTTCCGGCGTGGTGTCGGGGTGCGCCACGAGGTGGGTCGCGAAGACGGCGATGCTGCCGGCGAGGGCCTGCTGCTGACTGCCGTTCTTCTGGTTGGACCGGCTGAACAGCCCGTCGAACAATTCAGGGTGGGCGGTGAGCATGCGGCCGTAGAAGTTTCGTGCGATCTGGGGCATCCGCTCGCCGACCAGCGGCAGGGTGGCTTCGATGAGGGGGAGAGACTGGGGCGAAAGCATGAATACTCCTTCTATGTAACAGACACCCGTTCGTGGGGGTCTCCTACAAAAGTAGCATTTGAAATGCCAATTAAACGGATGCTTTCTACAAGTCGTAGAAAGTAGGGACTTTAGTCCTACCGCACCAAACCGAGTTCAACGAGGACCGGGCCGTTCGGTTTTCCGTGAGGAAGGGTGGAGATGACGAGACCGTCGAGCTCGCGGTAGAACGCGTCGCGGGCGCGGCGCAGGCTGCCGCGCAGGCCGCATCCGCAGAGCAGGGGGCACGGGCCGTTGGAGGATTCGCAGGCGGCGAGGTCGGTGCGGGTGTCGAGCTGGCGCAGGAGAGAACCGACGGTGACGGCGCGACCGAGCGCGCTGATGCGCACGCCGCCGCTTCGCCCCCGAATGGCCTCGATCAGGCCGAGCTCGCGCAGTTTGAGCAGCGCCTTGCTCACGTGGTTGTAGGGGGTGCCCACCTCGGCGGCGACCACCCGGGAGGTGAACGTGACGCTCTCCGGCGCAGCACACAGCAGCATGACGACCCGCAGGCAGACGTCCGAAAAAGCGTTGATCCTCATGCCTCAACTGTAGGCGCGCTCGTTGCACCCGAGATATAAGAGAGAATGGGGCAAGTGATCACTGAGTCGGAGACGCTGTTTGAGGTAATCCGCTTCGTGGACCTGGCCGGTGTACTCGCCAACGCCATCCTCGGCGGGGTTGCCGCGCGCACGGCCCGCCTCGATATCGTCGGTTTTGTGGTGCTCGCCATCATGAGCGGGCTCGGCGGCGGCATGATCCGCGACACGCTGCTGCAGCAGGGCAGCCCGGCCGCGTTGCTCGACCCGGCCTACCTGATCTGCGCCATTCTCGGCGGGGTTATCGCCTACTTCGTCACCTTCAACGGGCGCTGGACCCGCCGTGTGCTGCTGCTGCTCGACGCGCTCGCCGTGGGCTGCTGGTCGGCGGTCGGGGCGCAGAAAGCGCTCGAAGCCGGTCTGGGCTGGCTCCCGGCGATTCTGCTCGGCATCATCACCGCGGTCGGCGGCGGAATGGTGCGCGACATTATGCTGCTCAAGGTGCCGACCATCTTTGGCGGCAACACGCTCTACGCCACCAGCGCCCTGCTCGCGAGCACCGAGATGGTCATTCTGAGCAAGCTCGGGTTCGTGGCGATCGGTACCGGCGTGGCCATTCTCAGCGGCGCCGGGCTGTCGCTGCTGGCCAAACGCTACGGCTGGATTCTGCCGACCGGCTATGCGCTGCGCATCCCGAAACCGATTCTGCTGTTGAATCCGCGGGCCTGGCGCCAGCGGCGCCTCGACGCTCGCAACGTGCGCGACGGTATCTTCCCCGACGATCCGGCTGCTTCGGTTTAGTTTGGTGGGGGCAGCGGTCGGGGGGGCGCAATCGTCCTTCTGGGCCCGCTTTTACGACGATTCGCGACCCTTCACGAACGCCGGTCGGTCAAGAAGACGCCGGGTTCAGCACGGCGAGCGTCGCCGCGTGCAGCAGTGTGTTGGTGGCCAGGGCGCTGCCGTGCCAGGGTCCGGGCTGGCCGTCGACCGAGGTGAAGGTGCCGCCGGCCTCCTGCACGATCGGAATGAGCGCCGCCATGTCGTAGGGCTGCAGGTCGAATTCGCCGGCCAGGTCGAGGTGGCCCTCGGCGAGCAGCATATACGACCACATATCGCCGTAGGCGCGGGTGCGCCAGACCTGGCGCGACAGGGTGACGAGCGCGTCGAGGTGCCCGGCTTGATCCCACTGTTGCAGGCTGCCGTAGCTGATCGATGCCTCGGCGAGGGTATCGATGCCGGAGACGCGCAGGCGGGTGGGGGCGTCGCGCAGGCGGGTGGGGGCGGCATCCGCTTGGGTCAGGTCGCTGGACCAGGCGCCGCTGCCGGTAGCGGCCCACCAGCGTTTGCCGAGGGCGGGGGCGCTGACCACGCCGACTACCGGCACGCCGTCGATGGCTAGGGAGATCAGGGTGGCCCAGATCGGGATGCCGCGGAGGAACCCGGCGGTGCCGTCAATCGGGTCGATGATCCATTGGCGCGTCGTCGATCCGGCCGTTCCGAATTCTTCGCCGAGGATACCGTCGTCGGGCCGGTGCTCGCCGAGCAGGGCGCGGATGGCGCGCTCGACGGCCTGGTCGGCATCCGTCACCGGTGTGCGGTCGGGTTTCGTCGTCACGACGAGGTCGAGCGAGGTGAAGCGGGCGCTGGAGATGGCGTCGGCGGCGTCGGCGAGGGCCAGGCCGAGCTCTAGGTCGTCGGACAGGGCGTAAATTCGCGGTTCGGTCACGCTTCCAAGGATAGTAATTTCGCGAACGGATGCCGGTCATCGCCCCCTTTCGGCCCCGATTGGCATCGAGCCCGCTTGGGGTGTTAGGGTTACACGTTGCCGCGGGTTGATCCGCTGCCTCACATGCACCTCTAGCTCAATTGGCAGAGCAACTGACTCTTAATCAGTGGGTTCCCGGTTCAAGTCCGGGGGGGTGCACCACCGAAAACCCGTCGTCACTGTGCTGCATAGTGACGGCGGGTTTTTTTGTGCAAATGAGTGGTGTGCGTGACAGATGCTGGTTCGAGTTAAATACTTTCCAGAACGCTGACGTAGTTGGCGACGGCCAAGCCGCCCATGTTCTGAATTGCCGCTCGCTGGGCGTTGGGAAGTTGCATCGCTCCGGCGGTTCCGGTGAGCTGCATGGCCGATATCACGTGCTGCGAAACGCCGGTCGCCCCGACGGGATGTCCCTTCGACTTCAACCCTCCAGAAAGGTTGATCGGTAGTCTGCCGTCGCGAAACACCCAACCTTCGTCAAGAGCGCGGCGCCCGTGACCTCGGGGGGTCAGGCCAATTGCTTCGTAGGTCAGGAGCTCGGCGATGGTGAAGCAATCGTGCACCTCGGCGAACGACAGGTCGTCCAATTCGACGCCAGCCATCTGCAGGGCGCGCTGCCACGCGGCGACCGTGCCGGCAAAATCCAGAGGGTCTCTCTTGGCGCTGGGCAGGAAATCGTTGGCCTGGCCAAATCCCGTGAGGCGCACTCCAGTGGTGGCGGCATTCGCAGACCTGTGCGTGCTGATGATGACCGCTGCGGCACCGTCTGACACGGGTGAGCAGTCACTTCGCCGGAGTGAGCCGGCAACGATGGGGTTTTGTTCGGAAACAGTCTGGCAGAATGCCTCACCCAGATCCTTGTGCAGGTGGGCATACGGGTTGGACATTCCGTTGTGATGGTTCTTCGCCGCAATCGTTCCCAGGGGATCGCCGATCGCGCCATACCGCTGTTCGTAGGCGTCGGTGACGGTGGCAAACAGCCCCGCAAAGCCCGTGCGCGACTCCTTACCTGCCATTTCGTAGTCGGCGCCGAGAAGGGCAGCACCGACTGTCTGGGCGCCGGCGCCGGTCATCTTCTCTGCTCCGATGACAAGCACCGTCCTGGCGGTTCCGGCGAGGACTGATTTCACCCCCTGCTGAAAGGCTGCGGAGCCCGACGAGCAGGCATTCTCGACCCGCGTGGCCGGCACGTTCGCCAGATCAGCGGATGCCTGCAGCGCGAGCGAGGATGCAAACGCCAACGGTTGCATCCCGGCGTTGAACTGGCCGAGGTAGATCTCGTCCACGTCGCGGGCCTCGATACCGGCCTGTGCGATCGCCTCGATGGTCACGCGCACGATGAGCGATTCCAGGGTCTCATCGACGAGCTTGCCGAAGCGTGAGTGCCCCCATCCGGTCAGCAGCACATCTCGGCCGAATTCATCGCTGAGGCTCATACGCGTGCTCCTTCGGCCTCTGCCAGTGCTGGCGCGACCGACGGCGTCGGTGAATTGTCAGCGAAGTCGCTCGGACGGAGCACGATCAAGGCGATGATCGAGGCGACGGCGGTGCCAACGAAGAAGTACCACGGCGAGGTGATGTCCCCGGTGCGGGAGATCAGCCAGGTGGCAATCATCGGGGCGCTGCCGCCGAAGACCGCGACGGGGATGTTGTAGGCCAAGGCAATGCCGGTGGACCGCACCCGGGTCGGTAGCAGCTCACTCATCGTGGCATAGGTCGAGGAGGCGTACAGGCCGAACAGCACGGCGCTGGTGACGAGTGGCCAGATGAAGCTGGACAGAGTGGCGCCAGGGGCCGCTTGAAAGAACCAGAACAGCGTCGCCGCGGACAGTACCGCGACCGTCAGCAGGAAGGGCTTGCGACCGAACCGGTCGGTCAACATGCCGCCGAAAGGCATGACGACCGCCGAAAGCAGGCTGGCGATGAAGACATAGAGCAGCACGGTCCCGGTATCGAACTTCAGAAGGGTCGACATGAAGGTCGATGCGTAGACGAGCACCAGATAGAAGATCGAACTGTGCAGGGTGATGATGAAGAAGATGAGCGCCAGAGAACGCTTCCAGGCGAAGACTTCCCGGAGGGGGTTCTTCGACGTTTTGCCGGCCGCCTGCAGGGAGCGGAATTCCGGGCTGTCCTCGAGTTTCAAGCGGATGTAGAGCGAGATGAGTCCGAGCGGACCAGCAAGCAGGAACGGAACTCGCCAGCCCCAGGCCTGCATGACATCGGGTCCGGCCAGAAAACTCATGCCGTTGGCGACCAGGCCGCCGAGCACCAGACCCAGCACCGCAGTCACCATGAGCCAGCTGGTCGAGAACCCACGTCGGCCGGGCCCCGCGTACTCCGAGATGAACGCCGTGATCGTGCCGATCTCGCCACCAGCAGAGAAACCTTGCAAGCACCGCACCAGTATGAGCAGAATGGGCGCCGCAACACCAATAGCGTCGTAGGCGGGCAGGGCCCCCAGGAGAAAAGTCGAGCCGGCCATGAGGATAAGGACCGTGACCAGGGTCTTGCGCCGCCCGATTTTATCGGCCATCGGGCCGAAAAAGAGTCCGCCCAGCGGTCGGATGAAGAAACTCAGCGCGAAAACGGCGAAGCTGCTGAGGAGACTGGTCATGGGGTCGTCCGAAACGAAGAATGCCTGCCCAATGTAGACGGCCAGGAAGCCGTAGATTCCGTAGTCGTACCATTCGATCAGATGTCCGGTGGTCGCGCCGACGAACGCCCGGCGGCGGTGCCATGTGGTGGGTGATGAAACTTCAGATGAGAGCGCCATTGCGTCAATCCTTAGTGTGAGATGGGGGTCGAGGTGCCCGGAGGGCATGGATGGTCAGCGCCAGTTGGCGCTGAATCGCGACGTCGGTGTCGCGCCAATTCGTACCGGTCAGCTGATCGATCCGGATAAGACGTTGGTGAACGGTGTTCGGGTGCAGGTAGAGAACCTCCGCCGCTGCGGCAACATTGGAGGACTGCCGGTAGACGACTTCCAGCGTTCGCACCAGTTCTGTGGCGTGTGCGTTGTCGTAGTCGAGGAGTTCTCCGAGAACGTCCCGGACGAACTCTTCGAGGTCATCGGGAGAGGTGCTTGCCAGAATTGCAGGGAACGGTGCGACTCCGGAGCTGTCAGCCCCCTGCCCGGCGCGACCCAGTGCCACGAGCGCTCGCACGGTGTTTCGGGCATCGCGCACGCCGGCTTGGAGGGTTTGAGCTGTTGCGAGGCTGCGGCTGGCGCCAACGGTCACCACGCCATCCACTGCGGCGCACAGCGCTGCGGCCGTTTGCTCGGCGGAACGCCGTGGATTCGCGCCGGGCAGCCACAGCAAGACCTCGCCCTCTACCTCGCAGGACAATCCGCCCAGGCGATCTGCGATGCGCAGGGCAGCTCTGAGCACGTCGAATTTGCTCGAGGCGTCGCAGCCAGAGGCGATCAGTACGGTGTCCAACGCCGCAAGGTCGACTGCGACCGTACTGCGCAACACGGCGACGCGATCGCTGCGCGGATCCCGCAGCAGCTCACCGATCAGATTTGACGCGGCCTGCCGCGAGGTATTGAGGCTGGCCAGCACCGACTCGAGCAGGAGTGACCCGACGGATGCTGCCCGCACCAGAATCTGCCGAATGTGGGTCTCATCGCGTTCAGGCACGATGAGCTCGTCGGGCCGGTACAGCACGTAGCCCAGCGTGGCTGTGCTCGCCGAGAGTGGCTGCGCGTTCCAGTCGATGGCGGTGGTCAGCGCGTCCGAGTGTCCCGCTCGGGCAATTTCACGCCGTCGCTCGTCACACAGAACAACGGTGCCGCCCACGGCCGATTGCGTCAACGTGGCCAGATCCTGCAGGGAGCCGCGGCTCATGAGCAGCGTCATGAGCCGGTCCTGCAATTCCAGGATTGTCTGCGAGGTGTTTTCACTGGCGCGCAAAGCCTCGACGGCCGCCTCGAGGTTCTCGACAGTGCGCTGGTCCTGGGCGTGCACGGTAGCGTTCTCGATGATCACCCCAGCGTGTTGTGCCAGTGAGACGAGCAGCTCGACATCCTGCGGCCGGTAATCGTGGGGATGCCGGTCACCAGCCAGCAACAGACCGACAATGCGACCGGCGTAAATGACGGGAACACCGAGGATCGCGCGTAAGCCTTCTTCAACGGTGGCTGAGTCAATCGGGCCGGTGTGGGTGTACTGATCGTCGGCAAGATAATCGCTGGTCCAACTTGGCCGCAGGGTCGATGCGATGTGGCCCGAAATGCCTTGCCCGGGATCAACCGCGAGGCGGTTGAAGGCCTCACTGATAATGCCATCAGACACCCGCATCACGGCCACCCCGGTGCTCTGATCGAAGGTGAGAAAATAGGCGACGTCGGCCATGAGCAGTCGGCGGCTGCGCGAGACAATGGACTGCAACACTCCGTCGACGGCATCCAGCCCGGCGATGTCACGCACCGAGTCGCCCAGCCGAAGCAAGGCCCGTTCCCGCTCCTCCAGCTGGTCGATTCGAGTGCGCACCGTGACGGCGGCCGCAATGAGAGCGCTTTCTGCGGGGTCGACGGCGTTGCTGCCGGCAAGCCCGCGCAGTTCGGTGGTGGTGGCTCCGTCGGCCAGGCGGGTCAGCAGATCGGAGTACAGAGCGCTGCCCGAGGGCTCGGTATCGGCGCTCATGATGGTGTGGGCGCGTTGGGGGTCAGCTCGCCCGACAGCTGAAAGCGACGAATTTTGCCGACGCTCGTTCGGGGCAACTCTTCGATGACGGTCCACTCCCGGGGGCGACTCTGCGGCGGGAGGTTGAGTTGCGCCCACATCGTAAGTTGTTCCGGCAGGGGAGGATTAGCGCGATCGCGCGGTACCACGAACGCTACGGGGACCTGATCACGAATCGGATCCGGTTTCGCCAGAACGGCGGCCTCGAGCACGCCGGGTGCCTGGGCGATCACGGCCTCGATCTCTGTGAGGCTGACGTTCTCTCCGGCGACCTTGATGACGTCGTCGACCCGGCCCACGAATCGGAGCGTGCCGTCGCTGTCTCGTCGGGCGAGATCGCCCGTGCTGAACCACGTTTCGCCGTTTCTCGTCGAGAAACTGCGCGCTGTCGTGATCGGGTCGTCGAGGTAACCGGCGAATACGTCCACTCCCGGGGTGCCTTGCAGGGTCATCACGCCGGGTAGTCCCGTCGAAACGGGCTGGCCGGTCGCTGGGTCGAGCAGTTCGAGCCGTCGGCCAGCAATTGGAGTTCCGATGACGTCCGATCTCGGCAGCGCGGCCAGGTCAGCGGTGACGATCGCGGTGGTCTCGGTCATGCCATAGAGTTGCCGCGGCTGGCAGCCGGTGAGGTCTGCGAACTCGCGGTAGTGGTCGTCACCGAGGCTCTGCGCATACCAGACGTGTTTCAGGTGCAGACGCGGCGCATCCGCTGGACGACGTGCGAGAATCATGCGGATTGGAGCGGCGAACAGGCTCGCGTGGGTTGCAGCCAGTCTCGCCGCCTGTGAGAACCAGCGCGATGCGCTGAAAGTCGAGGTGAGGGCAACACTGGCCCCGACCGCGATGGCCGGCGCAAAGCAATAGAACTGGCTGTTCCCGTGAAACAGCGGTAGCGTGACCAGCCATCGATGCTGCGGCTGGAGTGAGATGATTTCGGCCATCGAGCCGGCAAGCCCGCGGTAATTGCGCTGGGTGAGCACTACTCCTTTGGGTTCTGCCGTTGTGCCTGACGTGAACATGGCGGCAAGGCGATCCATCGGCAGGACGGTATCGAAGACACGATCGTCGATCATTGTGTTCGGAGCCAGAAGGGGGGAACCGGGCAGGGCGTCAGCTGCGGCCTCCGTGAGCTCAACGACCGATTCCAGTTGTCCGTCCGCGGCGGCAAGATAGACATCCCGCCTTGCTGCGGCGTAAAACCCCACTTTGGGCTTGGTCCGGCGAATTTGCGACGCCAGGTCTCGAGCAGTGGATGCGGGGTCGACGGGAATGATCCACGCGCCAAGTCGTGTCGCCGCGAGCCAGAGCAGTACGAAGGCGGGACAGTTGCGGAGCGCCAGGTGGATGGGATCACCGTGCCGGACGCCGAGATTGCACAATGTCCTTGCCGTGGCGGCGACGAGATCGTCGAACTCCCAGTAGGTCCACGCGGTGGGCTCGGAGTCCGAGTCGCTGAAGACCAGGAATACGCGACTGCTGTGCTCCGTGACCGCGTCGGCCCATAGCTGGTGGAACGTTTCTGTGTCGTGCATGGGAACCAAACGCCTTTGCTTTAGGGATCCGCCCGAACTTCGTTGATCGAAGACGTGTCCACACTATTCCCGCGCAACCCCAACCACGATGTGAGTTCCTCACTGAAAAGTGCGGTTGAGGTGTGCACTCATCACGGCTGTGCACGTCAGAGCGCCCAAAATGTTGTTCGCGAAATGCGACTGGACGTCCGAATGCAGCTTCGCTCAGAATTCCCAAAAGATCTGAGAATCCCTCGACTTGAGCGGTTGAGCTTGGTACACTTGTTCTATGAGCCAGAGCGGCGACACCCCCCAGCCGGGCCTCGTCGATCCGTTCTTCGCTGCCCACGGCTACCGGCCTTCCACCGCCGAGGAGCGCGCCGAGTTCGAAGTGTTCTGGGCGCAGTGCCAGGCAGACTGGCGGGTCGAGATTGCTGAGGGCCTCGGTCAGTTCGCTCCGTACGACGCCCTCGAAGACGTCGATACGGAGCCTTTCAGCACCGACCCCTTCCTATCAGATCTTGTCGGTCCGGAATGTGTCGGCCCGGAGTCCTATCGCCGTGAGATGCCTGACGGCCCGCCGCTGCCGGCCGGCCTGGACCTGACCGAGGTGTTCGCCGCCGTGCCGCCCGCGGGCCTGTTCGATGATGACCTGCGGGAGGAGTTCCTCTACGCCGAGTACCTGCGCACGGAGCACGACAGTGACGACGAACCGGGCCCGAAGCTCCCGGCCGACGATAGTCCGGCCGATGGCAGTCTGGCCGATGACTTGAGTCCGTTCCAGCGGCATCAGGCGCAGTTCGTTGACCGGGTGCTCTTCTTCGAGAAGATCATCGCCTGGGCGCAGGCGAGCAAGGCTGAGGTCCTCACCGAGGCGTGGGACTTCACCACCAACACCGCCGAAACCGGCTGCCCCGTGTCGGGGCCGGGCCACGAGCACGACTGGGACGCCGCCTTCGCCGCGCAACAAGGCCTCGTCGCGGAGATGGCGTGCGCGCTGCGCATCCCCCAGGGCACCGCGTCCGGGCTGCTCCGAGAGAGCCGCCAACTGGTGGTCGAGCGGCCCGACACGCTCACCGCCCTGCGCACCGGAGAGATCTCCCTGCGGCACGTGAGCCGCCTGCTCGACCAACTCGGCTCCGTGCCCCGGCCCGGTCGCACCGAGCTCGAAGCAGTCCTGCTCCCGCACGCGAAACGCCTCACTCCGGCCCAGTTCGATGGCAAGGCCCGCAAACTGCGGGAACGGTTCCACCCCGACAGCATCACCGTGCGCCGGGCCAAGTGCCTCGCTGATCGTCGGGTGGAGTTCTTTCCCGACCAGGACGGCATGGCCACCCTGTGCTTGCAAACGCGTGGTTGCGCGCGGCCGGTGACGACCTCCAGGCGGTCTACACCCGCGTCACCGACGCCGCGATCAGCCTGCAAGGCCCCGACGAACCCCGCACCCTCAACCAGTTACGCGCCGACGTCGCCATCGACCGGCTCCAGCAGGGCGTCACCGGCAGCGGCCTCGGCGCCGGGCTCACCGCGAACGTCAACATCACCGTGCCGGTGCTCACCCTGATGGGTAAGAGTGAAGAGCCGGGCGAACTCGAAGGCTACGGGCCGATCGACCCCGAAACCGCCCGCCGCCTGGCCGGCACCGCGACAAGTTTCCTGCGCGTCCTCACCCACCCGCACACCGGCATCGTCCTCGACGTCAGCGCGGAACCGTTCCGAGTGCCGGCGAGCCTGAAAAAGTACCTGCGACTGCGCGATGGAACCTGCCGCTTCCCCGGCTGCAACCGCTCCGCCGGGCACAGCGACCTCGACCACACCATTGACAAACAATTCGGCGGCCCCACCACCGCCACCAACCTGCACTTCCTTTCCCCAGCCCACCACAGCGTGAAGCACTTCAGCAATTGGAAACCCATCGCCGACCCCGACGGTACCCTGCACTGGACCAGCCCCGCCGGCAAACACTACGCCACCGACCCCGCCACACGCATCAGCCCCCACCTGCAACAAACCGCACCAGCACCACCCCCGCCGACCGCACCAGCACCACCCGCGCCCAACCCTTGGAACTCCGTCTGGGACACCGACAATGGCGGGGACCCTGACCCCGAACCGTTCTAAGTCAAGCTATCCTCACACTGGGCGTCCGCGGAACCGCGCGTTGACCCGCGCTCGGATCCGTCCCAGAATCTCGACCGCGAGGCATCCGACGAACGCCGTGATCACCGACAGCTGCAGCAGCGCCGGCGGCGGCACCGCCAGATTGAAGAAGTCCCTTGGCAGGGGAATCGTGAGCATACCGACGAGCACGATGTACATCGCGAGCACGATGCCGACCCGTGCCAGGTTCAGCGGTCGCGAGACCACCACCAGAACCCAGAGCGCGATGAGCGAGAGGGTGATCACCGACGCCCCATGAACATCCTCGGTGGAGAAACCGCCGACCAGGCGCGCATAGGCGTTCACCGCGAGGATGCCGGCGGTGACGATGAGTCCGGCTGGCACGGCGAACCAGAGCGAGCGTTTCAGGAATCCCGGCCGGTAGCGGCGGGTATTCGCCATCAGCGCAAGGAAGAAGGACGGGATCCCGATGGTCAGCCCGTCGGTCGCCGAGAGCTGGCGCGGCAGGAAGGGGAACCCCCAGATCAGCGCCCCGAAGATCATCGACATGGCAATGGCATACGCGGTCTTGCTCAGGTACAGTACGGAGACTCGTTCGATGTTGGCGATCACGCGCCGGCCCTCCGCCACGACGCTCGGTAGCCGGTCAAATCGGCCGTCCAGCAACACCAGACGGGACACCGCCTTGGTGGCCGCGGCGGCCGTGTTCATGGCGATTCCGATGTCGGCGTGTTTCAGCGCGAGGGCGTCGTTCACGCCATCACCGGTCATCGCGACCACGTGGCCGCGCCGCTGGAGGGCCCGCACCATATCCTTCTTCTGTGTCGGGGTGACCCGGCCGAATACCAGTTGCTGCTCCATCATGTCGGCAAGCTGGTCCGGGTCCGCGGGGAGCGTGCGGGCGTCGTAGCCCTCCTCGACGTGGATACCGACCTCCCGCGCCACTGCAGCGACGGTCTGGGGATCGTCGCCGGAGATGATGCGCACCCCGACACCCTGGTCGCGGAAGTAGGCGAGCGTGCGCGCCGCGTCGGGGCGGACCTTCTCCCGGAATGTCAGCAGCACCGTCGACGACAATCTAGAGGGGAGGCCGGCGCCGGCCGCAGTGCCTGCGGCGCCGGCGGCATTCGTTGAAATCATCTCCGAGCTGTGGGCGAGGACGAGCGTTCTCATACCGGCCGACGCGAGGGTGTTCGCTTCGTCCAGAACGGTGGCTGCGGCCGACCCCCGGGGTGATTCCGGATTCAGTACCAGCTCAGGGGCGCCCAGTACCCAGGTTCCTGCGGCGACAGTGTCAGCGCCGAACGCGACGGCACTCCACTTGCGCTCGGACGAGAACGGGATCGCGGCAACGGCACCGAGGGCGCTGTCGGCCGTGAATTCCTCGGCGAGGCACCGGGCTGTTGCGTTGGCGTTCGGGTCAGCGCCAAACCAGCCCAAACTCTCTCGCCAACCGGGCCATTCGTCGGCCCCCGTCTCGGGCGTTGTGGCGAGGGAATGCACGGCATCGAACACGATCGCGCCCTCGGTGAGCGTGCCAGTCTTGTCCAGGCAGATGATGTCCACCCGGGCGAGCACCTCCACTGCGGCCAGCTCCTGGATCAGCACCTTGTGCCGGGCCAGTCGCACGCCGCTCACGGCGAAGGCGACGCTCGTCATCAGCACCAGTCCCAGCGGCACCATGGCGATGATGCTCGCTACGGCGCCGACCACCGCGGTCCGCCAGCTGCCGCTGCTGATGGCCAGTTCCCACCCGCCCGCGGCCTGCATCTGGCCGTTGACGACGATCAGCATGATCGGCAGCAGCGCCCAGATGATCCACCGCAGCACCCGGTTGAGTCCGTTGCGAATCTCGGAATTTACCAGCGAAAACCGTTTCGCCTCGGCCGTCAGGCGGCTGGCGAAGGACTCGGCGCCGACGCGCGTAACTCGAGCCAGCCCGTGTCCGGCGACGACGCTCGATCCGGAGAGCACGTCGTCTACCGGAGCCTTCAGCACGGGATCGGCCTCGCCGGTGAGCAGCGACTCGTCGATTTCGAGGCTTTCGCTGTCGATCGTTGTGGCGTCGGCGGGAATCTGGTCCCCGACTCGGAGCACCAGGATGTCTTCGTGCACCACGGCTTCGACCTCGATGTCCTGCACGGTGCCGTCTCGGAGCACGCGGGCGTGCGGGGTGTTGATCACGGCGAGCCGGTCGAGCGCGCGTTTGGCGCGGTATTCCTGCACCACCCCGATCACGGCGTTGCCAACGGCCGAGAATCCGAACAGCGCATCCCTCCACTGGCCCAGCACGAGCAGAAGAATGAAGCTCCCCGCCACAATCGCGTTGAACAGCGTGAGCACATTGGCGCGAACGATTTCCCACAAGCTTCGACTGGAGGCCTGCGAGAACCGGTTCGTGAGCCCGGCCGCGTTCCGCTGTGCTACCTGCTCGCCCGACAGGCCGAGCTGCGCGTGTGGGTGCGCGATGATTTTGGCAGTCCTGCTCACGACGGATCAGCCTCGAACTTCACCATGCCTGAACCCTACGGGAATGGCTCGGCGCGGACTGAGAGAGTTACCACCAATGCGGCGACAGCTCAAGCGCGGGGAATCGACTCGGCCAGCGCCTCAAACGCCCCGAACTCCTGCGCCACCAGCTCCCGCAGCACCACCAGGTCGTCGGCGGTGACCCGGCTGATAGGCTGGGGCTGGCTCATGGCCTGACGCTACACCCAATCAGACACCCCGACGATTGCCTCGACCCGCCGGACACGCAGACCGGCCTGCCGCCGCGTCCCCAGATCGGCTGGCTCCTAGACTGGCTGGTGTGACCCGATATTCGAAGTCGATTACGCGCTACGAGGCCGTCATCTTCGACATGGACGGCGTCGTCACCGACACCGCCCTCGTCCACGCCGCGGCGTGGAAGCGTCTCTTCGACGAGGTGTTGCCCATGCTGGCGCCCGACGCCACGCCCTTCGACGAGGTCGAGGACTACCGGCGCAGCGTCGATGGTCGCCCGCGCGAGGACGGCGTGCGCACCTTCCTCGCTTCGCGTGGCGTGAAGCTGCCCGAAGGAACGGAGCACCGCCCGCTCGGCGCAACGGCCACCCCCACCGTGCAATCCCTGGCGGCCCGCAAACAGTACTTCTTCGACCAAGAGGTCGACGAAAACGGGGTGAGGGCCTACCCCGACGCCGTGACACTGCTGCACCGCCTACGGGCTCGGGGCATCCCGACTGCCGTGGTCACGTCGAGCCGCAACGGCCGGCGGGTGCTGCGGGCAGCCGGAGTCGGTGACCTGTTCGACGTCACAGTCGACGGCACCGACGCCCTGCGGATGCACTTGGCGGGCAAACCCGACCCGGCTACCTTCCTCGAAGCTGCACGACAGCTGCACGTGACCGCGGCGAAGACCGTCGTACTCGAAGATGCAGAGGCCGGTGTCACGGCGGCATCGAACGGAGGTTTCGGCTGGGTCGTCGGCGTCAGTCGGCACGGCGCCGACGGGGGACTTCGTGCTGCGGGTGCCCACCTGATCGTGACCGACCTGAGCGACCTCGACACCCGCCTTGCCGCCGCCCATCCCGGTTGGGCCGGCGGGGAATCCGCGAGCGACCCGTGGCGGCTGCACTATGTCGGATTCGATCCGATGGCCGAGCCGTTGCGGGAGACTCTGTGCACGCTGGGGACCGGCTACTGGGCCACCCGGGGTGCTGCCCCGGAGGTCGATGCCACCGCACTGCATTATCCCGGCACCTATCTCGCCGGCGTCTACAACCGGCTCCACACCCAGGTCAACGGGCACAGCACCGAAGACGAAAGCCTGGTGAACGCACCAAACTGGCTGCCCCTCACCTTCCGCACCGGCGGCATCCACGACGGCGACGCCGAGCCCTGGTTCGACGTCGACACGGCCGAGCTCCTGGACTACGAGCAGACACTCGACCTCGGTCGCGCTGTGCTCACTCGCACATTCCGTGCCAGGGACTCTGCCGGCCGCATCACGCGCATCACCCAGCAGCGCTTCGTCTCGCAGCACGACGACGGGGTGGCGGGCCTCACTGTCACGTTCGCGGCCGAAAACTGGTCGGGTCTGCTCACCGTGCGCTCGGCGTTGGAGGGCCGCGTCGCCAACCGCAACGTGCCAGAGTACCGCCTTCTGGCCGACACCCACCTGGTGCCGCGCGCTACCACCGAGCCGGACGCCGACACCGTGCTGCTTGAAATGGCGACCTCCCAGTCGGGCATTCACATCGTTATGGTCGCCCGGACACGGGTGCTTGTTGACGGGGTGGTGCAGCATCCGCCCCGCACTCTGCTGACGGATGCCGCGGGCTGGGTCGCCCACGAAATCTCCCTGGAGGCCCGAGAGGGGCATCCGTTGACCGTGGAGAAAACCGTGGCCGTGTGCACGTCGCGCGATCGGGCCATCTCGTCGCCCACGCTCGCTGCCACCAATCGGATGCGCCGGCTGCCCGACTTGGCGGCACTGCTTTCCGTGCACGAGAGCGCGTGGCGAGTGCTGTGGAACGACTTCACTGTGCTGCTGGAGACCGATCCCCACACCGATGGGCGCCAGCAGCTGGCACTGAACATCAACACATTTCACGTGCTGCAGAGCGTCGCCGCCGTCACCGCTGACCTCGACGCAGGGCTTCCTGCCCGTGGTCTGCACGGTGAGGGCTACCGCGGTCACATCTTTTGGGACGAGATGTTCGTCTACCCGACGTTGTCGATGCACCGCCCGGAAACGAGCCGGGCGCTGCTCGGCTACCGCTACCGTCGGCTCGGTGAAGCGCGGGCGGCCGCCCGGGCGGCCGGCCATCAGGGGGCAATGTTTCCGTGGCAGAGCGGCATCGACGGGCGCGAGGAGACGCCGACCGAATTGTTCAACCTGCGCAACGACGCTTGGATGCCCGACAACTCACGCCTGCAACGTCACGTGGGACTGGCCATCGCGTACAGCGCGTGGAGGTTCTACGAGTCCACCGGCGACCTCGGCTACCTCGTCGAGCAGGGCGCCGAGTTGATCGTCGAGGTTGCCCGGTATTTCGCCAGCGTGGCCACGCACGACGAGGCGGCCGACCGGTACGACATCGCAGGCGTGATGGGGCCCGATGAGTTCCACGACGGGTATGCGGATGCCCCTGGGAAGGGACTTCGCAACAACGCTTATACGAATGTGATGGCCGCCTGGGTGTTGCGGCGGGCAGCGGATGTCGTTGACCTGCTCCTGCCCCGGTACGCCGACCAGTTGTGGAACCGGCTCCGGCTGCGTCCCGGTGAGCCGAATCGGTGGCGGCTCATCGGCAACCGGCTGCGCGTCCCCTTCCACGCCGACGGCGTGATCAGCCAATTCGAGGGCTACGAACAGCTGAAGGAATTCGACTGGGCCGGCTACCGCGCGCGCTACGGCGCGATCGGTCGGCTCGACCTCATCCTGGCCGGAGAGGGCGACAGCACCAACAACTACAAACTGTGCAAACAAGCGGACGTCCTGATGCTGCTCTACCTGTTCAGCGCCGACGAGCTGCGCGAGGTGCTGCGCGGGCTCGGCTACGACTTTCCGGCGGAGGCGATCCCTCGCACCGTGGAGTATTACCGCGAGCGCTCCAGCCACGGCTCAACCCTCAGCAACGTGGTGCACTCGTGGGTGGAAGCGCGCGGCGACCGGGCGCGTTCCTGGGACTTCCTCGTGCAGGCACTGGAGAGCGACCTGGCCGACATCCAGGGCGGTACCACCCACACCGGCGTGCACCTGGGCGCGATGGCCGGATCGATCGACATGGTCACGCGCTGCTATACCGGTCTGGAGTTGCGTGACGGCAGGCTGTGGCTGCATCCAGTGCTGCCCCCGGAGGTCGAACAGATCGACTTCACACTGTATTTCCAGCAACAGCTGGTCCGGGTGACCGTGGATTCGGCCGTGCTGCGCCTATCCGTCTATCCGGGCGGGGCAGTGCCGATCACGGTGATGGTGGACGGAACGGCGGCTCGTCTGAGTCCTGGCGAGACGCGCGAGTTCGCCTACAGCAACTCATAGACCGTCGGCCTCGGTCGATTCGCCTCGTTAGAGGGCGCATTCCACCCCGTCACCCTGTCGCCCGAGCGCAACCGCCTCGGCGTGCTGGGGCTGACGGGGAAACGACCAGACCCCGACGACTCCCGCGCCACCCTTCTCCGTCTGACACCGTCCGGAACAGACGTCGTAACGGCGTTGGTTCAGGCGGGCGACGCATCCATAACGCGTGAGTGTGTGAGGTGTTCGACTATGTGTGCGCTGCCCTCTGCCCCGACGCCGGGCGGTGGCGATAGTGGTTTGCGCCCGGCCGGCAGTTGCCTCGCTAGACTGTGGCCAAGAGTCCGGGTTCGTGCAGGAGTACGGCCGCATTGTCGCGGAAAGGTGACGTTTGTCCCACACCGAGTTGTCCCATTCCGAGTCCGGAGCCCGATCCGGCAACCTGTCCAGCAGCGAAACCGGCAGCGAAGTGCTCCTACGCCGCGACGGACCGCTGGCCTGCATTATCCTGAACCGGCCGAAGGCCCTCAACGCCCTCACCCACGACATGATCCGCAGCATCGCCGCAGCGCTCACCGAGTGGGCCGATGACGACGCCGTGCAGACCGTGCTGCTCACCGGAAGCGGCGACCGCGCCCTGTGCGCCGGCGGAGACATCGTCTCGATCTACCGCGACGCGCGCACCGATCCAGACGAGAACGCCCGATTCTGGGCCGACGAGTACACCCTCAACGCGCAGATCAAGCGCTACCCCAAACCGTTTGTCGCCCTGATGGACCGCATCGTGCTCGGCGGCGGAGTGGGCCTCTCCGGCCACGCCTCCCACCGGGTCGTGACCGAACGCACCAAACTCGGCATGCCCGAAACCACCATCGGCTTCGTGCCCGACGTCGGCGGAACCTACCTGTACACGCGCACCCCCGGCGAACTCGGTACCCACCTCGCCCTCACCGCGGCAACCATGACCGGCGCCGACGCGATCGCGCTCGGCCTCGCCGACAGCTTCATCGACTCCGCCCGGCTCGAGTCTCTTGTCGACGACCTCAAACGGATGCCCGCTGCCGCCGCGATAACCCAGCTCGCCTCCCCGGCACCCCCGGCACCGCTCCTGACCGAACGAGTGTGGATTGACGAGTGCTATGCCGGAGCTGACCTGCCGACGATCATCGGCAGATTGCAGCAGTCGCCCGTCTCCGTCGCCCGCGATGCGGCAAAAAGCATTCTGGCCAAATCGCCGACCGCCGTCACCGTCACCCTGGAAGCCCTCCGCCGTGCCCGTGCTCTCGACACCCTCGAAGACGTCCTCGAGCAGGAATACCGGGTGTCCCTGCGCATGGTGGCGGGCCACGACGTGATCGAGGGCATTCGCGCGCAGGTCGTCGACAAGGACCGCAACCCGTCCTGGCAGCCGAGCACCCTCACCGCGGTGAGCGACGCCGACGTGCAGGCGCACTTCGCACCGCTCGGGGAGCGCGAGCTGCGCCTGCCGCGGGCAGTGACCACCGACCGAGAGCACCAACCCACCGAACGAAAGGCCACCGCGTGAGCGACACGAGCACAGACACCACCACAGACTCCTACGACAACATCCTGCTGGAGCGCCACGGCCGGGTCGGCGTCATCACCCTCAACCGCCCCAAGGCGCTGAACGCCCTCAACTTCGCCACCATGCAGAACGTCGTCGATGCTGCCACCCGGCTCGACGCCGACCCCGCGATCGGTGCAATCATCATCACCGGTTCGGAGCGAGCCTTCGCCGCCGGCGCCGACATCAAGGAGATGTCGACGATGAGCTACATGGACATGTACCTGAACGACTGGTTCGCCGGCTGGGACCGCCTGGCCGCCGTGCGCACCCCGGTGATCGCCGCGGTCTCCGGTCACGCCCTCGGCGGAGGCTGCGAACTGGCCCTGATCTGCGACTTCATCATCGCCTCCGACACCGCCACCTTCGGCCAGCCGGAGATCAAGCTCGGCGTCATTCCCGGCATGGGCGGATCCCAACGCCTCACCCGCGCCGTCGGCAAGGCCAAGGCGATGGAGATGATCCTCACCGGTCGCACCATCAATGCCGTCGAAGCCGAACGCGCCGGCCTGGTCGCTCGCATCGTGCCGGCAGCCGACCTGCAAGCGGATGCCCTGAAAACCGCCACAGACATCGCGGCGAAATCGGCGCCGATCGCCATGCTCGCCAAGGAGGTCGTGAACGCGGCGTACGAGTCGACGCTGAGCAGCGGCATCCACTTGGAACGTCGCCTGTTCCACTCGGTGTTCGCCACCGATGACCAGAGCGAGGGCATGGCTGCCTTCGTCGAGAAGCGCACGCCGGTCTTCACGAACCGCTAGCGCGCGCTCTTCCAGCTGTACTCGTTCTCGGGCCGACCCGGCGTTCCGTAACGCGGTGCGCGCAGCACGAGGCCCATGTCGGCGAGATACTCCAGGTAACGCCGCGCCGTCACCCGCGACAGGCCGAGCGGTTCCATGAGCTCGCTCGCCGACACCGGCGCGACCTGAGCCTGCAGGTAGGAGACCACCGGGGTCAGGGTCGAATCAGACAGCCCCTTGGGCCGGGGAATATCGGTGGGCGCGCGCAGGCTCGCGAACGCATGATCGACCGCTGACTGCGTCACAACGGATGCCTGCGCGTTCAGCTCCGCACGAAAGTCCCGGTAGCTGGTCAATTTCGTGGCGAAAGTCGAGTAGGTGAACGGTTTGATCAGGTACTGCACGACCCCGGCTGCGATCGCCCCGCGCACGTTGTCGAGGTCGCGCACCGCGGTGATCGCAATGATGTCGGTGGCCAGACCGGCCGCGCGGATGCGCCGACTCACGTCGAGCCCGTGGCTGTCGGGCAGGTTCATGTCCATCAGCACGAGGTCGATCGGTGTGCCGGCCGAGGCAGCCGCCGCGACCCGGCGAAACGCATCTTGCCCGGTGCGGGCCGTACCGACGAGCTCGAAACCGGCGAGACGACCGACATAGACGGCGTGCGCCTCGGCGGCGAGCGATTCGTCCTCGACGACGAGCACACGAATGAGCGGCAGAGCGGCCTCAGTCATGATCGACCGCCACCGGCGAAACGGTCGGCCACAGAGCGGCCGGAATGGTCACCGTGAAGACGGCGCCCTCGCGACGCCCGATGGTGAGCGTGCCGCCGAGGCGGGTCACCGCCTGCCGCACCAGCGCCAGACCGAGCCCGCGGCCACCGATCGAGCGACCCATCGAGCCGCCACCCTTGGTGCTGAAGCCGAGCCGCAGCACGTCGTCGATGACATCGAGTGCCACACCCGCTCCGCTGTCGGCGACCTCGATCGTGACGGCCTGCTCGGTCGATGACACCGTGACCGACACCCGCCGGGGGGCGGCGCCGGCGGCCGCCGCGTCGAGGGCATTGTCGACCAGGTTGCCCAGTACGGTCACGAGATCCTGGATCGACAACCCCGACTGGGCCAGGGTGCCCGACGCGCTGACCGTCAGGGTGACCCCGAGCTCATTGGCCTGCGCCGACTTTCCCATGATCAGTGCGCTGATCACGGGTTCATCGACCGAACCGACCATTTCATCGGCGAGTTGCTGGCTTAACTCAAGATCGGCCGTGGCGAATTCGAGGGCCTCGTGCGTGCGACCGAGTTCCATGAGCGACACGATCGTGTGCAATCGATTGGAATGCTCGTGGGTCTGTGCCCGCAAGGCATCGGAAAGAGTCTGCATGGACTGCAATTCGCTGCCCAGGTTCTGCAGATCGGTGTGGTCACGAATCGTGGCCACGAAACCCATCGGCTTTCCGCCGGCGATCGAGGTGGATGGGGCCAGGGCCGGTTCCTGGTTGACCACGAGCACCCGGGTACCGGTGAGATGGATCTCGTCGTGCGCGGTGCGGCCGCTCTGCAACAACTCTCCAAGGCTCGGCGGCAGGCTCAAATCGGCCAGCGCCGGCGGGGCAGTGGTACTGCCCGCCGTCGGCCGCGGCGGAATGCCGAGCAACCGCGCCGCCTGATCGTTATAGAGCACGAGGTCTCCGTGTAGATCGACCAGCACGAGCCCCTCCCGCACGGAGTGCAGCACCGAATCGTAGTAAACGAACAGCTGAGCGAGATGTTCCGGGCCCCAGCCGAGCGTCACGCGGCGCAGATAGCGCCCGATCAGCCAGGTCACCACGGAGCCCGACGCGAGCAAACCGAGCGCCAGACCGAGCACCGATGGGAGACGGGCGTTCAGGGCAATCGTGATGTTCGACGTCGTGGTGCCCACCGCGACGAGGCCGCGCACGGTGCCGTCGGCATCCGTTATCGGCACCACGGCACGAACGGATGGCCCGAGCGTTCCGGTGCTGATTTCCGTGAAGGCCGTTCCCGACAACGCCGGTTCGATCGCACCGATATAGTCTTTGCCGATTTCCGTCGCCGTGGGGTGGGTCCAGCGGGTGCGGTCCGGGGCCATGATCGTGATGAAGTCGAGTCCGGCATCCTTGGTCAGCGCAAGGGCGTATGGCTGCAGAGACGCGCTCGGATCGACCGATGTGCTCGCGGTGAGCACGAGGGGACTGTCGGCTATGGCGGTGGCGACCGCGAGCATGCGGCTGCTGGTCTCGTCGTAGCCGCGATCGCGGGCATCGACGAAAAAGGCCGTTCCGACGAAGACGGTGAGCACCACGATGAACAGGGCGTGCGCGAGGAACAGCCGCCGGGCAATGCTCCATTCCCTGCGCACTAACGGCCTCTCTCGTGGGTTCGTGAACAATATGACCGCAACCGTGCATACAGGAGCCGCAGCGGGCACTGTGGAACGAATCGCAGCAGCCGGAGCCCGTGGTGGGCCAGGTTAAGCCTAGACATAGGAGTCTGACATGGCATCGACGCCATCAACCCGTACTAAATCTAACAAATCTGGCAAGCCCAAGAAGAGAATCGACTCGTCGCACTACCTCTACATGGCCGTCATCATCGCCGTCGTGCTCGGTATCGTCGTCGGACTGGTCTGGGGCGGCGAAAAGGGCTTCGCCGTATCGCTCAAGCCACTCGGTGACCTGTTCATCGCCCTGATCAGGATGATGATCGCCCCGATCATCTTCTGCACGATCATTCTCGGTATTGGCTCGATCGCCAAGGCCGCCACCGTCGGTAAGATCGGCGGACTGGCCCTGGGCTACTTTCTGATCATGTCGACCTTCGCGCTCGGTATCGGCCTTGTCGTAGGCAACATGATCCACCCGGGTGAGGGAATCAACCTCTCGGACGCCACGTACGAAGCCACCGAATCCGCCGACACCCAGTCGTTCCTGCTCGGAATCGTGCCCACCACCCTGTTCTCGTCGCTGACCAGCGGCAACATTCTGCAGACACTCATGGTGGCTCTGATCGCCGGTTTCGCTCTGCAGCGCATGGGGCCGGCCGGCAAGCCGATTCTCGAGGGAATCGCCCACGTTCAGGCCCTGGTCTTCCGCATTCTCATCATGGTCATGTGGCTCGCCCCGATCGGCGCCTTCGGCGCGATCGCCGCCGTCGTCGGCGCTACCGGCATTCAGGCCGTGATCAGTTTGTTCACCCTGATGGTCGCGTTCTACATCACCTGCATCGTCTTCATCGTGGTCATCCTCGGCGGACTGCTCAAGCTCGTCACCGGTGTGAACATCTTCAAGCTGATGCGTTACCTCGGCCGCGAATACCTGCTGATCGTGTCGACCTCGTCCTCAGAGGCCGCCCTGCCGCGACTCATCGCGAAGATGGAACACCTCGGCATCTCCAAGCCCGTCGTGGGCGTGACCGTGCCCACCGGCTACTCGTTCAACCTCGACGGCACCGCAATCTACCTCACCATGGCGTCGCTGTTCATCGCCAATGCGCTCGGCCAGCCGCTCGCCCTCGGTGAGCAGATCGGCCTGCTCGTCTTCATGATCATCGCGAGCAAGGGAGCCGCCGGAGTCTCCGGCGCCGGCCTCGCCACCCTGGCCGCCGGACTGCAGGCCCACGCCCCGCAGCTCGTCGGTGGCGTCGGGTTCATCGTGGGCATCGACCGCTTCATGTCCGAAGCCCGCGCGCTGACCAACTTCACCGGCAACGCCGTCGCAACCGTCATGATCGGCTCCTGGACCAAGGAGATGGACCGCGTGCAGGTGGACCGCGTGCTCGACAAGCTCGAACCGTTCGACGAGCGCACCATGCTCACCCACGGTCACGTGAGCGCTGCCGACACGCAGCGCAGCACTGAGAAGGCAGCGCAGTCCGAAGTTTTGGAGCGCGCCCAGCTGAAATAGCGCGCGCTACTAGACTCACGCTAAGGGTGTCGTCCGGAGGAATCCTCCCGGGCGGCACCCCTTTTCTCTCTCGGTTTCGGCCCGCCTAAATATCAGTGTGTTAGGATTGTTTACGGTCTTACAACCCTTCACCAGGACGCGCATGCGTAGCCCCCATTTGAGATGGGACGGCCGCCTTCGTATGGTGAGGTGCCGACGGACGCGATCCCATGATTGCTCCACGCCCGCGCTGAATCACTGAACGCGTCTGGGCTGCTCGGTGCCTACCCGTCCGACAAGAGAGCATGTCGCTTCGTCAGCCGTGAAATCGACTACGTTCGACGTGCACCGGAGAACACGTGACCGAGAGTATTCCTCGTCCAGCCACCATTGCCGTCAAGGCAGATCACCTCTACAAAGCATTCGGGCGCCGCCCGCACGAGATCGTCAAGAAACTCAAGGCGGGCAAGAGCCGCGCCGAGATCTCGAACCTCGGAGTCGCCGCCGTCATCGACGCCACCTTCGAGGTTAAGAAGGGCGAGATCTTCGTCGTCATGGGCCTGTCCGGTTCGGGCAAATCGACCCTTATCCGTATGCTCAACGGCCTGTGGGACACCACATCGGGCACTGTGACCGTCGGCGGCACCGACATCACCGGCGTCTCCGCCAGAGACCTGCGCGACGTACGTCGCAAGAGCATCTCCATGGTGTTCCAGCACTTCGCCCTGCTGCCGCACCGCACGGTGATCGACAACGTCGCCTACGGGCTTGAAATTCAGGGCATGGGTCGCACCGAACGCCTCGCCAAAGCCCAGACGATCATCGACCTGGTCGGCCTCGCCGGCTGGGCCGACAACTTGCCGTCCGAGCTGTCGGGAGGGATGCAGCAGCGCGTCGGCCTCGGCCGTGCCCTCGCCGCCGACACCGACGTGCTGCTCATGGACGAAGCGTTCAGCGCCCTCGACCCGCTGATTCGCCGAGAAATGCAGGAGCAGCTGATCGAGCTACAGGCCGCTCTCGGCAAAACGATCATCTTCATCACCCACGACCTCAACGAGGCCATGTTCCTCGGCGACCGCATCGCGGTCATGCGCGACGGCCGCATCGTGCAGATCGGCACGCCGGAAGAGATCCTCACCGACCCGGCTAACGACTACGTGGCCCAGTTCGTGCAGGACGTCGACCGAGCCCGCGTGCTCACCGCCGCGAGCGTGATGGAACCGGTGCGTTCGGTCATCACCAAGACGGCCGGCCCCCGGGCTGCGCTGCGCACGATGCGCGACCTGCAGACATCCGTCACCTTCGTGCTCAACCGCGACCGCAGCTTCGCCGGGATCGTGCGTGACCGCGACGTGCTGGGGCTCGTCAAAAACGGCGAGACCGACCTGCGCGGCATCATTCGGGACGACGCCACCTCGGTGCTGCCCGAAACCGCGCTGGTCGACCTGGTCGAGCCGTCGGTGGGGAGCGAACTGCCCATAGCCGTCGTCGACGAGAAGAACCGCCTGCTCGGTGTGATTCCGCGGGTGACCCTGCTGGCCGCCATCGGCAACGTGAACACCAACACCGGCGCCCTGCCCATCGTGATGCCGCCGGCCACGATTTCGATCAGCCAGATCACGAAGATTCTGGGCGACACCGCCGAAGATATGCCCATCGACGCCGAAGGAGTCCGCGCATGACCGACTTTCGCCTACCCCTGGGTTCCCTCGTTGAATCCTTCGTCGACTACATCACCGACACCTTCGGCTTCATCTTCGACTTCATCCGCGCCCTGTTCGCCGGCGCCTACGACGGGGTCGAAATTCTGCTCGGTGCACCGCCGTTCTGGGCGATCATGCTTGTGCTCGGGGTTCTCGCGTTCGGTATCCGCGGCTGGAAGTTTGCCGTTGGTACCATCGTCGGCTTGCTCGTCATTCTTGGGGTGGACCAGTGGGACAACGCCATGGATACCCTCGCCCTCGTGCTCGTGGCGAGTGTGCTGGCGATTGCGCTCAGCGTTCCGCTCGGCATCCTCGCGGCCAAGTCCACGCTCGCCTCGAACATCATTCGCCCGGTGCTGGACTTCATGCAGACCATGCCGGCGTTCGTCTACCTCATTCCAGCACTCATCCTGTTTCGCATCGGGGTGGTACCCGGAATCGTCGCGACCATCATCTTCGCGATGGCCCCCGGCGTGCGCCTGACCGAGCTGGGCATTCGCAGCGTCGATAAAGAGGTGGTTGAGGCCGGCCAGGCCTTCGGCGCATCGCCGTGGCGCATCCTGCGTCAAATTCAACTGCCGTTGGCGACCCCGACCATCATGGCCGGCATCAACCAGGTCATCATGCTCTCGCTCTCCATGGTCGTCATCTCCGGCCTGGTCGGAGCGGGCGGGCTCGGCGCGCAGGTCATCGCGAGCCTGAATCGCATCGACATCGCCCTCGGATTCGAAGCCGGGCTGGCCGTGGTGATTCTCGCGATCTTCCTCGACCGCATCACGGCGTCACTCGGCAGCAGCGAATCGGCGGGCTTCTTTGGCAGCCTTCGCCGCGTTCTGCGGGCCCGCCGGGTGACGGATGCCGCGGCATCCGCTCCCCGCACCGCCAGCGCACCGCAGCCCTCTCGCGTCTGACGCGATCATTCTGACGCACCTCACAGATTTACGGATGCGTCCGCATCCGTTTCACAGTGCGGCTCACGCCGTATGCACCTCGAGTCAACCCAGTCACCCACAGCAGGTGGCACGAAAGGAAGACCTATGAAGAACCGCTCCACATCAATTCTCGCTCTGGGCGCCGTCGGCATTCTGGCCCTCACCGGCTGCGCCGCCTCCGGGGAGACCGAAACCGTCGGCAACGGCAACGATGACAACAAGGACATGTCCATTGCCGTGTTCAACGGTTGGGACGAAGGCATCGCCGCGTCGCACCTGTGGAAGGCCATTCTCGAGGAGAAGGGCTACAGCGTTGAACTCGAGTACGCCGACCCGGCTCCGGTGTACCTCGGCCTGTCCGAGGGCGACTACGACCTCAGCATGGACGTCTGGCTGCCCGTCACCCACGCGTCCTACCTCGAAGAGTACGGCGACGACATGATCGACCTCGGTGCCTGGAACGAGGAGTCACGCAACGCCATCGCAGTCAACGCCGATGCCCCGATCGATTCGCTCGAGGAACTCGCGGCCAACGCCGACCTGTTCGGCAACCGCATCGTCGGCATCGAGCCCGGCGCCGGCCTGACCGAAGCCACGACCGACAACGTCATCCCCGGCTACGGCCTCGAGGGCATGGAATACCTGACCTCGTCGACGGCGGCCATGCTGACCGAGTTGCAGACGGCCACCGATAACGGCGAGAACATCGTTGTGACCCTGTGGGAGCCGCACTGGGCGTACGGTGTGTTTCCGCTCAAGAACCTCGAGGACCCGCAGGGCGCCCTCGGCGGTGTCGAGAGCATCCACTCCTACGCCAAGAGCGACTTCAAGACCGACTTCCCGACGGCTGCCGGCTGGGTTGAAGGCTTCGAGATGGATCTCGACCTGCTGTACTCGCTCGAGAACGCCATGTTCGTCGACTACGAGGGCCAGGACTACGAGCCCATCGTCGCCCAGTGGATCGAAGACAACCGGGAGTACGTGGACGGCCTCACCAGCTAGTCACTGACCTTCTGAACCACGAACGGCCCGCATCCTCGGATGCGGGCCGTTCTGCTTGAAACTGTGATGCTAGGCCTCCGGGCCGCCAGCGACGGCGAGAATGTCGATCACGAACACGAGCGTATCCGTGCCCGAAATACCCTGGGTGCCCTCGGCGCCATAGCCGAACTCCGGCGGAATGACGGCGATGACTTGGGAACCGACGGTCTGGCCGACGAGTGCCTGGGTGAAGCCGGCGATCACGCCGCCGGTCGGGAAGACGGCGTACGGAGCGCTGCCCCACGACGAATCAAAGGTCTCACCGGTTGCCCAGAGGGCTCCGGTGTACGCGACGGCCACGCTCGCACCGTCGGTGACGACCTCGCCTTCGCCCTTCTTGAGGGTGGAGATCTTCAGATCGGCGGGAGCATCCGTCGCGGGAATCGTGATGGTCGGAGCTCCGTCGTCGGCGAGAGCCACGGTGGGGAAGCCGTCTTCGACGGGCTGGTCGTCACCAGACGCCTGTGTCGGCACGTCGGCGATCACTTTGATGACGTCCATGACAAAAACGACGGGATCGCCGACGGCCACGCCGGTGGTCTCCTGGTCGGCGAAGGCATCCGCTGCGGTGCTCACGGTCACGATGCGGTCGCCCTCGACGGCGCAGTTCGCTGACCGCACGAGACCGTGCAGCAGGCCGGTGTCATTGATCGGAATGACGAGGCTGGCTCCGTCGGTGGAGTAGGTCGTCGCCTGCACGAGTTCGTCGGTCTTGGCGTTGTACAGGGTGATCGCGACCTCGACGATCGAGTCCTTCTTAGCCGTGTCGGTTCCGGTTCCCTCGATCGCGACCGTGCGTTCGGTGGCCGAGGGCTCGAGCGGAGCGTCGATCGAGATATCGAGGGGAGCGCCGAAATCACCGGTGACCTTCACGCTGTCCGAGAGCTTTCCCGGCTCCGTGCAGTCCGCCGAAGGGGAACTGGCGGCCGCAGCATCCGTTGCTTTGGGGGTGTCGCTGGTGCCGCAAGCGGTGAGCGCGAGCGTGAGTCCCACAATGGTGAGCAGGGCGGGAATTTTCGACACGGGGCCTCTTTCGAGTACGTAGCTGCGGGCAGGCGATCAATGCGGTGAAGGCGGTGTGGCTCGACGAGCCAAGTCCTTACTCTGCCACGCCTCGCCTATGAAGGGGCTGAGTGGATGCCGCGTGGCTGATTGAAACTGCGCCGCAGAAGAACGCTCAGTCGTCGAGCCCGCGCGCGATCAGGGCCTCGCCCAGGGCATCCGCTGCGTAGAGGGAGCGCACCACCACCGGCACGGCGATCGACAACAGCGAGCCCTGCGTGCCGCGGGCGGTGCGGGCCTCGAGCACCTCGCGCACTATGTCGGCGACCAGGGGGATGCAGCGGATGGTCAGGGCAACGAGCAACCCCACCCGATCGGCGTCGATGAAGCGCCGGAACGGGCGCAGCAGCGTCTGGAAGGCTTCGAGCACCGCGGTGACCGTGGTGGTCATGGTGAACAGAGCGGCGAGAGCCACGGCTACGAGCAGGCGACCGGCCATGAGGGCGGCGATCAGCCAGCCCGAGAGCAGACCCTGGATCGGCACCGCAACGAGCAGAATTAGCAGAATGGGCGCGACTTGGGCTGCGGCCGCCTGCACCGGAACTCGGGCCACCACGAACAACAACAGAACGACGACCGCGGCACCGCCGATGACCCAGGGGTCGGGCGAGGTGCCGATCAGTACAACGCAGAGCGAGAGCAGAAACAGCTTGAGCAGGGTCGGCGCCCGGTGCACGATGGAGGTGCCCGGGCTATACAGGCCGATCATGCGAGCAACAGGGCGCGGTAGGCCGCGAGCGATTGCTGCGGCGCTCCGTCGGCGACGACCGAGCCCTCATCGATCACGATCACCCGGTCGAAATCCTCGACCAGGTTCAGGTGGTGCGTGACCACGATGACCTGCTGTGGAAGTGTCTGCATCAGGTCGCTGATGCGGCGCGCGTTGCGGGCGTCGAGCAGGGTGGTCGGTTCGTCGGCGACGATGGTCGCCGGCTCTGCCACCAGAACCGCCGCGAGGGCGAGGAGCTGCTTCTGCCCGCCAGACAAACGGTGTGCCGGATGCTCGGCGTGCTCGCTCAGCCCGAACTGGTCGAGAGCGGCCGCCGTGCGCCGCGCGATTTCGGCAGGGGAGAGGCCGCGACGGCGCAGGGTGAACGCGACATCCTCCTGCACGGTCGGCATCACGATCTGATTGTCGGGATTCGTGAAGATGAACCCCACCTTGCGGCGCACCTCGCGAGCATGGCGGGCCACGTTCTGACCGTCAACCGAAACGGTGCCGGATGTCGGTGTCATGAGCCCGTTGATCATGCGCACGAGGGTGGACTTACCGGAACCGTTCGCACCGATGATGCCGATGCGGTGCTCGGTCAGGTGGAGCGTGATATCGCGCAGCACCGTGCGGTTGCCGAACGACTGCGAAACCTGCTCAAAGCGGATGCTGCTCACTGGTGTGGGCGCCGACCCTTCGGCAGCGCGATGAGCCCTGGGTAGGCCCGGTGCACCTGGCCGGCGACGAGCACGGTCAGCACGACCTTGATCAGGTCGCCGGGGATGAACGCCACGTTGAGGCCGAGCGTGGTCCAGAGCGGCAGGCTGAGGTTGAGAGCCATCACCGGAATGCCGACCGCATAGACGGCGACGATGCCGCCGAGAATGGTGGCGCCGAGCGCCAGCCAGAATGGGTACTTCGGCAGCAGGCGAGCGGTGAGGTAGCCGGTGACGAAGGCGCCGAGCAGCCAGCCGTAGAGGTAGCCGGCCGCCGGGCTCACGGTGAACACCCCGATGCCGCCGCGCGCGCCGGCGAGCAGGGGCAGGCCAACGGCCGTCAGAACGAGAAAGAGCAGAACGGCGAGCGATCCCTTGCGCGGACCGAGAATCGCCCCGGCGAACATCACGCCGAGCGACTGCAGGGTGATCGGCACCGGACCGATGTTCAGCGGACCCGGCAGGCCCAGGGCGGCGATGAGGGCCGCGAAAATGGCGATCTGGGCAAGGTCACGGGCGGGCAGAATACGCCTCGTCGGAGTGCTCGTACGAACGGTGTCGGTCATGATTCCAAATCTAGAATTCGGCGTCCACCCGCCGCTGAACAATACCTACAACAAAACACCGCGAACTGTAGAGGTCCTGGTTTTCTGAGCGGCCAGGCCGGCGACGATCGCATCCGCTGCCCGCACCAGCGCCAGGTGCGAGAGCGCCTGCGGGGTGTTGCCCATCTGGTGCCCGTTGGTCACGTCGTACTCTTCGGAGAGCAGCCCGACAGCATTCACGAAGCCGACCAGGGTGTTCATGAGCTCGGTGGCATCATCGAGTCGCCCCGAACGGGCGTACTGCTCGACCAGCCAGAACGAGCAGGCCAGAAACGGATGCTCACCCGGCGGCAGGCCGTCCACCGCGGAAACCGTGCGGTAGCGCAGCAGCAGGCCCGAGTGCAGCAGGTCGGCCTCGATCGCGGCCACGGTGCCGAGCATGCGCGAATCGGTGGCTGCGCAGAAGCCGACCTGCGGGAGCACGAGGAGGGAGGCGTCCAATGCGGTGCTGCCGTAATACTGCACGTAGCTGTTTCGTCCCGCGTCAAAACCGCGGGTTTCGATGTCGGCGCGAACCTCGTCGCGCAGGGTCTTCCACCGCTCGAGCGGACCATCGAGCCCGCACTCTTCGATGCCGCGCACTGCACGGTCGAATGCTGCCCACACCATGACGCGGGAATGGGTGAATTCGCGGGCTGGGCCGCGGACTTCCCAGATGCCTTGGTCTGCCCGGCGCCAGTTCTTTTCGAGAAAGCTCATGAGTGCCCGCTGCAGCGGCCAGGAGAATTCGGTTTCGCGCACTCCCGCCGCGCGTGCGGCGTGGAGGGCCACCATGACCTCGCCGATCACGTCGGACTGGAACTGGTCGACCGCGCCGTTGCCGACCCGCACGGGGGACGAACCGTTGTAGCCGGGCAGGCTGGTCAGCTCACGCTCGGGCAGGTAGCGCTCGCCGGAGAGTCCGTACATGATCTGCACGTCGGCCGGATCGCCGGCAATGGCGCGCAGCAACCAGGCGCGCCAGTCGTTGGCCTCAACCTCGTAGCCGTGGCTGAGCAGCACTTCGAGCGTGAGTGAGGCGTCACGCAGCCAGACGTAGCGGTAATCCCAGTTGCGCATTCCGCCGGTCTGTTCGGGCAATGAAGTTGTCGCCGCGGCGACGATTCCGCCGGTCTTTTCGTGGGTCAGCGCGCGCAGCACGAGAAGGGAACGCACGACCTCCGCGCGGAGTGGCCCCTCATGGCTGCAACTCGAAGCCCAATTCTGCCACCAGCGCGAGGTCGAGGCGAGAGCCGCGTCGATGTCGACGGCCGGTGGGATCTCGCCCTCCGAGGGGTACCAGCTCAGCTGCGCGTCAATCGTCTGTCCGGCGACTATGTCGAAGTGGGACACGTGACGGTGGTCGGAAGCGCGCAGCTCCGGTCCGCGCACCACGATGGCGTCGGGCCCGGCAATGGCAACGAGGCCACGCATCGACTCACCCTGCAGCTGGCGAACCCACGGCATTGTGGTGGCATATCCGAAACGAATGCGCAGGTCCTGGGTCATGTGCACGCTGCCGCTGATTCCGCGCACGCGACGCACAAGGTCGGCTCGGCGGTCACCGTGCGGCATGAAGTCGAGCACTTCGACCTGGCCGGTCGACGTGGTCCAGATGGTCGACAGCACAAAGGTGTCGCCCTGGTAGCTGCGGGTGGCCGTGGCCTGCGCCTCGGACGGGGCCAGCAGCCACCGGCCGTGGTTCTCGTCGCCGAGGAGCGCACCGAACAGCGAGGCGGAATCGTAGCGCGGCAGGCAGAGCCAATCGATGCTGCCGTCACGGCCGACGAGCGCCGCCGAGTGGCAGTCGCTGATGAGCGCGTAGTCCTCGATGGGGAGTGCCATCAGGCCATTCTGTCAGCAGCTGGATTCGCTCAGTGCTCGAATCAGGCGACGAGCCGAGCCGATGCGAGCGTCGCGGACGCCTTTTCGATCCAGGCAGCGGATGCCGCAGCCGCGTCGTCCGCGTCGGCATCTGCTGTTGCGACCGCCGGGACGCCGGTCGCAGCCGGTTCGTTCCACGTCGTGATCGGCGCGGGAGTCCACGACAAAGCGGTCGGCTCGCCGGTGCTCTCGCCGCGCAGGGCAGCTTGCTCCGTCGTGATCGCGGCGGTCAGCTCGGTTGCGATCTCGCGGGCCTTCAACGCGTGAAAGATCACCTCGGTGTCGTCACCGGTGCGGGGTACCAGGGTATAGGCACCGTGTTCGCCGACCAGGGCGCCCAGCCGGTCGTGCAGCAGGTCGAAAATCTGTTCGTCGCGCAGTATCGGAGCGGAGGCGACGCTCAGCGCCGCACTTGCGGCCAAACGTCGGCGTCGACGACCAAACATGACGAGCCCCTTTCAGGTGCACAGTGAGAACAGGTGCAGCCGAAACAGCCGCTGTGCCTATTTTCGGTGACCTGGGGCCGACTCGCCCGGGGACACGCCGCTAACGAGTCGAAGTCAGCTTTCGATTTTGCGCTTGTTCGCGTCTTCAATGACCGTGCCGACGGCTACGGCGGCGCTCAACGCCCAGCCGAGCCACAGCATAATGAGGCGCCAGTCACGCGGACCGTGCCGCGTGGCCTGCACGGTATTCCAACCGCCGGCGATCACGCCGATCATTGCACTGCTGAAAATGAACTTTCGCATGTAAACCTCCGGCATCAGAGTACCCGCCCGCTCGCGCACAGTGTGCCCCGAACGGGTGTAAAAAACGACTGGTAACCTTGGGAGGGCAACACAGGTGTGCACTTCGAGTGTGCCCGGAACGGATGATCCATTAACTCTTCAGCCGAACCCACCCGGTCCCAGACCCACCCTGCCCCCGTCGTGCCCGCCGATGCCATGGCCGGCACGTACAGGCTCGTCGTCGTCTCGAACCGGTTGCCGGTCGACTACGAAGAAGCCGACGACGGCGCCATCATCTGGCGCACGTCTCCCGGCGGGCTGGTCACCGCCCTCGAACCGCTGATGCGTTCCTCGCATGGAGCCTGGGTCGGCTGGCCGGGGGTCGCCGACCGCGATTTCCAACCGTTTGAGAACGACGGAATCTCCCTCGTTCCGGTGCGGCTGAATGAAGACGACATCGAGGACTACTACGAGGGTTTCTCCAACGACACCCTCTGGCCCTTGTACCACGACGTCATCGCGCCGCCGAGCTTTCACCGCGAAACCTGGGATGCCTACGTGCGCGTCAACCGCCGATTCGCCGCGGCGGCCGCCGCCGTCGCCGCCCCGGGAGCCACGGTCTGGGTGCACGACTACCAGCTGCAGCTCGTGCCGCGCATGCTGCGCGAAGCCCGCCCCGACCTCGTCATCGGCTTCTTCAACCACATCCCGTTTCCGCCGTACGGCATTTACGCGCAGCTGCCCTGGCGCAAACAGATTCTGCACGGCCTGCTCGGCGCCGACGTGATCGGCTTTCAGCGGGTAGCGGATGCCGGCAACTTCTCCCAAGCCGTTCGTCGCCTCTACGGCTATCCGACCCGCGGCGTCGTCATTGACGTGCCGGCGGGGGAGAAGGGCGACAGCCGCCGGGTCATCGCCAAGCACTTTCCCATCTCGATCGACGCGGCCGCCTTCGAAGAACTGGCTCGGCGTCCCGAGATTCAGGCGCGGGCTCGACAGATTCGGGAGGACCTCGGCAACCCCAAGACCCTCATGCTCGGTGTCGACCGGCTTGACTACACCAAGGGCATCGGCCACCGCATCAAAGCGTTCGGGGAGTTGCTCGCCGAGGGTCGCCTGAGCGTTGAAGACGTCACTCTCGTGCAGGTCGCGAGCCCGTCCCGCGAACGTGTCGGTACCTACATGGCCCTGCGTGATGAGATCGAGTTGGCCGTCGGTCGGCTCAACGGCGACTTCTCCACGATCAGTCACACCGCTATCAGCTATCACCACCACAGTTATCCGCGCGAAGAAATGGTCGCGATGTACCTGGCGGCCGACGTCATGCTCGTCACTGCGCTGCGCGACGGCATGAACCTCGTGGCCAAGGAATACGTGGCCGTGCGCTTCGACGCTGACGGGGTGCTGGTTCTGAGCGAGTTCGCCGGCGCCGCTGACGAACTCAAACAGGCCATCCTGATCAACCCGCACGACATCGACGGCACCAAGGACGCCATCGTGCGCGCGGTCGAGATGCCCAAACGGGAGCGCACGAGGCGCATGCGGTCGCTGCGCCGCACGGTCGCCGAGAACGATGTGGCTGCCTGGTCCGCGTCGTTCCTGCGCGCACTCACCGGCGGAGCAGCCGTACCGGCCGGGATCCCCGACGCTCTCGATCTGGCCCTGAAGAGCATTGCCGGCGCCGAGAACCTGCTCATCGCCCTCGACTTCGACGGCACCCTGGCCCCGCACGTCGATCACCCCGAAGACGCTCGCGCCATCGCCGGCACCCGGGAAGCCGTTCAGGCCCTGCTCGACCTGCCGGGCGTGCGCGTGGCCTTTGTCTCCGGCCGCGCCCTGGTGAGCCTGCAACACGTCGCGCAGCCGCAGAGTTCGGTGCTGCTCACCGGCTCGCACGGCATCGAGGTACAGCTGGACACCCCCGAGATCGAGCTCAACCTGCTCTCCAGCGAGTTGGAGCAACTGGATATCCTCGCCCGCGTCCTCGAAAGCATCTCCGGGTCGATCGCCGGCACCACGATTGAGCGCAAGCCCGCCGGTCTCGCCCTGCACACCCGCCTCGCCACCGAGAAGGACGGCCAGCGGGCCGAGCGAGCGGCGCGCGACCAACTCGGTGAGCAACTGCCCGGACTCACCGTTCGCGAGGGCAAAAACGTGCTCGAATTCTCGGTGCGCTCGAGCACCAAGGGTGATGCCGTCACCCAGCTGCTCGAGTACACCGGCGCCGATCGGGTGTTCTACGCCGGCGACGATGTGACCGACGAGGATGCCTTCGCCGTACTCCGGGAGGACGACGTGGGGCTTAAGATCGGCCAGGGCGCCACCCTCGCCGGGTTCCGGGTGCGCAGCCCGCACGAGGTGACCCAGGTGCTCGTGCGCATCGCCGCCCTGCGCTCGGGACGGCTGCATTGACCGGGTGCGCCAAGGTTCTAGACTCGGAAGCATGTCTGAGATCGATGTGAAACCCCGTAGCCGCGACGTCACCGACGGGATCGAGGCCACCACTTCCCGGGGAATGCTCCGTGCTGTCGGCATGGGCGACGCCGACTGGGACAAACCCCAGATCGGCATTGCGAGCTCGTGGAATGAGATCACACCGTGCAACCTGTCGCTGGACCGCCTGGCCCAGGCCGCCAAGGAAGGCGTACACTCCGGCGGCGGTTACCCGCTGCAGTTCGGCACCATCAGCGTCTCCGACGGCATCTCGATGGGTCACGAGGGCATGCACTTCTCCCTGGTCTCCCGCGAGGTCATCGCCGACTCGGTCGAGGTCGTCATGCAGGCCGAACGCCTCGACGGCTCCGTACTGCTGGCCGGCTGCGACAAGTCGCTGCCCGGCATGCTCATGGCCGCCGCCCGCCTCGACCTCGCGAGCGTGTTCCTGTACGCCGGATCGATCGCCCCGGGCTGGGTCAAGCTCTCCGACGGCACCGAAAAAGACATCACCATCATCGACTCGTTCGAAGCGGTCGGCGCGGTCAAGGCCGGCCGGATGAGCATCGAAGATGCCAAGCGCATCGAGTGCGCCTTCGCCCCCGGCGAGGGCGCCTGCGGCGGCATGTACACCGCCAACACCATGGCGAGTGTTGCGGAAGCCCTCGGAATGAGCCTGCCTGGCTCGGCGAGCCCGGCATCCGCTGATCGTCGCCGCGACTACTTCGCGCACCGCTCCGGCGAAGCCGTCGTCAACATGCTGCGCCTCGGCATCACCGCCCGCGACATTCTCACCCGCAAGGCGTTCGAGAACGCGATCGCCGTGGCCATGGCGTTCGGCGGATCGACCAACGTGGTGCTGCACCTGCTCGCGATCGCCCGCGAAGCCGAGGTCGAACTCACCCTCGACGACTTCAACCGCATTGGCGACAAGGTTCCGCACATTGGTGACCTCAAGCCCTTCGGCAAGTACGTCATGAACGACGTCGACCGCCAGGGCGGCGTTCCCGCCGTCATGCGCGCGCTGCTCGAAGCCGGCCTCATCCACGGCGACGCACTCACCGTCACCGGCAAGACCGTGGCCGAGAACCTCGCCGAGATCGACCCGCCGGCCCTCGACGGTGAGGTGCTGCGCACCCTCGACAACCCCATTCACAAGAGCGGCGGAATCACCATCCTCAAGGGCACCTTCGCCCCCGAGGGTGCCGTCGTGAAGACCGCCGGCTTCGACGCCGCCGTCTTCGAAGGCCCCGCCCGGGTGTTCGAGCGGGAACGCGCCGCGATGGACGCCCTGACCGAGGGCAAGATCTACCAGGGTGACGTCGTCATCATCCGTTATGAAGGTCCCAAGGGTGGGCCGGGCATGCGCGAGATGCTCTCCATCACGGCCGCCATCAAGGGCGCAGGCCTCGGCTCCGATGTACTACTGTTAACGGACGGTCGATTCTCAGGCGGCACAACCGGACTGTGTATCGGCCACATAGCACCCGAAGCGGTGGACGCAGGTCCAATCGCCTTCGTGCGCGATGGGGATCTGATACGGGTCGATATCGCAGCTCGCACGCTTGACCTACTGGTTACCGATGCAGAGCTGGCCGCCCGCCGAGATGGCTGGGCGCCCCTTCCCCCGCGCTATACCCGTGGCGTACTCGCAAAGTACTCGAAGCTCGTGCATTCCGCTGCCGAAGGCGCCATTACCGGCTAGCAGCGCACGGGCTACCCTGGTGGCCCGTGAGGGCAACCGGTTCAATGTCGAAACGACCGATTTCGAAGTAGGGATTCAACGATCATGACCACGGAAACCACTCCCGTGCCCGCGGCGCCCGCGTCTGCGGAGCCGGAAATGCTCACCGGTTCGGGTGCAATCATTCGCACCCTCGAACTGCTCGGTGTCACCGACGTCTTCGGCATTCCCGGCGGCGCCGTCATCCCGCTCTACGACGAGCTCATGACGCAGACCAAGATTCGCCACATCCTGGTGCGCCACGAACAGGGCGCCGGCCACGCAGCCGAGGGCTACGCCTCGGCAACCGGTCGCGTCGGCGTCGCCATCGCCACGAGCGGTCCCGGTGCCACCAACCTCGTCACCGCCATAGCGGATGCCTACATGGACTCGGTTCCGCTGCTCGCCATCACCGGCCAGGTGTTCTCGACGTCGATGGGAACGGACGCCTTCCAGGAAGCCGACATCATCGGCATCACCATGCCGATCACCAAGCATTCCTTCCTCGCCCGCCGTGCCGAAGAGATTCCCGCCGCAATCGCCGCGGCATATCACATCGCCTCCACCGGCCGGCCCGGTCCGGTGCTCGTGGACATCACCAAGGACGCGCAGCAAAACCTAGCACCGTTCATCTGGCCGCCCAAGCTCGACCTGCCCGGCTACCGGCCGATCGTGAAGGCGCACGGCAAGCAGGTGCAGGCGGCAGCCCAACTGCTGCTGGCCGCGAAGAAGCCCGTGCTGTACGTGGGAGGCGGAGTCATCCGCGCGCACGCATCCGCTGAACTGCTCGGGCTCGCCGAAGCGACCGGGGCCCCCGTCGTCACCACACTCATGGCTCGCGGCGCCTTTCCCGACTCGCACCCGCAGCACCTCGGCATGCCGGGTATGCACGGTACGGTTCCGGCCGTACTCGCGCTGCAGGAGAGTGACCTCATCATTTCGCTCGGAGCGCGCTTCGACGACCGGGTGACCGGAAAGATCAGCGAATTCGCCCCCAATGCGAAGATCGTGCACGTTGACGTCGACCCGGCCGAGATCTCCAAGATCCGCCTCGCCGATGTACCCATCGTCGGTGATGCCAAAGATGTCATTGCCGACCTGACCCTCGCCTGGGCCGATGCTGCCCGGGGCGCCGCACCCGATACCAGCGAGTGGTGGACCTACCTGCACGGCCTGAAAGAGGAGTTCCCGCTCGGATTCACCGAGCCGACCGACGGCCTGCTCGCCCCGCAGTATGTGATCCAGCGCATCGGCGAGCTCACCGGCCCTGAGGCGGTCTACGCGGCCGGCGTGGGCCAGCACCAGATGTGGGCGGCGCAGTACATCAAGTACGAACGCCCCAACTCCTGGCTCAACTCCGGCGGCGCCGGAACCATGGGCTACTCCATCCCCGCTGCGATGGGCGCCAAGGTCGCCGAACCCGACCGCGTGGTCTGGTCGATCGACGGTGACGGCTGCTTCCAGATGACCAATCAGGAACTCGCCACCTGCACGATCAACAAGATCCCGATCAAGGTCGCGATCATCAACAACTCTTCCCTCGGCATGGTGCGCCAATGGCAGTCTTTGTTCTACGACGGACGCCATTCCTTCACCGACCTCAACACCGGCCACGGCACCGCTATGGTGCCCGACTTCGTCAAAATGGCGGATGCCTATGGCGCGCTCGGCATTCGGGTCACCAGCAAGGACCAGGTGGATGATGCCATCAAGCTGGCCCTGGCCACCAACGACCGTCCGGTCGTGATCGACTTCATCGTGAGCCCCGGCGCCATGGTCTGGCCGATGGTTCCGCAGGGAGTGAGCAACAGTTTCGTTCAGTACGCCAAAGACCATGCACCGACCTGGGGAGAAGAGTAACCGTGACGAGCCACGTTCTGAGTCTGCTCGTCGAGGACAAGCCGGGCCTGCTCACGCGCGTCGCCGGCCTGTTCGCGCGCCGCGGCTTCAACATTGAAAGCCTGGCCGTTGGCCACAGCGAGATCCCCGGCCTGTCCCGCATCACAATTCTCGTCGACGTCGAAGACGTGCCGCTCGAGCAGGTGACCAAGCAGCTCAACAAGCTGATCAACGTCATCAAGATCGTCGAGCTCGATCCGGCCCAGTCGGTGCAGCGCGAACACCTGCTGATCAAGGTCAAGGTCGACAACACGACCCGGTCTCAGGTGCTCGAAGCGGTCAACCTGTTTCGCGCCCGCGTCGTCGACGTGGCCACCGATGCGGTCGTCATCGAGGTCACCGGCGACAGCGGCAAGACCCAGGCGCTGCTGCGGGTACTCGAACCGTTCGGCATTCGCGAGCTCGCCCAGTCGGGTCTGCTCGCCATCGGCCGCGGCTCCAAGTCCATCACCGAACGAGTCTTCAAAAACTAACGTTTTTCAGCTTTTTTCTAACAATCAATCCACGAGGAGAGAAACACATTGTCTGAGATTTTCTACGACAAAGACGCCGACCTGTCGATCATTCAGGGCAAGAAGGTGGCCGTCATCGGCTACGGCTCGCAGGGTCATGCCCACGCTCAGAACCTGCGCGACTCCGGCGTGGAGGTCAAGATCGGCCTGAAGGACGGCTCCAAGAGCAAGGCCAAGGCCGAAGAAGCCGGCTTCACCGTGCTGTCCACAGCGGATGCCGCAGCCTGGGCTGACGTCATCGTCATCCTCGCGCCCGACCAGGTGCAGCGTCACCTGTACAAGGACGACGTGCTTCCGAACCTGTCCGCCGGCAAGGCGCTCGTCTTCGGCCACGGCTTCAATATCCGTTTCGGTTACATCACGGCGCCCGACGGCGTCGACGTCGTCATGGTCGCGCCCAAGGGCCCCGGGCACACCGTGCGCCGCGAATTCGAAGCCGGTCGCGGTGTTCCCGTGATTGTTGCCGTGGAGAAGGACGCGTCGGGTAACGCCTGGCCGCTCACCCTGAGCTACGCCAAGGCGATCGGCGGCCTGCGTGCCGCCGGCATCAAGACCACCTTCACCGAAGAGACCGAAACGGACCTGTTCGGCGAGCAGGCCGTGCTCTGCGGTGGTACCTCGCAGCTGATCCAGTACGGCTTCGAGGTGCTCACCGAGGCCGGTTACCAGCCGCAGGTCGCCTACTTCGAGGTGCTGCACGAGCTCAAGCTCATCGTCGACCTCATGTGGGAGGGCGGCATCGCCAAGCAGCGTTGGAGCGTCTCCGACACCGCCGAGTACGGCGACTACGTCTCGGGACCGCGCGTCATCGACCCGAGCGTCAAGGAGAACATGAAGGCCGTTCTCGCTGACATCCAGAGTGGCGCGTTCGCCGAGCGTTTCATCGCCGACCAGGACAACGGCGGCGTGGAGTTCCTCGCCCTCCGCAAGAAGGGCGAAGAGCACCCGATTGAGGCCACCGGCCGCAGCCTGCGCAAACTCTTCGCGTGGAACGCCTCGAACGACGACGACTACACCGACGGCTCGGTCTCGCGCTAGCGGCATCCGTTTAAATCAGTGAAGGGGCCCTCGTTCGCGGGGACCCCTTCATTTTTTCCCCAGGACCGGTGATCATGAGAGCGCACGGCATGAACCTGCGCCGGTGGAGCGCCACGGCTGCGATGGTCGGCGTCGTGCTCTACGTGCTCATCGACGTGGTACTGCAGTTTCTGCCGCCGCACTACAGCCCGATCAGCGACGCCGAGAGCAACCTCGCCGTCGGCCCGTACGGCTGGGTGATGAACCTCAACTTTCTGGGCCGGGCGGTATTCTGCGTCGCCGTCGTCGTCGCACTCGCCGGGGCGGCGCCGACACCGGCGTTTGGCCGCAAGGACCCGCTGCTCGGCACCGGCCTCGGGCTGTTGCTCCTCGGGGGAGCCAGCTCGGCGGTGCTCGCCTTCTTTCCCACCGACGTCAGCGCAGAACACACGAGCACCCTGCAGACTTCGACTCTGAGCGGTGCCATCCATCTCGCCGTGGCTTCCTTCGGCTTCCTCACCGCCCTCGCCGCGATTCTGCTGCTGACCATCTGGCTGCGGATTCGCCGCGTGCTGCCACGGGCGGCGCCGTGGGCGATAGCGTTCGCGGCGCTCACCCTGGCTGGGCTGCTGCTGGTTGTCGCCGCGAATGCGTGGTTGCCCGGCGGCGTCGGTCTCGCCGAACGCGCCGCCCTGGCGGGCATTCTGGGGTGGACGTTCTCGGTCAGCGTCGGCATCCGTCGTCTGCAGTAGACGAAGAGTCTGCCCCAACCCGGTAGAGTCGAGCAATACCCGGTGTAACCACCGGTTCACCTGGTCCTGTGCACCGACGCACAGCTTCGCCACTGGTCGTCTCGAGAACGATGCCGGTGGGGCCGCCCGCTCCACACGCGTAAGGCCGGCACCACCATGACCTCAGGCAGAAACCTCGACGATTCGAAGCTGGTAGCACCGGTCGACCTCGAGGATGGAAAACTCCCCAAGTGGAAGATCGTGGGCCCCGGCCTCGTCGTGGCCGCCACCGGCGTGGGAGCGGCCGACATGGTCGCGACCCTGGTGGCCGGCTCCCGCTACGGCTACGCCCTGCTCTGGGCGGTCATCCTCGGTGTGATCCTCAAGATCGTGCTGGTCGAGGGCGCCGGCCGATACACCCTCGCCACCGGCAAGACCATTTTTGAGGGCTGGCGGTCGCTCGGCAAGTGGACCACCTGGTACTTCGGCCCGTACATCATGCTGTGGGGCTTCGTCTATGGTGCCACCGCCATGTCCTCGGCCGCCCTGCCGCTCGCGGCACTGTTCCCGGTCCTTCCGCTGCCGGTTTGGGCCGTACTCATGGGCCTCGCCGGGCTCACCATGGTCTGGTTCGGCCGCTATGCCATCTTCGAGAAGATCACGGCGGTATTGGTGGGCATCATGTTCATCACGGTGGTCGGTCTCGCCGTCATCGCCGTGCCGAATTTTCCGGCCATGCTGCGCGGCCTCGTGCCGATCATTCCCGAGGGCGGTGTGCTTTACACGCTCGCCCTGGCCGGCGGTGTCGGCGGCACCATCACCCTGGCCGCCTACGGCTATTGGCTGCGCGAAAAGGGCTGGTCAACTCCGCGCTGGATGAAAGTCATGCGCATCGACAACCGCATGGCCTACGTCATGACCGGCATCTTCGTCATCGCCATGCTCATCGTCGGTGCCGAGGTGGTCGCCGCCGCCGGCATCACCCTGAGCGCCGGCGACAAGGGCCTGCTCGACCTCTCGACGGTGCTCAACGAGCAGTACGGAGTCGTGGTCGGCACGGGCTTCCTGGTGGGCTTCTGGGCGGCATCCTTCTCGTCGATCATTGGCGTGTGGAACGGTGTGAGTCTCATGTTCGCCGATTTCTGGGGCAACATGCGCGGCAAGAAGTCCGGTCACCGCGACACCCTGGTCGGCGGCAAGTACTTCAAGTTTTACCTGTTGTGGCTCACCTTTCCGCCGATGATCCTGTTCCTGCTCGGCTCGCCGATCGGGCTGATCCTCGCCTACGGCGTACTCGGCTCGCTGTTCATGCCATTCCTCGCCATCACTCTGCTGGGCCTGCTGAACGGCAAGCGCATTCCGCAGGAATGGCGCAACCGGTGGTTCACCAACATCGCCCTCGGCATCTGCGCCCTACTCTTCATCATTCTGGGCGTGCAGCAACTGATCACGGCGGTCAAGCCGCTGTTCGGCTAGCCTCAGCCCGTAACCGGATACTCTGGAAAAATGAATCCGACACGCGACGAAGACGCACTGAACTGGGCCGGTGACGACGACCCGACGCTGCAGAACGGAAGCACCGATCCGGCGAGGACCGAACCGTCCGCGCTGCCGGCAGGGTGGACCATTCCGCAGGGTGCCGCGCACCCGACCGCTGTCCCCAGCACAACGGATGCCGCCAGCCCCGAACCAGACGGGGCCGATGTCACTGCGCAGCCCGACAGCGCGGCAGCGAGTTCGGCAGCCCTGGTCGGCATGGGGATCCTCGCCGGCATGTACCTGCTCTACACGGTCGGCTGGTTCATCGGCGTCGCACGCATCGAGAAACCCATCAGCGACCCCGTGGCCGAATTCATGTTCTCGCTCGGTGCCTGGCTGGCCGTGGCCGCACCATTGGCCTGGTTCGGCGCGACCTATTGGCTCACCACGGGCAGTCCGCGCGCCCGCCGCGCCTGGCTACTGATCGGCGTCCTCGTGCTCGCCCCGCTGCCGTTCATCCTGGGAACGGGGACACTCGCATGAGCGACACACACGGAAACGAGCAGGACAGCACCACTGTGACCCGACGCCGACCACCACGATGGCTCATGTTCGCTATCGCTGCCTTCTTCGGACTGTTCTACGCCTACGACGTCTGGGAAGCCGTCGGCAACCTGGTCGGGCTCAACGGGCTGGCGCAGTCCCTCGACACCAAGCTGAGCGGATTCGGCTGGACCGTGCTCATCTTCGCGGTAATCCTGCCGGTGCTGGTCTACGCCCTCGCCTATTGGCTTGGCCGGGGCCGCGCCTTCGGGGTGCAGGCCCTCACCCTGTTCGTCGGGCTCTGCACGGTGGCCGCCGTGTCGCTCGACATCACCGCGGTGTTCAGCCTCGCCAGACTGATCGTCTAGAGTACAGCCACCACAATCAGGCCCATCAAGACCAGCTGGGCGATCAGTCGGGGAACGAATGGGATCGCCACTCGCCCGAACCGTTTCGGGTGCCGCGCCGCATAAGCGTTGGCGGGAAACACCGCCGCCAGAAACAGCACGAGCGCGCCGGCCGCAACCACCATGGTCGGCGGATAGAGCAGCCCGAGCCCGCCGGCCACCTCGCACACCCCCGTGAACAGCACGAGATTGATCGGGCTGGCCAGGCCGCTCCGGCGCAGCCGCGGTGGGATCATCGCCGCCATGGTGCGTTGCACCGACGGCAGAAAGTGGGTGATACCGGCCCCGATGAAGACCAGTGCCAGAACTATTCGCAGCACCAGCTGGAGTCCGCCTATTATGTCGTTGCTCATTGGTCTATTGTGCAGCCGGTAGGGTGGAAGCCGAGTAGCGCCCTTTGTCGCGCCACCGACAAATGCAATCTAAGGATCCGATTTTATTGTCGAAGCCCGTCGTCCTGATCGCCGAAGAACTTTCCCCCGCCACCGTCGATGCCCTCGGGCCCGATTTTGACATTCACCACGTCGACGGCACGGATCGCTCCGCGCTGTTCGCCGAGCTTGCCACCGCGCAGGCCGTTTTGGTGCGTTCAGCCACCAAGATGGATGCCGAAGCCATCAAGGCTGCGCCGCACCTGAAGGTCATCGCCCGTGCGGGCGTCGGCCTCGACAACGTTGACATCAAAGCCGCCACCGCGGCCGGTGTCATGGTCGTCAACGCGCCCACTTCCAACATCATCTCGGCCGCCGAGCTGACCGTTGGTCACATCCTGAGCCTGGCCCGTCACATTCCGGCCGCTTCCGGCGCCCTCGCCGACGGACAGTGGAAGCGCTCCAAGTACACCGGCGTCGAACTCTACGAGAAGACCATCGGCATCATCGGCCTCGGTCGCATCGGTGCGCTCATCACCGCGCGCATGCAGGCCTTCGGCACCAACGTCATCGCCTACGACCCCTACATCACCTCCGCCCGCGCCCAGCAGCTCGGCGTGACCCCGGTCAGCCTCGACGAACTGCTCGCGCAGTCCGACTTCGTCACGATCCACATGCCGAAGACCCCGGAGACCACCGGCATGATCGGTGCCGCGCAGCTCAAGCTGATGAAGCCGACCGCCTTCGTCGTCAACGTCGCACGCGGCGGACTCATCGACGAAGAGGCGCTGCACGAGGCCCTCCTCGCCGGCACGATCGCCGGCGCCGGCCTCGACGTTTTCGTGAGCGAACCGCCGACCGGTTCGCCGCTGCTCGGCCTCGACAACATCATCACGACCCCGCACCTGGGGGCATCGACCGACGAAGCCCAGGAGAAGGCCGGCGTCTCCGTGGCCAAGTCCGTGCGCCTCGCGCTCTCCGGCGAGCTCGTTCCCGACGCGGTCAACGTGGCCGGCGGCGTCATCGACCCGTACGTGCGTCCCGGCATCCCGCTGGTGGAAAAGCTCGGCCAGGTGTTCTCCGGCCTTGCCGCGCACAGCCCGCTCACGAGCGTGGACATCGAAGTGCGCGGCGAACTGGTCGAGTTCGACGTCAGTGTGCTCAAGCTCGCCGCGCTCAAGGGCATCTTCACGAACGTCGTCAGCGAAACCGTCTCGTACGTCAACGCACCGCTGCTGGCCGAGCAGCGCGGCGTCGCCGTGCGCATGCTCACCGACGCTGAATCGCCCGAGTACCGCAACGTGATCACCCTGCGCGGCGCCCTCGCCGACGGTTCGCAGGTCTCCGTCTCGGGTACCCTCACCGGCACCAAGCAGATCGAGAAGATCGTCGAGATCAACGGCTACGACGTTGAGGTTCAGTTCGCCAAGAACCTCATCGTCATGCTCTACACCGACCGCCCCGGAATCGTCGCCGTTTACGGCCGCGAATTCGGTGAGGCCAACATCAACATCGCGGGCATGCAGATCGCCCGCCACGTGGCCGGCGGCAAGGCACTGAGCGTGCTGACCGTAGACACCGAGGTTCCAGCCGGTTTGCTCGCCTCGGTGCGCAGCGCGATCGACGCCGAGATCATGGTGGAGATCGACCTCACTGAGTAGGTTCCATCAAACGGATGCGAGTGGGCGCCTGCAGTGCAGGCGCCCACTCGTTTTTTCTACCCGGGCCGCGTTATTCGTGCGGCAGGAGACGTCCGATCAGGGCGATCAGCCGTGTCATCGCGGCATCGGTGTGGTTTTGCGGTGCGAGCTCGTTCTCGGCGAGTGAGCTGTTGACGTAGAGACCGTCACTGATCAACATGATCGCCTGGGCCACGTCAGGGTCGTGCACGGCGTCTTCGATCACCGAAAGCCAGCGTCGACGAATCTCGGTGAGTACCTGCACGGCCCGGGGGTCCCGCCCCTGGGCGAGTCGGGAGCCGGCGATGTAGGCTCGATCTAGCGGGCTGCCGGTATGCACCGACGTGCGAATGAGGTAATCGACCGCGCCGGCCGGGGCGGTGCGAATGTTCTCGGCGTCTTCGAGGGCGAGCGCATCCAGGCGAGCCAGCAGGCCACCGACCAGGGCGTCCTTCGAGGCGAAGTGATAGAGCAATCCGCCCTTGGACACCGCGGCCGCCGCCGCGACGGCATCGAGAGTGGCCGAGCGTTCGCCGCCCTCGACCAGCAGCTCCTCGAATGCGTCGAGCAGCCGATCCCGGGTGGGAACGGAAGGCGCGGCGGCATTTTTCGACATAGGGGCCATGGTAACGAACACGCAGACTGTCGGTTGAACATGACAAGCGGACTAGACAACTATACCGTCTAGCCGGTACAGTCGATTCTGTTGCTCCGCCGATGGCGGTCGAGAATGAACCCGGAAAGTGAACGAGATCGTGTCTGCCCCCGCTGCTCCCACCCAACCCATTGACCTGACCCGTGCTGCCGAGCAGGCGGGCGGGGGAGCGGCATCCGCTCTGCCGGGGCAGCACGACCGACGCCGCTGGTGGGCGCTGGCCGTGCTGATGCTGCCGGTGCTGCTCGTCTCGATCGACAACACCGTGCTCAACTTTGCCCTGCCGGCGATCTCGACGGCCACCCTGCCGACCGGCGTGCAGCTGCTCTGGATGGTCGACATCTATCCGCTCGTGCTGGCCGGACTGCTCGTGGCGATGGGCAGCCTCGGCGACCGCATCGGGCGTCGTCGCCTGTTGCTGATCGGCTCGGCCGGTTTCGGTGTGGTCTCGGTATTCGCGGCGTTTTCCCCGAGCATCGAGGGTCTCATCATTGCCAGGGCGGCACTCGGATTCTTCGGCGCGATGCTGATGCCGTCGACCCTGTCGCTGCTGCGCTCGACCTTCGTCGACCGAGACCAGCGGCGCCTCGCCATCGCGATCTGGGCCACCGGATTCGCGGCCGGCAGCGCCCTCGGGCCGGTCGTCGGCGGCATCCTGCTCGAGCATTTCGCCTGGGGATCGGTATTCTTGCTCGCCGTTCCCGTTCTGTTGCCGCTGCTCGTACTGGCGCCCATTCTCGTCACGGAGTCTCGTGACCCGCATCCCGGGCGCATTGACTTTCTCAGCATCGCCCTCTCACTCGCCACCATGCTCCCGATCGTCTACGGCATCAAGAGCATCGCCGAGCACGGTGTCTCCTGGCTTTCCCTGGCCCCGATCGTGCTCGGGCTGGGCCTCGGCGTGTGGTTTGTGCGCCGGCAGGTGCGGGTGCCGAACCCCATGCTCGACATGGGTCTGTTCCGGCGCGGCGCCTTCAGTGGCGCCGTCGGTGTCAACCTGCTCAGCGTGACGGCGCTCGTCGGGTGCCTGTTCTTCATCTCCCAGCACCTGCAACTCGTGCTCGGACTCTCGCCGCTGTCGGCCGGACTCGTGCTCGTTCCCGGCCTGGCCGCGATGATCGTGGCCGGACTGCTGATCGTGCCGATCGCCCGCCGGGTGCGGCCGTCACGGGTGGTGCCGGCGGCCCTTCTGGTGTCGGTCGCCGGGTTCGCGTCGATCGCCCTGCGCGGAGGGCAGATCGACGCCTTCTGGATCGGCGTGGCCTTCGTTCTGCTCGGCATCGGAATCGGTGCGGCCGAGACCGTCTCGAACGAGCTGATCGTGGCGACGGCGCCGGCCGATAAGGCGGGCGCGGCATCCGCTGTGTCGGAGACGGCCTACGAACTGGGCGCGGTGCTCGGAACGGCCGTTCTTGGCACGATCCTGACCGTGTCGTATCGCGCGGCCGTGCTGCTGCCGGAGGGGCTGACCACCGCCGAACGGCTGGCGGCGGGGGAGACCCTCGGCGGAGCCGTGGCCGTGGCCGAGCAGCTGCCCGCCGGGGTGGCCGAGCAGCTGCTCGATTCGGCGCGGCACGCTTTTGACAGCGGTGTCGGCCTCACCGCCTGGATCGGCGTGGCCCTTGTGCTCGGAGCGGCCGTCGTGGCGCTGGTCGCGCTGCGTCGAGCCCGCTAGCTACAGGTCATCGATCGAGTTCTCCCGACGGGTGACCTGCTCGCCGTTCACCGGGTCGGCGATGGTGCGTGTGGTGGTCACGCTGTTGCGGCGACGTGTCATCAGCACGATGCCGAGGATCGTCACGAGGGCACCGGCCGCGAGCAGAATGTAACCGACGAGCTGCAGGTCCACTCCGGTGACCGTGATGTCGAGGGCCCACACCAGAATGGCGCCGACAACCAGCAGAAAGATTCCCAGTCCGATACTCACGATGTCCTTCTTTCCGTTGGGTGTGCAGTGGTGATGCGCTGGTGACCAGCCTAGGCAGTTCAGCGACAAAGGTAAGGTTTGACTATACGCAATTCAGGTGTTCGCTGACTGGTTCGGAGCCGCATGTCTCGTACTATCAAACTCGCTGTCATTCCCGGAGACGGGATTGGACCGGAAGTCGTCGCTGAGGCTGTGAAGGTGCTCGGCGCCGTAACCGCCCGTGACGAGGTCACGATTGAGACGAGCACCTTTCAGCTCGGTGCCGCGAGGTTCCTCGAGACCGGCGACGTGCTCACAGATGCCGACCTCGCGGCGATCAGTCAGAACGACGCTATTCTGCTCGGCGCCGTCGGCGGCGTTCCGGGCGATCCCCGCCTGAAAGGCGCCAACATCGAGCGGGGACTGCTGCTCGGCCTGCGCTTCGCGCTCGACCACTACGTCAACCTGCGTCCCTGCACGATCTACCCCGGCGTCACCAGCCCCCTCACCGCTCCCGGCGTGGTCGACTTCGTCGTCGTGCGCGAGGGCACCGAAGGCCCCTACGTCGGCAACGGCGGCGCTATTCGCCGGGGCACCCCGCAGGAGGTCGCCAACGAGGTCTCGGTCAACACCGCCTACGGGGTGGAACGCGTCGTGCGGTACGCCTTCGAGGTGGCTCAGGGTCGCGAACGCAAACAGCTCACGCTCGTGCACAAGACCAACGTGCTCGTCTTCGCCGGCAGCCTGTGGCAGCGCATCGTGAACCAAGTAGCCGCCGACTACCCCCTGGTCGCGGTGGATTACCTGCACGTCGACGCGGCGACTATCTTCTTCGTGACGAACCCGAGTAGATTCGACGTGATCGTCACCGATAACCTCTTTGGCGATATTCTCACCGACCTGGCGGCGGCAATCAGCGGCGGCATCGGCCTGGCGGCCTCCGGCAATATCAACCCGACGGGTCGCTTTCCCAGCATGTTCGAGCCGGTACACGGCTCGGCGCCCGATATCGCCGGCCAGCAACTCGCCGACCCGACCGCGGCTATCCTCTCGGTGGCGCTGCTGCTCGATCACCTCGGGCTGACGGATGCCGCGACTCGCGTCAACGAGGCCGTGGCCGACGACCTGGCGCGTCGCACCAAGACGGTGCGACGCAGCACCGCTGAGGTGGGGGACGCCATCGTGACGCTTTTGACAGACAAGGTACTCAAATGAGCAAGACCGACACATTTCCACTGAGCTTCGCGCTGACCCCGTCGACCGAAGCACGCGCCGAAGCTGAACGCGACGAGATCCTCGCCGACCCGGGGTTCGGCAAGCATTTCACCGACCACATGGTCACGATCGATTGGTCGGTCGACGCCGGCTGGCACGACGCCCGCGTCACTCCCTACGGCCCGCTGCTGCTCGACCCCGCTTCCTCGGTGCTGCACTACGGCCAGGAGATCTTCGAGGGCCTCAAGGCCTACCGGCACGCCGACAACTCCATCTGGACCTTTCGGCCCGAGAAGAACGCGCAGCGCCTGCAGCGCTCGGCGCACCGCCTCGCGCTGCCCGAACTCTCGGTGGAAGACTTCATCGAGTCGGTCAAGCAGATGATCGCCATCGACGGCGACTGGGTGCCGTCCGCGCCGGAGACCAGCCTGTACCTGCGGCCGTTCATGATCGCCAACGAGAGCTTTCTCGGTGTGCGCGCCGCCCACAAGGTGAGCTTCTACGTGATCGCGAGCCCGGCCGGCGCCTACTTCGCCGATGGCGTCGCCCCGGTGAAGATCTGGCTGTCGACCGAATACTCCCGCGCGGGCCGCGGCGGAACGGGCGCCGCCAAGTGCGGCGGCAACTACGCCGCGTCCCTGCTGCCCCAAATGGAGGCCTACGAGAACGGCTGCGCCCAGGTGCTCTTTCTCGACGGTGAAACCGGTAGCCACATCGACGAACTGGGCGGCATGAACGTGTTCTTCGTGCACGGCACCGACACGATCGTCACGCCGCGCCTGACCGGGTCCATCCTCGAGGGCGTCACCCGCGACAGCATCATGCAGCTCGCCCGCGACCGCGGCATGACCGTTGAGGAGCGCGACGTGACGCTGGGCGAGTGGCGTGACGGTGTCGCATCGGGTGCTATCACCGAGGTCTTCGCTTGTGGAACCGCCGCCGTCGTCACTCCGATCGGCCAGCTGAAGGCCAGGGACTTCACGATCGGCGAAGCGGATGCCCCGGCCGGCGCGATCACCCTGTCGCTGCGCCAGGAACTCACCGACATTCAGTATGGGCGCGTGCCCGACCGGCACGGCTGGCTCACCCGCCTAGACTGAAGCTTTTGGCCTTGTATAGGGGGAATCGAGACACGTGAAGATAGCACGCTACAGCTACCAGGGCGCCATCGCGTTCGGCATCGTTGACGACGACGAACTGGTCGTGCTCACAAACGACCCGATGTTTGCCGGATTCGACACGACCGGCGACCGGGTGGCCCTGGCCGACGTGAAGCTGCTCGCGCCGGTGATTCCGCGTTCGAAGATCGTCGCAGTGGTGTCGGCCGAGGCGTTCGTGCTTCGGCCCAACACCGCCGTCGTTGGCCCCGGCGACGCCATCGTGCTGCCGGCCGCCTCCTCGCGGGTCGAAGTCGACGGCCAGCTCGCCATCGTCATCGGCAAGGTCGCCAAGAACGTCTCGGCAGCGGATGCCCTCGGTCGCGTCTTCGGCTACACGGTCGCGACGGTCGTGACCGCGGCCGACCTGGCTTCAGGGTTAGCGGGGGCCTTTGACACATTCCTGCCGCTCGGCCCAGTCGTCGAGACCGAGTTCGACGAGGCTTTGTCGCCCCTGCGCGGGCTCATCAACGATGAGGAATTTCAGGCTCTCTCGCTCGGCGACGACGACCGGACGACCGAAGACGTCGTTGCGGCACTCGTGGCGTTCGCCTCGAGCGTGTCCACCCTGCTGCCCGGCGACGTGATTCTGGCCGGACCGCTGGACACCCCGGCCGACGTGGTCGACGGCGACACCGTCACGGTGTCGATCGCCGGAATCGGAACGCTCGTGAACCCGGTGGTGCGCCCGGCCTGACCCGCGCAGCGGGTGCCCAGATCCAGACACAGATCCGGGGCCGGATCCGGCCGCGGGACTCAGCCCATGGCGTCGGGGAACCAGGCCCTGACCTGGTTCGACGCCGTGTTCAGCAGGGCGATCGCTTCATCCCGGTTCACCCGGGCGACGAGCATCGCGCTCATCGACAGGGAGGCCAGGGTGCGCACGCGCTCATCGATGCGCACTGGTGCGGCATCCGCGTGGGATGACACGGCAGCGAGGGCCTGCCGCAGAGCCTCGGACAGTTCGGCGCGATAGCCTTCCACGACAGTACGAGCCGAGTCGTCGTGGGCGCCGAGGCCGGCCGCGCAATTGACCAGGAGGCATCCGGAACGCGGCGAGTCGTCCGCCAGCGCGGCTGTCGACTGAGCGAGGCTGTCGAAGTAGTCGAGCAGCGCCGAGGCATCCGTTGCGCCCGCGCGCAGCCCGACCAATCGAGGCCCAATAACACTCTGCAGATAGTCGGAGACCGCAGCGTCAAAGAGCCCGCGTTTACTGCCGAAGGCGTGGTAGAGGCTGGAGCGGCCCACGCCCGTCGCCGACTCCAGCTCAGCCAGGGATACACCGTCGTACCCCTTATCCCAGAACAGGTCACGTGCAGCCTGCACGACCACGCCGCTGTCGAAGGTTTGCAGCCGCCCCATGTTCGCTCCTCGGATCCGCTTCGACGATCGGCAAATTTTGTGTACCGATTGGTCCAATATATAGTAAAACGATCGTTCTAAAACTAGCAGAGGAGCCCAGCATGGCCTCATCCACCGTCAGCACCCAGATCCAACTCGTGAACCGTCCCGTCGGCTGGCCGACGAATGCGGACTTCCGCACCGTGACCGTCGACCTGCCGGAGCTTACGGCCGGCCAGGTTCGCGTCGCCAATGAATTCGTATCCGTTGACCCGTACATGCGAGGTCGGATGAACGATGTGAAGAGCTACGTGCCGCCGTTCGCGCTCGGTGAGACCATGACCGGCGCGGCGGTCGGCCGGGTCGTCGCCTCCGCTACCGATGCGTTCGCCGTCGGCGACGTCGTCACCCACGCTTACGGCTGGCGTGACCTGGTGCAGGAGGATGCCGCCGGATTCCGCGTCGTTCCCGAGCTTCCGGATGTCGCGCTCTCCGCCTATCTCGGGGTGCTCGGAATGACCGCCCTGACCGCTTACGTCGGCCTGCTCGAGGTCGCCAGGCTCAAGGAAGGCGACACCGTGTTCGTCTCCGGCGCAGCGGGTGCCGTCGGCAGTATGGTCGGACAGATCGCCCGGCTCAAGGGCGCCAAGCGCGTTATCGGCTCGGCCGGATCGCCCGAGAAGGTGGCCCTGCTCACGAGCAAGTACGGCTTTGACGCCGCGTTCAACTACAAGAACGGCTCTATCACGGATCAGCTGGCCATTGCAGCGCCCGACGGAATCGATGTCTACTTCGACAATGTCGGTGGCGAGCACCTCGAGGCAGCTTTGGCCTCCTTCAACGACGGCGGGCGTGCGGCGCTGTGCGGCGCGATCTCGTTGTACAACAGCACGGATGCTCCGGTCGGCCCGAACAACATGTCTAACATCGTCACCCGCGGCCTGACCCTCACGGGCTTCACCATCGGCAACTTCTGGTCGCACCTCCCGGCATTCTCCGCTGAGATGGCGGACTGGCTCGCTTCCGGCCAGATCGTCTTCGACGAGACAGTCGTCGACGGCGTCGAGAACGCAGTCGACGCGTTCCTCGGCCTCATGCGCGGCGAGAACACCGGCAAGATGATCGTGCGCACCGGCAATTTGGTTGTCAACTGATCTGAACCATCGACCTCGCGGACATCCGAGGTGATTGTGGGGACTCCTCGTCCGCTCGCGTCAGGGACGAAGCGCGTTCAGAGCCAGGGTCACGTCGTCCTCGTCGTTGAAGAGGTGAAATGCGACGCGGGCGCGGCCGGCCCGACCCGAAGCTGTGAGGCCGGCGGCGGTGAGGCGTGCGAGGTCGCGACCACCGGCATCCGGCCAGCTGATGATGGCCTGGCTGAGTCGCGGCAGGCCGAGCCCGTCGCACAGGGCATCGCCGAGGCCCGCATTGTGGGCGGCCACCGCAGCCAGATCGAGGCTGCGGAACAGGTCGATGGCCGGTTCGGCACCGACCCAGGCCGGCCAGGCCGGCGACACGTCGAAGCGGCGGGCATCGGCGGCCAGCGCCATCTCGGGGCCGTAACAGGATGCCCACAGGTCGTCTCCCGCGTACCAGCCGGCATACACCGGGTGCAGTTTCGCTGCGAACGCGTCGGAGACGGTGAAGAAGGCCACTCCGCGCGGGGCGCCGAGCCACTTGTAGCTGTGGCAGATGGTGGCGTCAAAAACGGATGCGTCCACCGGCATCCACCCCGCCGCCTGGGTCGTGTCGCACAGCGTGAAGGTGCCCGTTGCACGGGCGGCGGCCCGGATGGCGGCGCTGTCGGCGAGGGTTCCGGTGGCGGACTGCACGAGCGAGAACGCCACGAGCCAGGTGTTCTCGGTGAGGCTCGCGGCCAGGTCTGCCAGGTCTACTTGCCGCACGGTCACACCGCGGTGCGCCTGGGCGAGGAACGGGAACACCATCGAGCTGAAGTCACCCCGCGGCAGCACGACTTCGGCGCCGTCGGGAATGCTCGCCGCGACCAAGCCCGCCATGACCGAGGTCTGCGAGCCGATCGCGACGCGGTCGGGCGTGACCCCCACCAGGTCGGCGTATCCCGCGCGCACCCGCTCGACCACCTCGCCGTAGCGGGAGGCGCAGGACTCACCGCGCGCCCAGGCCTCTGTGTCGGCGCGCATCGCGGCGATTGTGTCGATCGTCGGCAGCCCGAGGGTGCAGGCAGCGAGGTAGCCGCGACCGGAGGTATATCGGGTACGGGCTTCGGCGAGAGTCAGGGTGCTCACAGCGGGGCTGCTGGTGCGAAGCGGTGCTGGAGTCATGATTCCAGTCTGGCCAGAGGCTATTCATGCGACAATGGCCAGTATTCGATGCAACGCATAAGCCGCCGTTATGATTGGTGCATGAGTCATCTCCCTGGCCAGGGCCCCGACCTCGACGCACTTGCCCTGCGCGTGGTGCGGGCGGTGCACGAAACCGGCTCCATCACGGCCGCCGCAGCCGCCCTCGGCTACAGCCAGCCGGCGGTGAGCCAGCAGCTCAAACGACTCGAGCAGAGGCTCGGACTCGCCGTGGTTGAGCGGGTCGGACGAGGCGTTCGCCTCACCGAGGCCGGTCTCGTGCTGGCCCGGCACGCCGTGACCGTGGAAACCGCGCTCGATGCGGCGGCGGGGGAGATCGCCGAGCTGCAGGGGTTGCGTTCTGGGCTCGTGCGTCTGGTGGCGTTCCCGTCGGCATCCGCTACGCTCGTGCCGAGCCTGCTGGCGCGCATGAAGCAGCAGCATGCGCAGATCAGCATCACCTATCTCGAGGCCGAACCACCCGAAGCCGTTGCAGCCGTGCGCGAGAACCGCGCCGACCTGGCCATCACGTTCAGCTACCCGGGAGACCGGGTGGATCCACACCGGGAGAGCGCGCAGGGGCTGCGGGTGGCTACCCTGCGGCGAGACGAGATGATGCTCGTGCTGCCGGTCGGGCATCCGCTCGCCGGCGCTGAGCCCGAAACCGGTGCGCCAGTCGACCTGGGCGGCCTCGCCGACGAGAATTGGGTGGCCGGCTGCCCGCGCTGCCGCGGCCACCTGCTCGACCTGTGTGATCGCCGCGGATTCACGCCACGCATCAGCTATGAGACCGACAATGTCGCCGCCGTGTTCGGCCTGGTCGAGGCCGGCATCGGCGTGGCACTGCTGCCGGCGCTCGCGATCGAATCGGCCGGCGTTCGCGCGGGCGTCTCAATTCGCGCCACAACCGGGCAGGATCATCGCACCCTGCACGCCGTGACGGCGGCCCGGGCCGAGCGCGTGCCCGCCCTGGCTGCGGCATTGCGCGCCATCGCCGCCATCGCGCAGGTCGGCTAGGTCGAGCCTGCCCGAATCTCGGGCCCACCTTACGGAACCGGGACCACGATTGATCATGGGCCCAGTTTCCGGGCCCGGGCCCGGAAAGAAGTAGGGCAGGGCTCGCGCAACTAGAATCGTGAGTAATGTCTGATACCACTGCACACCCGTTTTCCACCGCCACCGGATCCGACGTTCGCGTGCGGTTCTGCCCCTCGCCGACCGGAACCCCCCACGTGGGCCTCGTTCGTACCGCCATGTTCAACTGGGCCTACGCCCGGCACACCGGTGGCAAGATGATCTTTCGCATCGAAGATACCGACGCCGCCCGCGACAGCGAAGAGAGCTTTCTGCAGCTCGTCGAGGCAATGCGCTGGCTGAAACTGGACTGGGACGAGGGCGTCGACGTCGGTGGACCCCAGGCGCCATACCGCCAGAGCGAGCGCTACGACATCTACCGCGGTGTCATCGACCAGCTCAAGGCCAGCGGCCACATCTACGAGAGCTTCGTCACCGGCGAAGAGATCGAGACCCGCAACCGCGACCTCGGCCGCGACCCCAAGATGGGCTACGACAACTTCGAACGCGACCTCACCGACGAGCAGAAGGCCGCCTACCGCGCGGAGGGCCGGTCCCCGGCGCTCCGCCTGCGGGTACCGGACACCGAGCTCTCCTTCGTCGACCTCGTGCGCGGCGAGATCACCTTTCCGGCCGGCTCGTTCAGTGACTTTGTGGTGGTGCGCCCGAACGGGCATCCGCTCTACCCGTTCGTCAACCCCGTCGACGATGCGCTCATGGGCGTCACCCACGTGCTGCGCGGCGAGGATCTGCTCTCGTCGACCCCGCGCCAGATCGCGCTGTACCACGCGCTCATCGACATTGGCGTGACCACCTTCGTGCCCCGCTTCGGCCACCTGCCCTACGTGATGGGTGACAAGAACAAGAAACTCAGCAAGCGCGACGCCGAGGCGAATCTGTTTCTGCACCGCGACCACGGATTCATCCCCGAGGGCCTGCTCAACTACCTCGCCCTGCTCGGCTGGTCGCTCACTCACGACCGCGACGTGTTCTCGATCGATGAGTTCACGGCCGCGTTCGACGTCGTGAACGTCAACCCGAACCCGGCCCGCTTCGACCTCAAGAAGGCCGAATCGATCAACGGCGACCACATTCGTCAGCTCGACGCCGCCGACTTCGCCGCTCGCCTGGTTCCCTACCTGGTGACCGCCGGCGTACTCGGCGAGACCCCGAGCGAAGCCGACCTGGCCCTGCTCGCCCAGGGCGCCCCGCTCATCCAAGAGCGCATCGCCCTGCTCGGTGAAGCGCCCGCCATGCTCGGTTTTCTGTTCGTGACCGGCGCTGACCTCACTCTCGAAGCGGATGCCCTCGCCTCGCTCCCGCAGAACGCCGCCGACATTCTTGGCGCCTCGCGCACCGCACTCGAACATATTCCGTCAGCGGAATGGAACACCGATCGGGTGCACGCGCTGCTCGCCGACACGCTCATCGAGGGACTGGGGCTGAAGCCGCGCGTCGCCTTCGGACCGTTGCGCGTCGCGCTGTCGGGCCGCAAGATCTCACCGCCGCTATTTGAGTCCATGGAGATTTTGGGACAGGCCGAGACCCTGGATCGCCTCGATCGGGCCCTCGCGGTCGTAGCGGCCGCGTGATCGCGGGGCCGGAGGGGCTTCGACTCGCCGGGGGACACCTCGGTTTGGCCTCTCCGGCCCGAGTGGGCTAGGCTACTACTCGGCCCGATCTTCGGATTAGGCATTGGGGTATGGTGTAATTGGCAACACGGATGATTCTGGTTCATTTGTTCTTGGTTCGAGTCCAGGTACCCCAGCACTAGCCCCTGAGTTTCCGCGGAAACCAGGGGCATTTCTTGTTTCCAGACACACCGTTCACGGCCCAAAGTGCCACTTTGGGTGCCAAAAACGATTCCCAGACGCCTTTTTCGCGCCACCGACGGCGACTAGCCCGGCCACCTACGTGTCGCTGCGTACTAGGTCGGAAGGCTGTGTCGCACCTCATTGTCATGAGTGACGACGACGCAGAAATCATGACCGGGCAGCAGGTTGCCGACCTGTTGCAGGTCTCGCCCCGCACGCTCGAGGAGTGGTGGCAGACTCGCACCGGGCCGCCATATCGACGCATGGGCCGTCATGTTAGATATATGCGCCGCGAGGTTCTCGCCTGGTTTGAGTCATTGGCCATGCATGCCTAGGCGGCGAATGCGCGCGGGCGAAGTTGGCACCATCCGCCTCGTCGTTCTGGCGAACGGACAGATCCAGGCACATGCACGGATGCGGGATGAGTTCGGTACGCTCCACCGGCTGAAAGGAACACGTGCCACCGAGGTGGAGGCCCGCCGAGCACTAGACGACCAGGCCGAGCTGCTCCGAAATGGCATGACCGGGCTGTCATTGACTGCGTACTCGACGATTGCGGAGGCTGCGATGGTCTTCCTGGACGACAAGCGTCGGTCGGGAACGGTCGAAATCTCCACAATCGAGACGTACGAGTTCAGCGTCAACAACGTCATCATTCCCGAGTGCGGGGACTTGCTCCTCACCGACCTGACTGTGTTGCGGTGCAACCGCATTCTGCAGCACATCCGCGAGACCAAGTCGCTATCGGCAGCTCGCAAGGCTCGCAGTATGTTCTCGCAGATTTGCGCTACCGGGATCGAACACGGAGTGCTCGCCTTCAACCCCGTGCGCGACGCCCGCGCCCTGCCGTTGTCGCCCAAGAAGGAATCGGCCCTCACCCCTGGGCAATTGGAAATCGTGCGCGCCCTCATGCGATCCTGGCGGTCTGGGGGAGACCATTTTGGTCCGCGCCCTAACGCACGACTGTTGGAGAACGCCATGTGGATCATGGTCGGCACCAGCGCCCGTATCGGCGAGGTACTGGCCTTGCGGCGATGCGATGTCGACGTGACCGCAAACCCGCCCACTCTGCTCATCGCGGGCACGATCACTCAGACTCGCGCCGAGGGGCTGCGTAGGAAGCCTTCGCCGAAACGGTCCCGGCAGAAGCGGCGCATCGCCCTGCCGAGTTTCGCGGCGACCGCGATCCGCCGACAACTGTCAGAGGCGAGCCGAGATAAGGAGGCTTACCTCTTTGCGACGAAGACGGGCGAACCACGTAGTGTCAGCAACGTCGAACGGTTGCTCCGGACCTTTGTGGCCGACAATGAGACCGCGCTGGAAGTCGCCGGGATCGAAGTGCGGGAGTTCTCAACCCACATCTTTCGACGTACGGCGGCCACGCTCATTGAATCCGTTGCGGGCATCACACTCGCGTCGCGGCTCCTCGGACACTCCAACGAACAGGTCACCCGCGCCAGCTACGTCGTTTCCGCCGAGTTGGTCGACCCGATCACCGCGCAAATAATGGACGACGCGCTCGGAAGCCTCCTTTAAAGAGTCGAACTTACTAAGTTGATTTGGGCTAATCTTGCCGCGTGTGGGAAGGGTGCGCTTGCTCATTCCGCTGCGGGTGAACCTATGGTTCGGCACGTCATGACGTCGACAATGCCGCTCGATGTGGCGTGAATCTGGAAGTTTTCAAGGCAACATTGGCCGAGGGTGGTACGAGTGAAGGGTCCCGCAGATCCTCTGATTGCGACCTGGAATCTACGTGCGTTTGGAAACCTCACGGCCAAGTGGCACGCAAAACATGGGGAACTCTCCGGTGAGGGATTGGTACTCCGGAGCTTGCATTGCTCAGGTCGTCTCACGATTTGACGTGTTCGCAGTCCAAGATGTGCGGCGTAACACAACCGCCCTGCGGTTTGCTGCTGCTGTTCAGTGGCTGATAGAGGGACACACGATTAACTACGGGTGCTGCGTCTCGACTTATAGACCAACAGCTGCAATGGCCTGAATTTATCCGCCGAACGCCAGGAGGTGTTAGAAAAGTTCTCGATCGCGCCTTGGGATGCCTGAGATTCCCTCGCAGGGTCCGGCTAGGAGAACCTGCTCAGGCCAACTTTGGACGTGGAACTCCGCAAGGCGCTGCTCGCGTTTTTTTTCACAACATGGGCTGACGTTCGTTGTAGCGCAATTGTCGTCATGCGGCCGCCCGAGACGGTCCGTTCGTTCCGGCGCACGTTAGAAGTGGGTTCGGATGAGTCTCTTTTTGCCACGGGGGTTTCCTTCCTCTGCCGACTTTTGTTGAGCCTACCGTGGGCCGCTGACATTGGGGGTTTCCATCGCCCTCTTGACACAAATTTTAGGGTCGAATTCGGCCAACGAGAAGAAGGAAAAGAAACAACGACGCTGCCGATGCGACGGTCCACCAGAGCGCCGTGCTCCACGGCTCGTGGAGAACGCCCACAACGCTGCCTGCCACAGCGAACAGGCCCATCGAACAGCTGAGAATGATGAAACGTAGTGGGCCAAGGCCCCATGCAGCTAGTGCGCTCTCTCGCTGCCCAGCAGTAAGGCCAATGAGGAGAGCAGGCGCAGCGAGGATTAGGGCAGCTGCCCCGTCTGCTGAATCTATCAGGGCAGTCTTCGCGCCCGGCAGCAATATAGCCAACCACATGATCGTGGCCGTAAGAAATGTCGAGAGTGTCGCATTCGCCGACAACCCGCTGCGGGACACTTTGAGCAATATACGAGCTGTCCCTGTGGGCGGATGCGCGTAAGTGGCGTGAACGTGTGCCACAGGTTGGCCGCTTGCGTCGAGCATCCCAGGTGATTCGACACGTCCCCCTGACGGCAATTCGAGACGAGAACAATCGAGTCCGTCGGGCGTCTGAAACTCGAGATGGTACGAACTTGCATCGCTGGCGGCCGTCATCGGCAATTCGATGGATCGACTTGCGAACCGAAGACTCGCTCGAAGCCGGTGAAGGGCGAGAGTGAAATATCCGCCCTCTGCGGGCTCGATCCTCCAGTGGAAGGACACTTTCAGAATTTGACGGACACCAGCACGATCGGAAGGCAGCAAGCATGAGAGAAGAAAACCATGCCCCAAATCACGCACCAGATTACTCACAACAGGGTCGAGGTCGTCGGGTCGCCAGAACTGTTCACCACGGAACGATCCGGATTGAGCAAGATCATCGGCCACGTCGCCGGGGAACGGAGCAATGCTTGCTGGACCTGCAATTAGTCTCAAGACTCTCTCCAGCGAAGAGCCAATGGGGATGCCTTGCGTCTGGAGCGCATGTGCGAGCATAGCCACGCTAAGGTCCACATTCTCACCCATGCCGAGCAAAGGTAGCGGAGTGCCGTCACTGAGCCGGGCGTCGAGTTCGCGCATCGGCCCTTTAGACACGATCCCTAAGGGGATCACAACGGGACCGCCCACGTGGTCGACGCGTCGTTTTCGCCGTTGGCTCGGGAGATACGCGAGGCGCGGGTCGGGTGGTGGGGTGCAATCAATCGAATGACGTACGCGGCCGCGCTCACCCTCCAGCGGATGGATACTATCAACCCTGCGGTGGCACCATTCGCTCCACCCCGCGACCGCATCCAGCAGCGCTTCGCCGATTCGTACGTCATTAAACTGCGCTCTGCTGTTTGCCGCTCGCCTCGCCTTAGCCCCCATGAGGACAACTTATCGTGGACGCGACACGCTCAACTGTCTTGAGATGCTCGCGGTGACGTTCTTGGGTCTGGTTGTGGGCAAGCGGTGTCCTGATTTCTCGCCCATAATCGGAACTAACCGGATTTTGCCCGAGCATCAAACACAGCCTCGGACTCGCGCCGCCTGGCCACGTCGTCGACGACGAACTGCACGAAGTCCTCGTCGCGATCGCCGATGACGACGTCCTCGACGGCGTAGGCCGGCGGTTCTCCTGGCCATGCCGCCTGCCGCGTCGATCGGTCGCGTTCCAGTCGGGTCCCTGAGACCGCCACCCAGTCGCGGAGGCGCTGGCGGGTATCCGCGAAGTCACGGTGCCAGCCGAGCGGGGCGGAGCCGTGCTGGTCGGGGTCGTAGGCTCCGAGCCAGTGCAGGTGCAGTGCGGAGAGTTCCCAGACGAGTTCGGGGTGTCGATGCCAGAACGGCGGGACGACGGATGCTGGCAGGCCGTAGGTGCGTCGCAGCCAGTTCACCCAGCGGTTGAGTTCGATCCATTCGGCTTCGGCGTCGTCGGCGCTGAGGAGGTTCCAGTTGATCGGATGCGGCGGCTCCGCCATGAGTGGCGTGTCGAGATCGTCCAACGAGCTTGCTCCGAAAGCGTCGTCGTGTTCACCGGATGCCCACTCGACCAAGGATTCTGCCATCGCTGTTTCACCACCACGAGCTGGCGTGAGCAGGTTCCGTCTCGCTGACGATTGCCGTCTGCGTTGCCGCAGCGTCTTGTTCGCTGCCCGGAGCTGAGCGATTGGTTCTAGTGACCTGATAGTTAGTGCGCGCGAGATCATGGCCGATCTTCTTGGCAACGAACTCTTCGCGTTGAATGAATTCGCCGTCGCGCTCGACCTGGAAGGTGCGCACATACCCTTCGGCGACAAAGCTGTCACCTTTGGCGAGTCGGTTAAGAGCCCGTTCGGCGGTGGCGCGGTAGGCGACGAGGTCGTGGAACGTCGGCTCGAGCGCGGTGAAGCTGCCGCTGTATTCGTGACGGAAGTGCGGCTGGCCGACGCGCACGTAGAAGCGGGTGTCGCCGTTCTCGATGACCGACTGCTGAGGGTCGGAAGCGATGAAACCGGATAGCGATTGCTGGGTGTGAAATGCCATGGGACTTGACCTCCTGTGATTGGGACGGACCATCGTGGTCCGCGCTCACCAGGAGGTGCGCAGCACACTCCATGCCGCAGACCTGCCGGATAGGTGAATATTCTTAATCGTCCGAGGCCTCGACGGGATGCATCAGGTCACCGTCGCTGACAGTATCCGCTTTCGACGGCGCAGGAGCCGAGCGACCTCGACTTGGGTCGTCAGTTCGGATTTTTTTTGGCTCCGACTCTGGCACGCCCCGGTTTGGCGCTCTCATCAACCCCTCGATCTCCGCTCGATTCGCGCGCAGGGCTTTGGCATCCGAGCGGGCGGTCCACATTTGCAAGCTCGCGATGATCGGCGGCGCCGCCCGGAGCATGATTAGGCCGGTGCCGAAGGGCAGGGTGCGGATTGTGTCGGGCGGCATGATCGGTACACGGCGGATGGACCGCTGCGATGACCGTGACCCGCGATCGCCAACGGTCGTCGAGTCCGTGGTTTCGTCCCGGTCGCCGATCAGGGTGGAGAGGTCGTGAAGGTCCCGCGAGTTGGACCCGCCGCCGAGCACGATCTTGACGATCGAAGAGTCCCAGATGGTGCCGGCAGCGTTGTCGCTCCACTTCGTGCGGGCCTGAGCGAGTGACTGCAGCACGGGCATGGTTGTGATTCCGGTGCCGCCGCCCTCCGCCATCAGCGTGGGAAGCGAGGGGAGTGGCGCTAGGTTGCCGATCTCATCGAGCGCCAGCAGCAGCGGCGGGTCGAGTCGCGCACCGGCGCTTCGGGCGGCGATGCGGCGGGCAGTTTCGACGAGGTCCTCGACGAACGCCGACACCAGAGCGGCCGAGTTGTTCGAGCCCGCGCCGGTGGCGAGCAGGTAGAGGGTGCCGTTGCTGCGTAGGAACCCCTCGGGGTCGAACCCCTCGCCCTCTGGCGGAGAGACGGCATCCAACACGCGTGGGTCAGCCAAGGCGCCCAACGACAGTGAGACCCCTTGCCATATCGAATCCCGGGTGCGCGGGTCGGCCTCGAGCGTGGCCCGGAGGGAGTCGCCCCAGCCGGTGGCCGCGCCCGGCGTGCTCAACAGTATGGAGACTGCATTGTGGGCGGCGGCCGGGTCGAGGGTCCACCGAAAGAGGTCAGCGGGCGAGCAGTGGTCGAGCGCGGCCGCGTGCAGCATCGATTGCAGGGCCGTGCGGGTCTTGGCTTCCCAGAACCCGCCGCCGTCGACGCCGCCCGCGGCGAGTCCGGTCCCTGCAGCGAGCCCGGCCGCGCGAATCATCGCCGTGAGCGGATCCTCGCAGCCCCGAATCGGCGACCACCGCAGTCCCACCGGCACGCCCGCGGCCAATTGCTGCGGATCAAATACCGCAACTGGTCCCATTCGTTGCCGCGCACGTAGCGTGGTCGTGAGGTTATCGGGGCGTGTCGACGTGGTCACGACCGGGCCGGGAGCATCGAGAATGGCATTGATCACAATGTGCGCCCCCTTGCCGGAACGAGGCGGGCCGATGACCAGAATGGAGTCTTCGACGCTGGCCCACACCGCCGTACCGCGCGATCGCCCGATCCGATACCCAACATCGCTCGGGCTGGCCTTCGCGAGCGACGGTCGAAGGTGCGCTGCGCGCTTCATGATGGCCGAATGCGACGCGGCCCGGACGACTTCGGTACGGGTCGCGATGCCAGCGATGCGGAAAGGGTCGGTCTTTATTGTGACTCCCCTAGACAAACGCCACAACCAAAATCCCAGACCGGAGGCAAGCCCCACCAGCAAGATCACTGTCACCCAATACGCGACCGCGCTCAGACCAGGCGCCTTCAGCGCCCCTGACGGGTTGCCTGGGTCGAGGAGCACGGCGAGCCCGGTCTCCGTCCCGCCAGCGGGTTGCTTGGTGCCAGCTGCCCAGGCCGCGATAGTACCCGAGCCACGAAGGAGCAGGGCCAAAAATGCCGCACCGATCAGGAGTCCAATGCCGAGGTTGGTCAGCTCGTCACCGAGGGTGGTCTGCGGTCGCTGGGTGGTCATCCGCTTGAAGATTCATACTTGGGCCGGTGCGGCTGAACGGGCTCGTGGGGGAGCGGGAGAAGTTTCGCTCGTCGGATGGAGACGACGCTGGCCTTGAGTCGTCCGGCGAGCGTCAGCCGCGCTTCTCGTTCCATAACCAGACCTCTATTGCCCAGACATCATCCGCGCCGTCGTATCGAACGCCGCGAGCTCGTCCGGATGCAGCTGATGCTGCACGATAAAGCTGCGATCTTTCACCCGCCACAACCCCTGCCCGGTACCGAGCGCAGGCAGCAGCTTCTGCTCGGTTCGGCTGAGCCCGAGCGCACTCGCGGTGGATCCGAGCTGGTCCGGCTCCTGCCGGTAGACGATGCGCGTCTCGGCGTTCGCCAGCAGCGACGATGCCAGCGCGCGCATGGCGGATCCGGAGTCGCCGACGTTGTCGAGGTCGCTGAGCTTGTGGAAGATGAGCATGTTGGCGATGCCGAAGTGGCGGGCGAGCCGCCACTGGGCATCCATTCGGCGCAGCAGAGCCGGATAGGCCATGAGCCGCCATGCCTCGTCGTAGATGACCCAGCGTTGGCCGCCGGCTGGGTCGGCGAGGGCGGATTCCATCCACGCCGACGAGCACGTCATCAGTACCGAGATGAGCGTCGAGTTCTCGGCCACCCGCGACAGGTCGAGCGAGACCATCGGGAGCGACGGGTCGAAGCGCACGGTGGAGGGTCCGTCGAACAGCCCGGCGAGGTCGCCGGCGACGAGTCGGCGCAGTGCATGGCCGACGAGGCGTCCGTCTGCGGCGAGGCGGCCCTCGTCATCTTCGGGATTGGGGGAGAGGATGCGGTCGACCACCATGGGCAGGATCGGCACCTCGGCGCTTCGAACTGCATCGGCCAAGGCGAGGTCGATGGCCGTGTGCTCGAGCGGGCTGAGCACGCGATCGAGCACGGTTTCGGCGAGGGCGCCGATCAGATCGCGCCGCCTCGCCGCCAGCTGCGCAGACCACTCGGCATCAGACGCGGAGGCCGCCCGGTGGCCCTCGTCGAGCGGGTTGAGCCGGTTGCGAAGTCCGTGGCCGAGGATGATCGCCTTGCCTCCGACGGCCTCGGCGACGGCGGTATGCTCGCCCTTCGGATCGCCCGGCACATAGACCCGCCGGCCGAAGGGGAGCGAGCGCGTGTAGAGCGACTTCGCCAGGGAGGATTTGCCGGAGCCGACGATGCCGGCCAGCACGATATTCGGCGCGGTGATCATTCCGCGTTGGTAGAGCACCCACGGGTCATAAACAAAGGAGCCGCCCGAGTAGAGGTCCTGACCGACGAAGACGCCGGCCGAGCCGAGTCCGGCCTCGGCGAGAAACGGGTAGTGGCCGGACAGCGTCGCGGTCGTGTCTTGGTGCTTGGGGAGTTTTAGTCGTCCGGGCGTTCGCAGCTGAGCTGGACCCGGCTCGCCGGCTTTGGGCAGGTACCCGCCCGATCGTGCTTCGTCACGCTCCGCCTGCCAGCGCGTGCGGGCGGCGACAGTCTTGGCCTTCTGCGCATCCGCTTCGATCTTCGCTGCCGCTCGTCGGCGGGCGCGACGGTCGCGGCGCAACTCGCCGCGCGGCTCGACCAGCGCGGCCGTGTGCATCCGCTCGGTCACAGCGGTGTCTTTCACAGCGTGACCGTGCGCTCGGTCTGGCGCGTTGACCGCGGGGCTGCCCAGATGTCGTCTCGACGGGGAGCTGGGCGGGTTGGCTGCACTTCAGATTCAAGCGGATGCCACCGCAAGAGCGAAACGTACCGGTACGTCCTGCTGTAGGTCAGTGCGTACGGAGAGCCGTCGTGCTCGATGGTGTGGTCGGTGCGGCCGGCCGGGATGCGGTCGTAGACGTACCCGTTCTCGAGGGCGGCATCAGTCGTGGCCTTGCCGAGATCCCGTGGCTGCAGGTAGTCGAAAGCAGCGGATGCGCCGCTCCGGTCGATCAGGCCGAGCACCGCGTCGGCCTCAGCTCCTTGCAAAAAAACGACACTGATCCATCGAGATGTGCGGCTCTTTGATTCGTACTCAGGCATGCGTCGCTCCAATCACGTTCCTCGCTTTGATCTGGAGGTGCGCGGCGGCAACCGCAATGCGACCGTCAGTGATTTGCGTCGCAGGCTGTATGAGACGATGAGTCATGAAACTGGCTGGGATTACTCGAGCTGCGATCCTCGTTGCCCTGACGCTGACTTTAACTGGGTGCCAAGCAGTGCTCGAGCCTCGCTCGACGATGACCGTCGATGACGTAGTCGACGCGTTCACAAGTCAGCCCGACCTGCCCGTGACGAATCCGCAAGACATCTCAGACGACGCCTGTGTCGAGGTTGGCTGTTCGGCTGCCATTCGCGCGGATGAGATCTCGATTTATCGCTTTGACATTAAGGACGACGCCGAGACCTTCGCCAATGACTTGGGGGATAACGGCTACCAGTCGGACTGGGTGGTGCTGGAATATCCAGGCGCGAAAAGCGATACGGATCGCGCGCTGCTGTCGTACGCCGGAATCGTCGACAGCATGTGGGCGAGCGACTAAGGAAAACCATCCAGCAAAGATCGGCGAAGAGAGTCACACTCTCCGACATAACGGCAGTGCCGCGGCCGTGAAAGCCTGCGCCTGCTGGCCCACGAGCCGCCGTGTCTCGCAGGATGCCTGGATGGCAGCCTGCTCGATCGACGCCACTGCAGCATCGAGCTCGTCGACGGTGGGCGCGGTCACGCACACCAGTCCGGTCGTG